>DATAQR010000016.1:0-5647 GCA_036264565.1 Solirubrobacteraceae bacterium | reverse complement strand
CGTGCCCGCCAGCGCGGCAGCCGCCACCACGGTCGTGCCCTGGAATGACCCGGAGGCGTTGATCGCGGCGACGCGGTCGGGGGAGCCGATCGCCGCAATTTTGGCCGAGCCGCTGCCGGCCAACATGGGCGTGGTGCCGGCCGGTGAGGGGTTTCTGCAGCTGCTGCGCCGCCAAGCCGAGGAGGCCGGCGCGCTACTCGTCCTCGACGAGGTAATCAGCGGCTTTCGCGTCGCGCGCGGCGGCATGCAAGAACAGAGCGATGTGCAAGCCGACCTGACGATCATGGGCAAGATCGTCGGCGGGGGACTTCCGGCGGGCGCCGTCGGTGGGCGTGCGGAGCTGATGCGCATGCTCGCTCCGGCCGGCGAGGTCTACCAGGCGGGCACGCTCTCTGGCAACCCGCTCGCGGTGGCTGCAGGTCTGGCGACGCTTGCGCTGCTCGACGATGAGGCCTATTTGCGCCTGGCCAGGATCACCGACGAACTCGCCACCGGGCTGCGCGAAGCCGCGGGTGATTATCCGATCCAGATCGCAAGTGCGCCCGGACTGCTGACGGTGTTCTTCAGCGAGACGCCCGTCCTTGACATGGCGGGAGCGCGGGCCTGCGACGGCGAGGGCTACGCGCGCTGGTGTCGCGAGCTGCTCTCGCGCGGCGTCTACCCGCCAGCCTCGCAGTTCGAGGCGTGGTTCCCATCGTTGGCGCACGGTCCCGAGCAGATCGAGCTGACGGTCGCGGCGGCGGCCGCCGCCTTCGCGGAGATCTCAAACCCCCTGGGGCACAGGTGAGCCGCCGCCCGTCGAAACGACCGTTGCCGGCCTCATGAGTGACACGCTCGAGCGGCTGCGTATGTTGTTGCAGGCCGAGGGGGGCCTGATCGCCGGCCTGCTCGCGCCGATCGCGCCCGGTGACGGGACGCCGGGACCCGCTCAGGCGGCTGTCGCCGGGCCGCGTGTGGACGGGCAGTGGCCTGAATACGAGCTGCTGATCGAGACGATCTACGAGGGCTACCTGCTGCACTACCACTCACCGCGGGTCGTGCGCGCGCCCGAGCAGGATCTGGGCCTGCTGGCCGGCGACCGGCTGTACGCGCTCGGCCTGGCACGGCTGGTGGCGCTCGGCGACATCGAGGCGGTGGCCGAGCTGGCCGACGTAATAGCGCTCAGCGCGCTCGCTCACGGCGCCGGCAATCCCGAGTTGGCCAGCGCCGTTTGGAGCGCGGGCGCGCGAGCGGTGGGATGGGGGGCGAGCGCCGCACACGAGCGCGCCAAGGCGCTGGCTCGCGCCGGTTCGCCCGATGCTCTGAGCGCGATGCGCGCCCTGACGTCCTCATCGCCGGAGGCCGGCTAGCGGGCACCGTGTGGCTGCCCGAACCGCCTCGCCTACGCGCTCGCTCGCGACCGCCGGTTCGTGCTCGGCGTGGCGCTGCGCGGCTGCCAGCGCGCTGCTCAGTCGATATTGTTTCGCCCGTGTCCAAGCACGGCAAGCACTCCTCGCCCTACACCCAGGATCGCAACATCCCGGGAGCCTTCGAGGGCGAGACGGTCACGCGCCGCCGCTTTATGACGGGGACGACCCACGCCGCCGGCGCCATCGCTGCCGCCTCATTTGCGCTACCGGCGCTCGGCTTTGCGATCGGGCCGATCTTCAAAGAGGCGCCCCATACCTGGGAGAGCGTCGGTCCGACCGACATGTTCACCGAAAACAACTACGTCCCAACCGTGATCACGCTAACGCCGGGAATCGGCGAGGCCGGCAAGGCGACCGTGTACGTGCGCAAGCGCAATCCCAAACTGGATACCGACAAGCCAGATCTGCACACGCAGTTCATCGCCATCACCTCGCGCTGCGCGCACCTGGGCTGCCCAGTGCGCTGGGTCGACGCCGCCGAGCGCTTCATCTGCCCCTGCCATGGCGGCGTCTACGACCTGCTCGGCGTCCCCGTCGGCGGGCCCCCGGTCCGGCCGCTGGACCGCTTCTACACGCGAGTGGTGGGAGGCGAAGTCCAGATCGGGCCGCGCTACAGCGTCAACAGCGAGCTCGAACGCTTCAACCCGCGCGACCCGGGCGAGCCGATCGACGGGATCGGCCAGTTCGCCTACCCCTCCCGCCCGTCGATCCAGAAGTAGGCGCCGGTGGCACGCGCACCCAAGCTCCCAGCCCCACCGGTGCCCTCGGCGCTGAAGGCGCCGCCGCCGCGACCCGGCAGTCCAGACGTCAAGACCAGGCCGATCGACCACGCCAAAGAGGGGGGCTCAACCGTCGTCGACTGGGTCGACGAGCGCACCTCGCTGAGCGGCGTCGCCCGCTGGACGATGTTCCGCAAGGTGCCGCGCGGTACTAACTGGTTCTACACGCTTGGCTCGGCGACGATGTTCGCCTTCCTCTCCCAAGCTGTCACTGGCGTGTTCCTAGCGATGTTCTACCGGCCCGACCCCTCCGGCGGCGCCTACGAATCGATCCGCCACGTCACCAACGAAGTCTTCCTCGGGCAGTTCGTGCGCGGGATGCACAAGTGGGGCTCCTCGGTGATGGTGATCCTGGTCTTCCTGCACATGGGGCGCACCTTCTTCTTCGGCGCCTACAAGTACCCGCGCGAGCTCAACTGGGTGATCGGCGTCGTGCTCTTGATCCTGACGATGGTGATGTCGTTCACCGGCTACCTGCTGCCGTTTGACCAGCGCGCCTACTGGGCGACGATCGTCGGCGTCAACATCAACGGCACCGGCCCGCTGATCGGCCCGTACCTGAGCGACTTCCTGCGCGGCGGCCCTGAATTCGGGGCGACCACGCTCTCGCGCTTCTACGCGATCCACATGCTGCTGGTGCCGGGCCTGCTGGCGGCGCTGATCGGCGCGCACCTGTATCTGGTGGCCAAGCTCGGCACGACCGCCCCGCCGTGGATAAAAGCCGAGAAGAATCCTGAGCTGCGTAAGGCCGACGCGTGAACCGGCGTCAGAAGGAGGAGTACCTGCGCGAGTACTCGATCCTGAAGTCCGAAGGCAAGCCGTTCTTCCCTTACGCGGTCGCCAAGGACTCGCTGATGGCGTGCGTGGTGATGGCCTGCATCATCACGATGTCACTCGTGCTCGGCGCCGAGCTTGGCTCCAAGGCCAACCCGACGACGACCACCTATGTGCCGCGGCCCGAGTGGTACTTCTTCTTCCTGTTCGAGCTCCTGCGCGTGATCAAGCCGCCGAGCCTCGTCCCGTTGGCGACGATCGGCGTGCCGACGATCGGCATGATCCTGCTGTTCCTGCTGCCGTTCTATGACCGTGGCCCCGAGCGCCGGCCCGAGCGCCGGCCGGTCGCGACGCTGACGGGGATCTTCGTGATCTGCGCGATGGCGCTGCTGACCTACCAGGGCGCCAACGCCGGCTCGCCGACCGCGATCGAAATGCCGACGCCGACGGCGGTCAAGCAGGCCGGTGGCAAGACGCTTGCCGAATACGAAGCCGGCAAGGCTGTTGTTGCTCAGTCCGGCTGTCTGGCATGTCATAAGATCGGCGAGAATGGCAACGACGGACCCGGACCGAACCTGACGCACGTCGGCGCCCGCCTGCCCAGTCAGGGGATCGCGCGTACTCTGGTCAACCCGACCGCGCCGATGCCCTCCTTCAAGAACCTGCCGGCGAAGAAGTTCAGCGCCGCCGTCTTCTTCCTCTCGCAGCTCAAGTAGGCGCACGAGGCAATGTCCGGCGGACTCGATCCGGCCGACGCTGCAGCCGGGCGCCTGGAGGCGAGGCAGGTGCGGAGCATGTTCGACCGCGTGGCGGGCGTCTACGACCTGCTCAACACGGTCATGACCGCCGGGCTTCATCACCGCTGGCGTGAGCGCGCCGCCGATTTTGCACGAGTAGGGCCGGGCAGCCGCGTGCTCGACGTTGCCACCGGCACGGGCGATCTGGCCCTGGAGCTGGCGAGGCGCGTCTCGCCGGGTGGCGAGGTGATCGGCAGCGACTTCTCCGAGGGGATGCTTGCGCGCGCCCGCAAAAAGGCTGCCGCGCCCGACCCCAAATTGCTCTCACAGATCGTTGACGCTGCGTTCAGCTTCGAGTGGGGGGATGCGCTCGACCTTCCCTATCCGGATGGGAGCTTTGACGCCGCGACGGTCGGCTTCGGCGCGCGCAATTTCTCCGATCTCAGCCGCGGCCTGGCCGAGATGGTTCGCGTCGTACGACCGGGTGGGCGCGTGGTGGTGCTGGAGATGACGACGCCCACGCGGCCACCTCTGTCCCTGTTTTTCAGAGTGTGGTTCGATCGAGTGGTCCCCCTGATCGGCCGTCTTGCCGCCCTGGCCTCGCGCGGTCGCGAGCAGGCTGGACAGGGCACGATCGCGCAGGCGTACACCTACCTGCCCAACTCGGTCAAGCGCTTCCATTCGCCGGTCGAGCTTGCCGCCGAACTGGAGCGCGCGGGCTGCGTTGAAGTGCGCTACACGCTGATGGCGGGCGGCATCATCGCGCTCCACGGCGCTACCGTCCCCGGATGAGCGCTCTAGGTCCACGAGTCATGAACCCTTTGCACCCAGCCGCTGCCGGCATCGCCGCCGATGTCGAGGCGGTCGAGGAGATCATGCGTCGAGGCGGCTCTGCCCTGCGTGAGCGGATGGGGCGAGCGGAGACGCATCTCGAGGACGTCGCGGCCCAGGCTGGGGCTCCGCTGGCCACGCACGCGACGGCGACCGTTGTGGCCGGCGGCAAGCGCCTGCGCCCGCTGCTGGTGCTGCTGGCCGCCGAGGCCGCGGGCGGTGTCAGCAACGGCTCCGAGCGCGAGCAGAGCCTGATCAGAGCGGCCGTGGCGGTCGAGCTCGTCCACTCGGCCACGCTCGTCCACGACGATCTGATCGACGGCGCACAACTGCGCCGGGGTCACCCCACGGTCGCGGCGGTCGCCGGCCGAAACACCGCTGTGGCGACAGGCGATCTGCTGTTCTCCTGCGCGTTTGCCGAGCTGGCGCGAAACGGCGACGCCGAGCAGCTGCAAGCGCTCTCGGACGCCAGCTCGGCGCTTGCCGCCGGCGAGCTGCTCCAGCGCGAGGACGCCTACTCCGCCGATATCGCGGTCGAGCGCTACCTGGAGCGCTGCCGGCTGAAGACGGCCGCTCTGTTCGAGGCTTCGTGCCGGCTGGGAGCGCTGGTCGTCGCCGCGGGAGGCATCGAGTTTGCTTCGGCGCTTGGGGCGTTTGCCGGCCAAATCGGACTTGCTTTCCAGCTGCTCGACGATGTGCTCGACGTCTCCGGGCCGGCGCAGCGCACGGGCAAGGCCCGCGGCACCGACCTGTTGGACGGCACCGTCACGCTGCCGCTGATCCTCGCGCGCGAGCGCGACGAGGAGATCGCCGCGTTTGACCTCTCCTCGCTGACCGGCCCCGAGCACCCTGACGGGCACCCCCCATCGCGGGGGGCAGGCGAGCGCGCCGAGGCGCTGTGTGAACGGATCGCCGCCACCGGCGCACTCGACGAGGCTCGCGAGCGGGCGCTGTCGATCGTGGCGGTGGCGAAGGCGTCGTTGCCGGCGGCGCTTCCAGAGGGGCGACACGAGCTGCTCGGCCTCGTCGCCGACGCTGTGGTCGAGCGCTACTGCTGATTCGGGAGATTCTCGCGACCGATGGAAGCCTGCGATCCTGGCCACTCGAAGTCGTGGTG
>DATAQR010000011.1:0-8637 GCA_036264565.1 Solirubrobacteraceae bacterium | reverse complement strand
CCGGGATGCATGACCAGCTGCGCGCGATCGACGCCGAGCGACAGCGAGAGCAACAGCTCGGCGTCGAGCCGGGGGCTGTCGACGCCCGCCGCGTTGAGCGCTACGAGCGCGCTGTCGAGCGCGTCGGCGATGCTGACACCGCGCAGCGCGGTCATCAGCGCACGCCCGACTGAGCCTCGAGACGGCGGCGCTTCTCGTCGGCCTCCAGCGCGGCGGTGAAGGGTTCGAGCTCGCCTTCGAGCACCGCGTCGAGATTGTGCTGCGTCAGCTTGACGCGATGGTCGGTGACGCGGCGTTCGCCGTAGTTGTAGGTGCGGATCTTCTCGGCGCGGTCGCCGGTGCCGACCTGCGAGCGGCGGTCGGCCGCCAGCTCTGACTGCTGTTCGGCGAGCGCTCGCTCGTACAGCCGCGCGCGCAGCACTCGCAGCGCCTTCTCGCGGTTCTGTAGCTGCGACTTCTCATCCTGCATCGAGACGACGATCCCCGACGGCTTGTGGGTGATCCGCACCGCCGAGTCGGTCGTGTTGACCGACTGCCCGCCCGGGCCGGAGGAGCGGTAGACGTCGATCTGCAGGTCGCCTTGGTTGACCTCCACGTCCACATCCTCGGCTTCAGGCAATACCGCCACCGTGGCGGTCGAGGTGTGGATGCGACCTTGGGACTCTGTTTGGGGGACACGCTGAACGCGGTGCGTGCCGCCCTCGAACTTGAAGATCGAATAGGCGTTCTCGCCCTTGACGGCAAATGTGTACTTGCCCTCGCCTATCTCCAATGGCTCCGGCTTCAAGCTCGCGCGCTCCGCATAGCGGGTGAGCATGCGGTAGACGTCACCCGCCCACAGCCCCGCCTCGTCACCGCCGGCGCCGCCCTGGATTTCGACGATCACGTTCTTCTCGTCGTTGGGGTCGCGCTCGACCATCGCGAAACGAATCTCCTCCTCGAGCTGCTCGACGCGCTCGCGCGCGGCGCTCAGCATCTCGCGCAGCTCGGAGTCCTCGCCACCCTCTGCCAGCAGCTCCTCGGCGCCGGCCGCATCGTCGCTGACAAGCCGCCACTGCGCCGCGAGCTTTGCGGCCGGCTCCAGCTGGCGATAGGCGCGCCCCACCTCGGCATAGCGATTGCGATCGCCGATCACCTCGGGGTCGGTCATCTGCTCGCCGAGCTCGGCAAAGCGAGCCTCGATCTGTTCGATCAGGTCTTCGATCATGACGAGGAGTCTAGGTGGCGCTCATAGCCACCGTGGACACCCGGCGGCTGGGGGGGTCAGGCGGCTACCAGTGCCGACTCGATGTTTGCCGGCAGCACGCGGTCGGGCGGGACCGTAACGGTTATGGCGCCGTCTCTATCGAGGAGAAATCGAACGTTCACGAGCACCATCCCGATGATTACTCCGGACTCGTCGTAGTCAACGGCGTGCCCCTCAGTGGTCCCAACAGTTCGGGAAGGGGTCTTGGGATCTCCCACGCTTAGGTAGAGCACGTCGCCGCGCACGTCGTACTCGTGCTTATCGAAGGTGGTGCTGCCGATCGTGACGGTCATCGTTTGCTCACCAACTCGTAGTCTTGGACAAAGGCTGTCACCACGAAGGCTGGAGACTCATTGAAGTCTACGACGACGCGGAGAAAGCGTGTGGAACCGAGATCGCGACGAAAGAAGCGCTCGCGACCAGGCGCCGGATCGTTTTCGTGGATGTCCGGCCGGTTAATTGTGTCGAGTATCGCTGTTACATGGTTGAGCATCTGGGGCCGGCGCCGCCCAAGGTGCTGTTCGGTGCGCTCGTCAAACAGCACTCGGCGCCCGGATGGATCGGTTGTTTCGCGTGAATCGCATGACATGCGAACAAAGCTACGCGCCGTGTGCGACGAAACTCGCGCACCGTCCCGTGCTAGCCTCGTCCTGAGCAGCCGCGACTGGCGCCAGAGGTGGAGAACCACCGGGGAGCGGCTCGCTTAGAACGCCGCGCGCCTGGGCATCTCAGACGATCACTCCAGACTAAGGAGCGCGCCGATGCCCGATCTGCAGCCCGACTACTTCAACCGCCCACTCGCCGAGGTCGATCCGGAGATCGCGGACGCACTGCGCGGCGAGCTCGAGCGCCAGCAACAGACGCTGGAGATGATCGCCTCGGAGAACTTCGTGCCCCAGGCGGTGCTCGAATGCCAGGGGTCGGTGCTCACGAACAAGTACGCCGAGGGGTATCCGGGGCGCCGCTACTACGGCGGTTGCGAGTGGGTCGATGTCTCTGAGCAACTGGCGATCGACCGCGCCAAGGCGCTGTTCGGGGCCGAGCACGCCAATGTGCAGCCGCATGCTGGGGCGCAGGCCAACACCGCCGTCTATCACGCGCTGCTGCAGCCGGGCGAGACGATCATGGGGCTCTCGCTCGCGCACGGCGGCCATCTCTCGCACGGGATGAAAATCAACGTCTCGGGGCGGCTGTACGACATCGCTGCCTACGAGGTCGACCGCGAGACGAGCGTGATCGACATGGACGAGGTGGCGCGGATCGCGCGCGAGCGCCGACCCAAGCTATTGCTCGCGGGCTGGTCGGCCTACCCCCGCCAGCTGGACTTCGCACGCTTCCGCGAGATCGCCGACGACGTGGGGGCGCTGCTGATGGTGGACATGGCCCACTTCGCGGGCCTGGTCGCCGCCGGGCTGCACCCCAACCCGTTCGATCACGGCGCTGACGTCGTCACGACCACCACACACAAGACGCTCGGCGGTCCGCGTGCGGGGATCATCCTGTGCAAGGCCGAGCACGCCAAGAAGATCGACTCGGCTGTCTTCCCCGGCCAGCAGGGCGGCCCACTGGAGCACGTGATCGCCGCCAAGGCCGTTGCCCTGCGGATCGCCGCAAGCGACCTGTTCGCCGAGCGCCAGCGGCGCACGATCGACGGCGCCAAGGCGTTGGCCGAGCAGCTGCTGAAGGCTGGACACGGCGTCAACGTGCTCACCGGCGGCACCGACGTGCACCTGGCGCTGGTCGACCTGCGCGCCTGCGAGCCGGAGCTGAGCGGCCGCGCCGCCGAGGACCGCCTGCACGAGATCGGCATCACCGTCAATCGCAACGCCGTCCCGTTCGACCCGCGCCCGCCGATGGAGGCATCGGGGCTGCGCATCGGCACGCCCGCGCTGGCGACCAGGGGTGTCGGTGTCGAGGACTTCTCCGAGGTCGGCGAGATCGTCGCCACCGCGCTGACACCGGAGTTCGAGGCGCGCCGCGGGGAACTCGGTGAGCGGGTGCGGGCGATCGTGCAGCGCTATCCGCTGTACGAGCAGCTGAGCGCGGTGACGGCCGCATAGCGACTTTGTAGTTCACATCGGCGCATGCGCCGATGTGCGGGGCCGTACATGTACGGCCCCGTCCGACCCGTACATGTACGGGTCGGCGACCGGCGCATGCGCCGGTCGAAAGGCGCGCAGCGCCTCCGTCCATGCGATGCTGTCGCTTCTCAGATGGCGCATCTGAAAGAGATCGACGCGCTCTACGCATTCCTCGTCGCGGCGGTGGTCACGGCGCTGCTGACGCCGTTGACGATGCGGCTGGCTACGGCCGTGGGCGCCGTGGACGAACCGCGCGAGCGCGGTCTCTCCAGCCGCGCCACTCCGCTGCTCGGGGGGCTGGCGATCTTCGCCGGCGTACTGGTCGCGATGCTGGCCTTCCTGCCGGCCGGCTATGGCGAAAGCGACGACCTCTGGCACGGGGTGCTGATCGCCGCCGCGGTGATCACGGTCGTGGGCGCGCTCGACGATCGCTTCGACCTGCCGCCGCTGGTCAAGCTCGCTGGACAGATCGCCGCCGCCGTGATCGTCGTGCACTACGGCGTGGCGGTGAAGTCGGTCACGCTGCCGTTCGCCGGCACGCTGCACTTCCCCAAAGCGGGCCCGACCAACGCCGGCCCGGTGCTCACCGTGATCGGGCTGGTCGTGATGATGAACATCGTCAACCTCTCCGACGGCGTCGACGGCCTGGCCGCGGGCGTGTGCGTGATCATCGCGGGGACGCTTGCGATCATCGCGTTTGACCTCGATCGCTCCGCCCCCGGCGTGCTGGCCGCGATCACCGCGGGCGCGGCGCTCGGCTTTCTGCTGCACAACTTCCCGCCGGCTTCGAGCTTCATGGGCGACTGCGGCGCCAACCTGCTCGGCCTGCTGATGGGTGTAGTGGCTGTCGAGGCAGCCGTCAAGACGCCCGTGGTCGTGTCGTTCGTGCTGCCGCTGATTCTGCTCACGGTCCCCTTCCTGGACACGACCTTCGTCGTGCTCAAGCGCCTGAAGTACGGGCGCCCGATCTACGCGGCCGATAGCGAGCACTTTCACCACCGGATGGCTCGCATCGGCTTCTCGACGAGACGTACGATCGCCTACTTGTACGCGTGGACTTTGATGCTCGCGGGCTTTGCGCTCGCGTTGCGGTTCGTGCCTTATTCAGATCACAAAGGACACCTGGATAGCGGCTGGCTGGTAGTGATAGTCGCTCTCGCCGTGTTCGTGGTCGCCGCGAGTGTCTACCTCGTCTACGTGCTCGAGATCCTCAAGTTCCGCCGTCTCGACGCGCTGCGAATCCGTCGCCTGCGCCCCGAGGCCTCAGCGACCGAGATCGATCACAGCGTGGCGTTGCACCTTCAGACCGGCGAATACGACGTCGTCGCGGACGCTCCCCCGCTGCGTGCTGATGAGATGCCGGGGCGGGCTGAGGACGGGTTCGGCCAGCGGCAGGTGGATCAGGATCGCGTAGGCGCAAACGGCCAGGGTGGCGACGCGCAGGCGGCGGCTGTCGCCGAGGGCGGCCAGCGGCAGCCCCCAGATCGCATACCAGGGCAGTAGCCAGGCGGTGCAGAGCAGCAGCGCGATGGTCGCCCAGCCGGCCATCGCGCGCCAGTCCGCGCCGCGCCAAGTGCGCCATAGAGTCAGCGCCAGCACCGCTGCGAATGCTGCTGTGAACAGGTCGCGCCACCACCCGGGCAGGCCGTTCATGCCGAGCCAACGGGCGGTCTCCTGCGGGATGCTGTGGGTGGCGACGAGTTGCTGCTGCTCGTTGAGGGCATCGAGGAAGCCGAAGGCGTGCAGCCCGAACCCGACGATGGCCACGACCACAAGCAGCGCGAACGCGGCGATCGCCGCCAGCGCTACCCGCGCTCGCTCGCGCAGGCGCGGCGGCGCGAGTACGACGAATGGGATCACCAGCCCCGCGGACGCCTTCACGCCGACCCCGGCGACGAGCACTGCCACGGCCGCCCGCAGGCGCGGCGACGAGCCGGCGGTCAGCAGCAGCGCCCCCGCGAGCGCGAGCAGTACGAGCGTGTCGTTGTGCGCGCCCGCCACCGCCAGCAGGAGCAGAACGGGATTGAGCCCGACGAACGCCGCCGCCGCCTTGGCCGAACCACCCATCCGCGCAGCCGCCCGGGCGGTCAGCGCGACGGCGCCAAGGCTGGCGGCCACGGCCACTGCCTTCAGCGCCCACAGTCCTCCCCCGAGCCCGAGTAGGGCGAGCGGGTAGGAGCCGAGCGTGAACAGTGGGCCATAGGGTGAGTGTTGGAAGGGCCAGCCGATGAACGCGAAGACGGCGTCCACGGGAGCTTCGGCGGCGACGTGCGTGTACGGGTCCAGGCCGTGCAGCACCCCCAGCCGCGCGAACGCCAGGTAGCCGAATACGTCCTGGGAGATCAGCGGGGGCCCCAGCAGCAACAGCGCGTTGGCTGCCAAGATCGACGCGGCGACGGCACGGCCGGGCAGCGTTCGTACCGCCACCAGCACCGCGGCGTAGCCGGCGCAGAGCACCAGCGTCCACAGCTGGAAGCCGTTCCAGCCGAGCTGCAGCCCCAGCTCGTGCAGCGGTCCCGACAGCCAGCCGGGCCAGCCGCCGCTGCGGGCGGGCACGAGCGGACTCGGTACGTCCGCGGCGCCCGCTACGACGGCGAAAACGCTTACCGGTATCGCCAATAGGCCCGCCAGCCCCAGCGCGCGCAGCGCTCGCGACCCTGGTGTGGGTGTGGCGGTGAGAAAGCGCTCATCACCGTCCGCGGTTGCGGTGGCCAGTAGGCTGTGGGTGTCGTCGCGCTCTCTCAGCATCGATCCCCGCGTCCGCGACGGGCCGTGCCGTCCGCAGGACGGACGAGGCTTGCACTCTAAGGGTCTCCACCTATGGCACGCCGTAACCGCACCAAGACACCTCGCCGCCCGGGCCCCAAGCGCGTCCTGATCCTCTCGGCCGACGTCGGCGAGGGGCACGCCGCGGCCGCGCGTGCGCTGGCCAAACAGATCGAGCGATCGGCGGAGCCGACCGAGGTCACGGTCATCGACGGGCTCGCGGCGATGGGGCCGCTGCTACAGCCGGTGGTGGAGGACGGCTATCGCGTACAGCTGCGCTTCTTCCCGTGGACCTACACGGTCGTCTATTGGATGCTCGAGCGAGTCGCGCCAGTGCGCATTCTGGCGCGCAAGCTGCTGTGCCTGTTCGGCTCACGGCCGCTGGCGCGGCACATCAACGAACACGACCCCGACGTCGTCGTCTCCACCTACCCGGCCGTCACGGTCGTGCTGGCGCGCCTGCGCCGCACGCAGGCGGTGCGTTGCCCAACCGTGGCGACGATCACCGACCTGACGGGACTGTTCTTCTGGGCTCAGCCGGGGATCGACACGCATCTGGTGATGTACGGCGAGTCGCTGTCCTCGGTCGAGCGGATCGCCGGAGAGGGCAGCGCGCGGCTGGTGCGCCCGTTGATCTCCTCGGAGTTCCTGGACGAGCGCTCGCTCAGTGCGTCGCGGCGGGCGCTCCAGCTGCCCGAGGACGGCCGGATGGTGGTCGTCTCGGGCGGGGGTTGGGGCGTCGGCGACATCGAGGGCGCGGTGCGCGAGCTGGCGAGCATCCCCGACGTCAGCGCGATCGTCTGCCTGGCGGGTCGCAACGAGCAACTGCAGCGGCGCCTGAGCGAGGACTTCGCCGAGGAGCAGCGGGTGCGGGTCTACGGCTTCACCGACCGGATGCCAGAGGTTCTCGCGGCGGCCGACGCACTGGTGCACTCCACCGGAGGCGTCACCTGTCTGGAGGCCAAGGCGACGGGCACGCCCGTCATCTCCTACGGCCTGCCCGTAGGGCATGCACGCCTAAACACCCGCGCGATGGCCGATCTCGGTCTGCTGCGGCTGGCCAACGACACCAGTGAGCTACGCGCGCACGTGCAGGCGTGCTTTGCCGAGCGCCACGAGCTTGCTGGCCGCGCCCCGCACCCGCGCGAGGGCCTGCTGACGGTTGCCGGCGCGAACACCGTTGCTGCGCCGGAACTGGTGGAGCCGCCGGTCGACGCGGAGGCTTTCGAGATCGACCCGGCGGCGGTCGACCTCGTGCTCGACGCTCGGCGGCGCGTCAACCCGATTCCGCTGTGGCGGCTGCGGATGGTGGCCTTCGTCACCCAGCTCGTGCTGTTGCTGGCCGTCAGCACCTGGTTGATGTCCACCGACGAGGTCACCGCGTTTGCGGGCCTGTTCCTGGGCGTGCACCCGCTCAAGCGCGTGAGCACCAACCAGCGCGATGTCGGTCTCGTGCTGCATGTGCCATCGCGCGAGGTCGGGCTCATAGCATCCGAGCTGAGCGCCCGTGGCATTCACGCCTCCTTTGCCGACAACGGCGCCGACGCGCACGCCACGATCGTCGGCCTGCGCTCCCTAGGAGACGAGCTCGTGCCCGAAGTGCCGCGCTCGGGCTCGCTGTTTCGCTGGTTGCGCACGCGCGGCACGCTGCGCGCACAGGCGCGAGCGCTCGGCTTGCACCATCACTTCTACTTCCTGCAACCTCCCGGCGGTCTGACGGTTGGCCAGATGGTGCTGGCGCGCACCGCCGGTGCGCTGCCGGTCGCCGGTGAGCTGCGCCTGAACGCGCGCGGTCCGCTGCCTCAGCGCCACATGCGCGCGGGTGACGTCCTGGTTGTCTCGCTCGACGGTTCGCCCGCGTCTTTGAGCGGCGTCGAGCGCGTCGTCTTCTGGTTGCGCTCCTCGGGCCTGTCGGTCGAGCCGCTCGGCTCACTGACGACCTCGCCGTCCATCAAAGCCAGAAGCAACGGCGAACGCGCCAGCGCCGCGGCGCCGGCGACGATCACCGCCAAGGACAGCGCCAACGGCGCTCCGCTCAGCGGGGTGTCCGTGAACTTTTCGTCGAGGATCAGCGGCGCCAGCACGATCGGGACGACCGTCTGAGTCACGAACACGACCGGAGCCACCTGGATCGCCGGTCGCAGCTGCAGTGCGCTCATCTCGCTCAAAGCGCCGACGGCGGAGGCGCCGGCGGTGGAAATCGCCCATGCCGCCGCCACCCACAGGTGACCGTTGTGCAAGTCATCGGAGGCGAGCTTGGTCGCGACACCGCTCCAAGCGAACGCCAACCCGGCGCCGATCATCACGATCGACGGAGCGGGTCGGCGGGTGACGCTGATCAGATACGGCGTCGTCGCCAGCACTCCCAGCAGGACCAGGACGATCGTGATCGTCTCATCGCCGCTGTGGGTGGTGGTGTGCGGCGGCGCCGTCAGCGCCGCCCCGAGCACGCCGAGCACGATCGCGGCGACCGCGATGTGCTCGCGATGACCGGCGCGCTCGTGCAGCAGGCGCCGTGCGAACCACAGCAGCACGACCAGGCCG
>DATAQR010000161.1:0-18192 GCA_036264565.1 Solirubrobacteraceae bacterium | reverse complement strand
TGACGCCTACGCTGTTGGTGCCGGTATAGAAGTCCCGGGGGATGGTCACCTGCCAGACGATCAGCCCAACGACGATCGCCCCAACGATCGCCGCGGGGCACCAAACCGCGCCGGCGCCGTCGAGACGCGGAAGCCTGAGCGCCGCGCGACGCCGGCGCGCGATAGCCACCCGCACCGCCGGCGCGAGAGGCGCGTCTGGAGTGGTCCCGCTCACCGGCGCCGCAGCCCGAGAATGCTCAGCAAAAAGGACGAGAAGAAGATCTGTATCCCGACGATGATCAGCGTCGCGGCGACGACCGCCATGTGTTCGTCGGCGAGCGAGCCGAAGCCGTGGGAGAACCACGTGCCGACGATGATCCCTCCCAGCACGAGCCCCACAAGCACGAACAAGCCGCCCAGCAACAGCCCGTGCTCCAGCCGGAAGCGCGCGCGCATACGGTCAAACCAAGGATCGCGCTCGCCCATGAAGTAGGTGCCGTAAGCGTGCGCGCATAGCCCCAGCGCGAGCACCTGCGTGCCCACGACCATCAGCAGCGCGCCGCCAATCAGCGCGTGGATACCCCACGAGCGCCCGAACAGGTCGAGCCCACCGCCGACGAGCACGACGATCACCGTGCCGATTCCGGCGAGAATCGTGCCCGGCACGATGAACAGGTGCGTCGGCGAGTGCACGAGTAGAAAGCGCAAGTGGCGCCAGCCGTCGCGGAAGCTGGAGAGCTTGGACTCCCCCCCGCGCGGGTGGTACTCGATCGGGAACTCGGCGATCCGCAGTTTCTGCTTGGAAGCGCGGATCACCATCTCTGAGGCGAACTCCATGCCTGTAGTGCGCAGGTCAAGGCGGGGAAGCACATCGGTGCGCAGCGCGCGCATGCCGCAGTGCGCGTCCTTGACGCCGGTGCGGAAGAACAGGTTGAGCAGTCCGGTCAGGATCGGATTGCCGATGTAGCGATGAAGCCAAGGCATCGCGCCGGGCTGGATGTTGTCCATGCGGTCGCCCATCACCAACTCCGCGCCCGCCTCCAGCTCGCTGACGAAGTGGGGGATCTCGTTGAAGTCGTACGTGAGATCAGCGTCGGCCATCACGATGTAGCGCCCGCGCGCAGCGGCGAACCCGGCCAGGTAGGCGCTGCCGTAACCGCGCCGGGGCTCTGAGACCACGCGCGCGCCGGCGGCTGAGGCCAGCGCAGCCGAGTCGTCTTCGGAGGCGTTGTCGACGACCAGCACCTCGCCGTCGAGCCCGTTGGAGTCGAGCACCTGGCGCGCCGTGGTGACGCACAACTCGATGTTCTCGGCCTCGTTCAGACACGGAATCACAACCGACACGAGTGTCGAGCTCTGCCGCTCGGCGACATCGGGGGCGATTGGCCTTGTCTTCTGTACGGTGCTCATCGCTTGGTCGGTCCCCACCTGCGAACTGCGTCGGGTCCCGCGCTGACCTAAACGCGCGAAGGGCCAAAAAGTGGCGCAGCCACGACCCGAGAGACTCGGAGCGCTTCGGCCCGCATCCTACCGGACGCGCCGGGGGCGCCATTCCTGGCAGTCTCCCCGGCGATGCGTATCTGCCTGATCTACGATTGCCTCTACCCGTACACCGTCGGCGGCGCCGAGCGTTGGTATCGCAACCTGGCCGAGCGGCTGGCGGCGGAGGGGCACGAGGTGACCTATCTGACGCTGCGCCAATGGGAGCGCGGCGAGACCCTGGACCTCGACCCACGCATACGCGTGGTCTGCGCCGGTCCACGGATGGCGCTCTATACAGGAGGCCCGCCCGCCCGACGACGCATCTTGCCGCCGCTCGTATTCGGCGCCGGGGTGCTCTGGCACCTGCTGCTCCACGGACGACGCTACGACGCCGTACACACGTGCGCCTTCCCCTACTTCTCGCTGCTCGCGGCGGCGGCTGCGCACCCGCTCGGGCGCTATCGCCTCGTGACCGACTGGTTTGAGGTCTGGAGCCGCGAGTACTGGCACGGCTATCTCGGCGGCCTAGGCGGACGCTTTGGCGCGCTCGTGCAGCGCATGTGCGCGCGCGTCCGTCAGCACGCGTTCTGCTTCTCCGAGCTTCACGCCGAGCGCCTGCGCGAGCAGGGCCTGCGCGGAGAGGTCACGCTGCTACGCGGCCTGTACGCCGGGTCCACGACACCGGCGGCACCGCGTCCTGCGGACCCGCTGGTGGTGTTCGCGGGACGCCTGATCCCTGAGAAGCGCGTCACGATCGGGGCGGCGGCGGTCGCGGCGGCGGCTCGTGAGATTCCTGACCTAAAGGCGATCTTCTACGGCGACGGCCCCGAGCGTGAGGCCCTGCGTGAAGCGATCGCCGAGCACGCCGCGGGCGAGTTCATCTCAGCGCCCGGCTTTGCCGACAGCGAGCTGATCGACACTGACATGCGCCGGGCGCTGTGTGTGCTACTCCCATCCGAGCGCGAGGGCTACGGCATGGTCGTGATCGAGGCGTGCGCGCACGCGACGCCGGCGGTTGTTGTCGCGGCCCCAGACAACGCGGCGGTGGAGCTGGTGCAGCCGGACGTCAACGGTGTGATCGCCGCAAGCGCCGACCCCGAGACGATCGCCCAGGCGATCGTACAGGTGCACCGGGCGGGCTTGGCCATGCGCCAGAGCACCGCGGACTGGTTTGCCGAGAATGCGCAGAACCTCTCACTGGAGTCCACTCTGGAGACCGTCCTGGCCGGCTACGCCACCCCGCTCGCTAGCCTCCCGGCGAGATGAACGAAGCGATCGTGCGAGTAGGCGTCGTCGGCCTGGGCTACTGGGGCCCGAACCTGGCGCGCAATATGGCGGCTCTGCCCGGAGTAGAGCTGAGCTGGTGCTGCGACGCCAGCGAGGAGCGGCGCGAGCGCCCGGCGGCCACGCATCGCTCCACGCGCTTCACCGCCGACCTCGACGACCTGCTCACAGACGATGGGCTGGACGCCATCGTGTTGGCGACGCCAGTCCCCACCCACGCCGAGCTCGCGCTGCGCGTGTTGGCTGCCGGCAAGCACTGCTTCGTGGAGAAGCCGCTGGCTCGATCCACCGCCGACGCGCAAGCGGTCGTCGACGCCGCGCGCGAGGCCGATCGTATCCTGATGGTCGGGCATCTGCTCGAGTACCACCCCGGGGTGCGCCTGCTCAAGCAGACGCTCGACTCCGGCGAGCTGGGCCAGCCGCTGTACATCTACGGCAACCGCCTGAACCTCGGCCAGCTGCGCTCTGACGAGAACGCGCTGTGGAGCCTTGGCGCGCACGATGTCTCGGTCGTGTTGGCCCTCGCCGACGAGGAGCCAAGCGAGCTCTCAGCGCGCGGCGAGTGCTATATGCGCGAGGGCGTCGAGGACGTGGTGTTCGGCTTCCTGCGTTTCCCCTCGGGCCTAGCGGCTCATCTGCACCTGAGCTGGCTGGACCCGCACAAGGAACGGCGGTTCACGGTCGTGGGGTCCAAGCGGATGGCGACCTTCGACGACATGGAGCTAGAGCGCAAGCTCACGATCTACGACAAGGGCTTTGACGAGAAGGCCGACAGCTATGGCGAGTACATCACGCGCGCGGGCGAGATCCGCTCCCCGCGAGTGCCCAATTCCGAGCCGTTGCGCTTGGAGTGCGAGCACTTCGTCCAGTGCATCCGCGAGGGGACGGTCCCGCTCTCAGACGGGGAGAGCGGGTTGCGCGTGGTGCGCGTACTCGAGGGGTTGCAGAGAGAGCTGGACAGATCGCGAAGAACTGCCCCAAACCGACCGATGGATCGCAGTGAAGCTCTCTCGCGATGGAGGGGAGCGGGTGGTCCGGCAACCTGACGGAGATGCGGAGCAAGCACTCAGCGAGCTAGAGATCTGAAACTACCTTTCTGGGTCTATCGGCCCGCCGCACCAATCGCTTGCCGACCTTGACTCAGCAGTTCTAGGTCGGCGCGCGTCATCAGCCGGATCAGCTGCTCAAAGGTCGTCGCCGGCTTCCAGCCCAGGTCGCGTTCGGCCTTAGCCGGCGATCCGATCAGGTGGTCGACCTCGGCCGGTCGGACAAACGCCGGGTCGATCGTCACGTAGCGCTCGAAGTCGACGAGCCCGGCCTCGTCGAAGGCGACCTGACAGCACTCGCGCACCGAGTGCGCCTCGCCGGTGGCGATCACATAGTCCTCGGGCTCGTCGCGCTGAAGCATCAGCCACATCGCCTCCACGTAGTCCTTGGCGTAGCCCCAGTCGCGTTCGGCGTCGAGGTTGCCCAAGCGCAGCTCCTTCTGGAGCCCGAGCTTGATCGCGGCCGCGTGCCAGGTGATCTTGCGGGTGACGAACTCTCGACTCCGGCGCTCCGACTCATGATTGAAAAGGATCCCCGAGGTCGCGTGCAGGTCATAACTCTCGCGGTAGTTGACCGTGATGAAGTGCCCATAGGCCTTGGCGACACCGTAGGGCGAGCGTGGGTAGAACGGTGTTTTCTCGGTCTGCGGGACCTCGAGCACCTTGCCGAACATCTCGCTAGAGGAGGCCTGGTAGAAGCGAGCGTCAGGGCAGACTTCGCGCATCGCCTCGAGCATCCGAGTCACCCCGGTGCCCGTGAACTCCGCGGTCAGCGTCGGCTGAATCCAAGATACGGCCACGAATGACATCGCCGCGAGGTTGTAGATCTCGTCCGGTTTGGACGCCCGCATAGCGTCGACCAGCGAGCGCTGGTCGAGCAGGTCTCCCTGGTGCAGCGTGACGCGGTTGCGGATGTGCTCGATGCGGTCGAACTTCTCGGTCGAGCCACGACGCACCATCCCGTGCACGTCGTACCCGTGCTCGAGCAGCAACTCGGCCAGATAGGAGCCGTCCTGGCCGGTGATGCCGGTGATCAATGCGCTGCGCTTGGTGGTCATCGTGGGCGGCAGCCTATCGACAAGCAACGATGAACGGTCAGATCGCGGGTGCGGGAACGCGCAAGCCCCCCCACCGCCTATGTATAACGAAATGTTATGCTAAACGAATGACACAGCTTGTAGCGAGAATGGATGACAGTCTGGTCGCGGCAATCGACGACCTTGTGACCGCGGGCGTTGTCGCGAGCCGCTCGGAAGCTGTCCGCGTCGGCTTGGAGACCCTTGTCGGTGAGCACCGCAAAAGGCTGGTCGGTGCGAGCATCGTCGAGGCCTACAAGCGCCAACCGCAAACGGACGACGAGCTCGCGGGGTTGGATGCGAGCACGCGAGCGTTGATCGAGGAGGAGCCTTGGTGAGCACTCCGAGGCAGGGGGAGATCTGGTGGGCCGAGGAGGAGGACAAGCGCCGGCCTGTTCTCGTTGTGACACGCTCCGAGGCGGTAAGCGTGCTGACGAGCATCGTCGTCGCGCCGGTCACTCGCACCGTTCGAGATATTCCGACGGAGGTTCATCTCGGCGAGGGAGAGGGCCTGTCAGTGGAGTGCGCGGCCTCATTTGACAATCTACAGCGCGTCAGGAGCTCAGCGCTCGCCCGGCGAGCTGGCGATCTCGGAGTCCGTGCTGAGGAGATCTGCCACGCTCTTCGCGCGCTCGCGGACTGCTAGTCGCCAACCGGTCGGGCTCCGCGAATGGCCTCCGTCACGACTGCGGCCTGCTCAGCTGTAAGCACCGGGCTGAGCGGGATCGCCAGGTGCGTGCGGGCCAGCCCGTCTGTAGCAGGTAGCGAGACACCCGTGGCGTAGCCGGTCATGGATTTTTGGCGGTGGATCGGAGTGCGGTAGTAGGCCTTGTATCCGTGCCCCGCGGCGGCCAGCGTCGCTTCGACCGCCTCGATCCGCTCGCGGCGAACCACATACAAGTGCCAGGCCGGCCGTGCTCCGTCGACCGGCCGCGGCAGCGCGACCAGCTCCCCCAGGCCAGCCTGCTCGTAGTGCTCGCCGGCGGCCCGGCGACCATCCGCCCACGTGTCCAGGTGCGGCAACTGCACGCGCAGGATTGCCGCCTGCAGCTCGTCAAGGCGCGAGTTGTAGCCGACGTGCTCGTAGCTGATCTTGTCGCGGGAGCCGTGGAAGCGCAGCGCGCGCGCGCGTTCTGCGACCTGCTCGTCGTTGGTCGTAATCGCCCCGCCGTCGCCGAAGCAGCCGAGGTTCTTGGACGGGAAGAAGCTGAAGGTCGCGGCGGTCCCGAGGGTACCCGGACGACGGCCGTCATTGTCCTGCGAGCCGGCCGCCTGAGCGGCGTCCTCGAGCACGGGCACGCCCAGAGCCTCAATCTCCGCCACCGGCGCGACGTTGCCGAACAGGTGCACGGCGATCACGGCCTTCGTGCGGGGTGTGAGCGCCGCCTTGACCGTCTCGGAGGTCACGCAGAAGGTCTCGCGATCGACGTCGCAGAAGACCGGTGTGGCGCCGGTCGGCGGGATCGCCTCAGCCGATGCGTAGAAGCTGAAGGAGGGCACGACGACCTCGTCGCCCGGGCCGACGCCCATCGCGCGCAGAGCGATCGTGATCGCCTCGGTGCCGTTGGCGACGCCGACCGCATGGGACGCCCCGCAATAATCGGCGAACTCGCGCTCGAATGCCTCGACGTTGGGCCCGAGGATGTAGCGCGAGCTGTCAACGACCTCGGCAATCCGCGCCAGGATCTGCTCGCGCAGCGGCGCGAGCGGGGTTGTGGTGTCAAACAGCGGTACCGACACAGCGCAAAGGCTAAGCGGGAGCGCGGCCAAGCGCGCGCCGATAGACATCAAGGGTCGCTCGGGCGGTGCGCTGCCAGCCGAACAGCTGCACCCGGGCAAGCCCGTCGGCGCGCAACCTCTGCGCCTGCGCCGGGTCTGAAAGGACCCGTTCGATCGCTTGCGCGATCGCACTCACGTCTCGCGGCTCAAACAGCAGGGCGGCATCGCCGGCGACCTCGGGCAGCGAGGAGGCGTTCGAGCACGCCACCGGCACCCCGCGCGCCATCGCCTCGAGCACCGGCAGGCCAAAGCCCTCGTAGAGCGAGGGATAGACGAACACGTCGGCGATGCTCCACAGCCCCTCGATCAGCTCGCTCTCGACCCAGCCGAGGAAGCGCACGTCATCGGCCAGGCCGGCCGCCGCCGCCCGCTCACGCAACTCGGCCTCATACGCGGTTGGGTAGCCGGGCAGCACCAGAAAGGGGCGCCGTTCTGCCGGGATCAACGCGAGCGCGTCGATCAGCGCCGCCAGGTTCTTATGTGGGCGCTTGGCCGACAGACTCAGCGCGATCCGGCGCTCCCCGAGCGAGAAGCGCTCGCGCACCGTCTGCTCGGGCGCCGGTTCGCCGCGGCGCACGGAGCCAAGCCCCAGCGGGACTACATCGATCCGCTCGCGTGGCGTGCCCAACAGCTCGACCAGATCATCACCGGTGCTTTGCGAATCGACGATCACTCGATCCGAGCGCCGTGTGGCAAGCGGCACCAGCAGGCGCATTCCCACGTCGCGGATGCCGGCGTGGGCCTCCGGAAAGCGAGCGTAGATCAGATCGTGAACCGTCACGACCCGGCAAAACCGCCCACGAGCCGGTGCCGTGCTGGCGAGACTGTGGACGAGGTCGACCCCGTGACGCGCCGCCAGCCGTGGCAGCAGCATTTGCTCGCCGCGAACCCACTGGACGCGGTTGCGGGCGTTGACGGGCACAGTCACGGCGGGCAGCAGCTCGCCCCAAGGACCGTCTTTAGCCGCTGCCGCCTCGCGGTTGATGAACGCTGTAAAGCTAACGCCCTCGGGCGCGGCGTCGACCAGTGCTGGAATCAGCTCACGCGCCGCGACCTCCATGCCGCCCGTCTCCCCGGGGACGAGGAAGATCAGGTTGAGGCCGACGTGCATCGCCGGTGGAGGCTACGCGACCGCTTCGACGATCACACTCACCACACCACCGCGGCCATCCGTCGATAGACCCTGACGGCGGCTGCGGGTCGCCGCTGTCAGGTACGGTGGCGGACGTGAGCTACTCCGTCGCCGACGTCCACAGCGATGACGTGCTTGTGACATCGCAGGCCGGACCGACGGCTGCGCGGGGGGGCCTGCTGCGCGTCGGCGGCTACGTCTTCGGTGCCGCACTCAGTATCGTCTCCGCCGCCTTCCTATTCCGCGATCTCGGCGTGGGGGACGGAGGCCGGTATGTGCTTGCGACGACGATCGTCGGACTGTTCGGAGGCCTGACCGACGCGGGATTGTGGAGCATCGCGGTGCGCGAATTGTCGGCCGGTTCGCGGACGGATACCCGCATGATGATGCGTGACATCGTCGGTCTGCGGCTCGTCCTGTCGACTGCCGCCGCGATCATCGCGATAGCTTTCACCGCGGTCGCAGGCTACGGGCAAGTTCTCGTGATCGGGGTGGCGGCCATGGCGCTTGCGATGGTCCTGCAGAACCTGCAACTGACGTGGTCGGCTGCCCTCGCGGCACATCTACGCTTCGGCTGGATGGCAGGTCTTGACCTCGCTCGGCAAATCGTCAGCGTCGTCGGGATCGTGCTCCTAGCGCTCGCCGGTGCCGGCCTATTGCCGTTCCTACTGCTCGCTGTGCCAGCGGCGGTCGTGGCGCTCGCTCCGACCGCGCTTCTCGTCCGTCACGAGATTCCGTTGCGGCCACGTTACGAACCGGTCGCATGGCGGCAGCTGGTGCGCGAGGTGTTGCCTTACGCAGCCGCGGCTGCCGCCGGTGCCATCTATTTCAGCGTCGCGCTGATCCTGATGTCGCTGATCTCCAACGACCAGCAGACAGGTTACTTCGGCGCCTCCTTCCGGGTTGTGAGCGTGCTGTTTGCGCTCCCGGGCCTGATCGTCGGATCAGCGCTGCCGATCTTCGCGCGCGCCGCAGCCAGCGATAGGGAACGCCTGCGCTTTGGCGTTCAACGTGTTCTCGACACGACCACGATCTTCGGCACGATCATCGTGCTCGGCGTGTTCGTCGGTGCGAAGGACATTATTGCGATCGTAGCCGGGCCCGAATTCGAGCCGGCGGCGGAGGTGTTGCAGATTCAGTGTCTCGGCCTGCTTGGCTCATTCGTCACGGCTGTGCTGGTGTATGCGCTGCTGAGTCTCGGCCGCTACCGCGCGATCCTGCTGCTGACCTGCGGACCTTTGATCTTGAATGCCGCCCTGACTGTCGCGCTCGTGCCGGCGTACGGCGCCAAGGGAGCCGCGACCGCGACCGCGACCGGCGAGCTCCTGCTCGCCGGCGCGGCAGTGGTAGTGCTGGGACGCGTGATGGCGCCGCAGACCATCCGCATCGCGCCAGTCGTTCGCTCCATTGCACTGGCCGTGCCGTTCGCCGGGCTCGCGCTCGTCACAGGCGTGCCCTCGCTTATGCTCGCGGTCGTGTCGGGCGGTCTCTATCTTGCCGCGGTCTGGCTGCTCGGTTGGTTGCCGGAGGGGTTGCTGAGGGATCTGCGTGCGACCACATGAGGATCCTCCTTTTCAACCCGTCCTATCCGCCCGTCGCATGCGGCGTTGGGGACTACACACGCGGACTCGCGACGGCGCTCGTCTGCGCCGGCCACGACGTGACAGTCATTACCGGCGCGACATCGACGACCGCGGCCGAAGGGCCCCCACGAGTGCTGCCGCTGTTGCGTGACTGGGGCGTCAGAGCGTTTCTGCGAGCGCGGCCGCGCTTTGCCTGGCCACGCCCAGACCTCGTCGTGTCGTCCTTTCCCGCGGTCGTCGAGGGCAGCCATGTGCGACTGCTGTACCTGCTTCCGGGAATGGCGAAGGTACTGCTCGGACGACCGCGGACGACGTTCATCGTGCACGAGTTTGTTCGCACCGGCGAGACCGAGCGACGCCTGCTGAGACTCGCGCTGTGGGCAGCCGACCAAATCGTGGCCGTAACCGAGGCCGAGCGCGACGCGCTCGTCGCGCGCTATCCGTCGGCCGCCGCACGGACGGTCGTACGGCATAACGCGCCGAGCATCCCTATCGCCGTCGACGATCCGGCGGCGGATACCCGCGCTCGCGCGGCCCTTGCCCCGCGCGAGCGTCACGTGATCGCCTTCTTCGGCCTTATCTGGGCACCGGCGAAGGGATTCGAGGAGCTGCTCGAGGCCCTCGCGCGGACCGACGCCCTGCTTGTGGCGACAGGATCACTCGATCCGGCCAATTCCTACCACGCACACGTCGACACCGAGATCGAGCGGCTCGGCCTTGGGGAGCGCGTACGCTGGCTCGGATTCCTAAGTGATGACGAGGTTGGGCGCTTGTTGCGGACGGTCGATGCAGTTGTACTGCCCTACCGTGGCGGCGCCGAGAGCGGCTACACGAGCCTGCTGGCGGCACTCGTCAACGGCGCCGCTGTGATTACGACTCGCGGGCCGCAGAACCCGCCTTGGCTGCGAGACGGCGAGACGGCGTTGCTCGTGGACTCGGCCGATCCCGCGACGTTGGCAAGCGCGATCGGCCGCCTCTTGACCGACGATCGCCTTGCCGCGCGCGTGCGCGCGGGAGCGCGCGGGCTTTCGTTCGGCTGGGACGAGATCGTCGAGGCGGTGATCGCGCCAGTGGAGATACCGTTGCGAGCCGCATGACCGTCGAGGCTGGCCCAGAGGCTCAGATCCAGCTCTCGATCTGCATCCCGACCTACAACTTCGGAGAATTCATCGGGGAGACGCTCGAGAGCATCCTGCCGCAGATCGTCGAGGGCGTCGAGGTCGTAATCCTCGACGGGGGCTCGACCGACGATACGCCCGCTGTCGTTCGCACATTTCAAGAGCGCTTTCCCGCGCTGCACTACCACCGCCGCGACGAGCGCGGAGGGATCGATCGCGACATGGCGCGGACTGTCGAGTTCGCGCGTGGAGAGTACTGCTGGCTGTTCAGCAGCGACGACCTGATGAAGCCGGACGCTATCCGGCAGGTGCTGGAGCAGATCAAGAGCGGACTGGACGTCTATCTCTGCGGTCTGACGATCTGCACCCGGGATATGCACCCGGTCAAGGAGCATCATATCCTCAGCGTGCGGCCCGACACGACTTTCGATCTCGGACGAGAGGATGATCGCCGGACATACTTCGAGCGTGCCGAGACCACGACGGCGTTCTTCAGCTTTTTGGGGTCGGTCATCTTCAAGAAGGCGCGCTGGGACGCCATCCCACTCGACGAGGAATTTGTCGGCAGCTGCTGGGCTCACGTCGCCCGGTTGTTTCGGATGATTCCCTCCGGCCTGCGCGTCAAGTATTTGCGGACGTCTTACCTATGGAAGCGTTCCGACAATGACTCGTTTATGGACGCCGGGCTGATTCAGCGCTACGCGATTTCGATCGATGGCTACCACCGGCTCGCGCGTACGTTCTTCGGGCAGGACAGCTTCGAGGCTCGCCACATCCGTCGTGTCGTGGCGACGGAGTTCCAACCCCGCGCGATGCTCTACGCGAAGATGAAGACCCGAGACGCATCGCCAGAGGGTCGCCTAATGCTGGAGCGCCTCGCACAGGCGGTGTACGAGGATCCCTCGCTGCGGAACTGGCTGTTTCGAGCTGTCTACAGATGGACGCCCGTGCTGCTATTCAAGGCATTGGCGACTCCATATCTCGCGCTGCTGAAGGCGCTGAAGCGTCGCTGAGCCGCAAAGGTCGGGCCTTCGCGATCTGCAGAGTCGATTCGGAAGATCAGCTCCCGACCATGCGCACCTCGGGCAGCGGCACGATGAACTTGCCTCCGCGCTGAAGGAACTCCTGCTCTCGTTCGAGGAACTCGTCGAGGAAGTGCCAGGGCAGAGCGAGGTAGTAGTCAGGGTTCATAGCCCGCGAGGCCTCCTCGCTGATGATCGGAATCTTCGTGGCGATCGTCTCCGACCCCCACTTGTCCGGATTGCGGTCGGCGGCCGCCTCGATGTAGCTGCTGTCGATCCCCGCGTATTGGAGGATCGTATTGCCCTTCGTAGAGGCGCCGTAGACGTGGATCTTCTTGCCTTCGCCGTGGAGCTGCCTGCACATTGCGAGCAGATCGTCGCGGACTCGCTCCGCGCCGAGCCGAAACGCCTCATAGGGCTCAGCCGAATCGAGCGCCAGCTCAAACTCCTTCACGCGCAGCGTCATCAGCGCGTCGACCTGCTCGGGCGTACGCGCGTGCTGACCGGCGTGTCCGATGAACAGCCGGATCGAGCCACCGTTCATGTCGTTGAGCTCGGCCGAGACGACCTCAAGGCCCTCTTCGCCGATCAGCCGCTCGATAACGGCAAGCGAGTAGTACTCGAGATGCTCGTGCACGATCGCGTCGAAGGCGTTGGCCTCGAGCATCATTGGCAGGTAGTGCAACTCAATAACCCAGATGCCACCCTCCGCGAGCGCTCCGGCGACGTCGGAGACGAACGTTCCCGGGTGCTCGAGGTCGTAGAACATCGCGATGCTCGTGATCGCCTTGGCCCTCTGGTCGGGACGGCGCTGTTGCAGCGCCGGTGCCGAGAAGAAGTCGTTGACGACGTCATATCCCTTCGCGATGGCATATCGCGCCACGTCGGAGGGGTCGAAGCCGAGGTAGCGCAAGCCCTCGGCCTGGTAGCCGTCCAAGAGGGTACCGTCGTTGCAGCCGATGTCCACGACAAGGTCGCCGGACTCCAGCGGCACGATCGTTTCGACCCCGCGGGCGATGCCATGCAGACTCTCGGTCATAGTGCGGTTGACGCCGCTGCGATACCAGTATGAGCTGTAAAGGATCGCACCGGGGACGGTGTGCTTGGTCTGGATCAGACCGCACGCCTCCTGGTCGCGCGTCATGTCGCAACGCACAAGCTCGAGCGGGACCGATCGCTTGACCGGCTGGTCGCCGCCCGGGTCCGCGAATGCCCCCGCAATGCACTGATCGCCAAGTGAGAGCACGGGCGCGAGGTGAGCGCAGCCGCAGATGCGGCACGTGGTGCGCGTGATCAGGCTGGTGCGTGGTGCGGGCTTGCGGGTGGTCATATTTCCTCCGTAGCAGGGCGGTTGGCGGCACTATGCCACAACCGTTCAGTCGAGGGTGGGAGAGAGTACACTCCGCTGACGCGACCTGTTTCGAGCGGGCGGGCCGGTTCTTACGCCCGACTCGGACGTACAATCGCGTCCTTGCTGCCCTCCAAGGACCACCGCGGCGACCAGCCGCTCCCGATAGCTCTGGCTCGCACGGGTGCAGGCTTCGTGCGGCGGCGGGTTCTGCGCTGGCGCAGCGTCCGCGTGCAACTCGGCGACCGGGGAGTGTTCTTCGATCTAGATCTCACCACGAAGTCGGGCCTGCACATTTACCGTCATGGCTGGCACGACGAGGCGGCAAACGCGATCGAGCATCTGGTCGAATTGGGTGGCGTCGTGATAGACGGAGGCGCGAATGTCGGCGGGTTTGCCCTGACGGCGGCTTCGATCGTCGGACCGACGGGCGTCGTGCATGCGGTTGAGGCGGCGCCGGCGACCACCGAGCTACTTCGCCGCAATGTCGCTGTCAATCCGCGCTGTACAATCCAGGTGCACGAGCTCGCCCTCGCCGATGTCGAAGGCGAGCTGGAGTTCTCCGCACTTGAGGCCGGCTCGGGCATCTCGTCGCTTGCGTCGACCAACGACGGATCGGTCATCCGCGTGCGAGCCACGACGCTCGATGCACTGACAGCCTCGCTGCCGCGCGTTGACCTTGTCAAGCTCGATCTTGAGGGAGCAGAGCTGCGCGCACTGCTGGGCGCTCGGCGACTGCTGGCCGAACACCGGCCTGCACTGATAATCGAGCTGGAGCCTGACCACCTGCAGCGCCAGGGCGGATCGATCGGAGAGATAGAGTCGCTGTTGCGAGACGCTGGTTACGACGCGTTCGACATTGTGGCTAACGGAGAAGACCTGCGTTTCGCACCGCTAGATTCCCCCTGGTGCCGTCCGGCGGGGGACCCAAACATTGTCGCAGTGCCATCCGAGCGCAGCGAGCAACTCTGTCTGTCTGGACGTACCATTCTGTAACAGCCTGCCGTCCATCAGTCGCGGGGCGCCACCGCAATCGACGTCGCGTGCAACCTCAGCTCACGCCTCCACCCACCGCTCCCCGTTGCTCTCGTGAATCTCGCCAAGGATATCGCCCACCCCCCGCGTGATCCCCCAACCCGGGTAGTCGCGCTTGAACTGCTCCAAGTCGCTGATCCACCAACGGTGATCGCCGACCCGCGGCTCCTCGCCCATGCTCCACTCAAGCGAACGTCCGGCGATCCGCTCGCACAGCTCGATCGCCTCCAGCATCGAGCAGTTGCTTTCGCGCCCACCGCCGATGTTGTAGACGGCGCCCACCCGCGGCGAACGATGGAAAGCATCGAACGCCGCCACCAAGTCGGAGGCATGAATGTTGTCGCGCACCTGCTTGCCGCCATAGCCAAAGACGGTGTAGGGCTCGCCCGTCATCGTGCAGCGCATCAGGTAGGAGAGAAAGCCGTGCAGCTGCGCCCCCGCGTGGTCGGGCCCGGTCAGACAGCCGGCGCGAAAGCACACGGTCGGCATCTCGAAATAGCGCCCGTGCTCCTGCACCAGCAGATCCGCGGCGGTCTTTGAGACCCCGAACAGGGAGTGCGTGGAGCGGTCGATCGACATCGACGTGTCGATGCCGGCGTAGTAGCGATGGCCCTCAGGCAACTCTAGCCGCGTCTCGAGCTCAACCAGCGGCAGCGCGTTGGGCAGATCGCCGTAGACCTTGTTGGTGGAGCAGAACACGAACGTGGCGTTGGGCGCGTGTGCGCGCGTGGCCTCGAGCAGGTTCAGCGTGCCGGTGGCATTGACCGCGAAGTCCGTCTGCGGATCGGAGGCGGCCCAGTCGTGCGAGGGTTGCGCGGCGGCGTGGATCACCAGCTCGATCTGGCCGGCACGCTCGGCGAAGACGCGAGCAACCCCATCCGCGTCGCGGATGTCCAGCTCCAGCGAACGAAACTCGCTGGGATAGCGCTCGACCAGCGCCTGGCTCGTGCGCGCCGTCGAGGCGTCGGGGCCGAAGAAGCGCGCGCGCATGTCGTTCTCCAACCCAACCACGTCGTAGCCGGCCCGCACGAAGTGCCGGACGGACTCGGCGCCGACCAGGCCGCCGGAGCCGGTGACTATCGCTGTTGGCATGCTCGCCGGAATCTAGCGCCGAATAGCCGAGCCGCACCCGGACTGCGCAGGCCCACTAGCGCTTGGACCACGTTTCATTAGCGGTTTGGACCACCATTACCGCTGCAGCGTGAGACGCGCAAACTCGACAAGATGGCCAGCGCGGCGCAATGCTGCCACTTGATCTTGACCGGACACGTTAATGAAGCTGTAGTGCGCCTTGTCCTTGAGTCCGACTAGACGCTCGAAGTGGTTGGCCGCACTGTCCCCGCCTGGAACTATGCGTCGCAGCAGGGTCGCTGCTTCTCGATGGTCGGGATCGCGCGAACTTTCACCGAGCGTCTTGCAACACGCTGCGTCGGCGGCCGCGATACCTGCCAGCACGGCCAAGCCTGTCGCGACGTTTTGCGCCTCCAGGGAGTCCTCACCAGCTACCAACCCAGCGACCTCCAGATACTTCTCGGCATCACTGAAGCGCTTGCGCGCATCGGCCGCATCACAAGGACGAGAGCGGGGAGCTTTCGAGACCCTACGACTCATCGAGCGTCCCGCAACAGCTTGCGAATCGGCATGCCGGCGAGATCGATGGCGTCGGCTCGGAGCTCCTCGAGAATGGGCCGTTTCAGTTCGAGCATCTCCCCGAGCTCAGGTTGAGCGAGGTCGATGATGCTGGCGCGGTTGCCAGTGGAGTCGACGACGAGCTTGCTGAGCTCAGCCAGCTGTTCGTTCCAAACCGGATCTTCGGAGTCTGTATCGCCCGGACGAACGATGAAGAGGTCAATGTCGCTGTCGGCATCGCCATCGCCTCTGGCCGCCGATCCGAACATCGAGGCGTGTATTGGGGCAATCTGCCACGCCGACAATTGTTGCCTAAGACGCTCGAGCAGCCCAAGGCGCATCCCGGCGAGGATTTCGACCGCGGGCGCCGCAAGATGGGCACGATTGAGCGTGTGCGCAAGGGCTGGGGGAACCTCGAACCGCTTCACCAGTCCCTGACGAGTAAGCCGCTCCAAGGCTTGGGCGACACCGGCGACCGACCTGTCTGGCACCAGACGCGCGATCCCCCGACCTGTGAGGGGATGCGACACACCCGCCAGTGCGACGAGGACATCGCCATCGACCGTAGAGGCAACCGCGGCATGTGGATGAGATAGATTCATCTATGTCCAGAATAGCAGACATTTGCGTTATATGCAAGGCAAATGTCCGTTAAGTCGGACGTTCTCCGTTGCGTGGCAGCTGCCCGAGCGTGACCGCGCGCATGTCCGCGCCGTCCCGATAAGCCCGAAACCACTCCGCCGTCAGCCGCAGCCCCTCGTCCAACCCAAGCAGCGGCTCCCAGCCAAGCTCCGTGTGCGCCCGCGTCGAGTCCAGGCGCAGCGACGAGTTCTCGCGCGGATGCTCGCGCTCGTCTGCTCGCCAGGCGATCCCGCCGGGCCACAGCCCACCGACTCGCTCCACCACCTCACGCACCGGCAGCTCATCGCCCGCCGCAGGGCCGAAGTTCCATGCGCGCGCGAAGTCCGCAGACTCGCACAGTGCCTGCGCCAGAGCGAGATAGCCCGATAGCGGCGAGAGCACGTGCTGCCAGGGCCGCACCGCGTCGGGGTTGCGCAGCAGCAGCTCCTCCCCCGCCAGCGCCGCACGAAAGACGTCAGGCAGCAGCCGCTCGGCCCCGAAGTCGCCGCCGCCGATCACGTTGCCGGCGCGGGCGGTTGCGACGCGGGCGCTCGATGCGTCGCTGAAGAACGAATCGCGGTAGGAGGCGGCGACCAGCTCAGCGCAGGCCTTCGAGGCCGAGTAGGGATCATCGCCACCGAGCGGGTCCTGCTCTACGTGAGGGCGAGCCGCGGCGCTAGGCGCGTAGCACTTATCCGAGGTGACGACGACGACCGCGCGCACGTCCTCGCAACCGCGCACGGCATCCAGCAAGGCGGCGGTGCCCAGCGCGTTGACGTCGAAGGTCTCGCGCGGCTCGGCGAACGACGCACGCACCAAGGGCTGTGCCGCCATGTGGATCACCACCTCGGCGCGCGTGTCGTGCACCGCCTGCGCCAGAGCCCGCGCTTCACGCACGTCGCAGGCGAAGCACTCTCGCATCCCCTTCTGCACACCAGCCAGCTCGTACAGCGACGGCGCCGTTGGCGGTGACGGGAGCGAAGCCCCGCAGACGTGCACACCCAGGGCCTGCAGCCACAAGCACAGCCAGCTGCCCTTGAAGCCGTTGTGTCCGGTTATGAGGACGCTGCGTCCTCGCCAGAAATCAAGCTGCGCTGCCTTCACCGCACCTGATCGTCCTCGCCCGGCACCGCAACGGGCAAGCCGACGTTGCGTGCCGACTCGATCAGGCGCTTGTCATACGCGTAGACGCACTTCAGCAGACCGCCGAGGTGCAGGGCTGTGGCGAGGTGGACGGCATCGAGAGAGCGCAGCTCCACGGGCTCGAGTTCGCAGGCCCTGCGTCTTATATGCGAGTCCAGCGGCAGCAGGCGCACGTTCTCGAGCTTTGTTTGACCGAGCCTCGCCGCTTCATCGCCAGCTCTACGCCGCAGTGCCCGCAGCATCTCGACCTCGGCAATCTCGCTTGAAACCAGCTTCGAATCGGGGCCAAGCGCGGCCACCAGCGCTCCGGTCTCGGGCTCTCGCCGCACCAGCTTCACGAGCGCCGACGCGTCGAGGTAACACAGCTCCGGTTTGGACATCCGGCGCCTAGAGGCGATCTTCGCGCATCTCTTCGAGCGCTTCTGAAACGGCATACGGTTTGTCTTCATCCACCGGCCCAAGCGCCGATGCGAATGCGAGCAGGTCCGCCGTCGATCCGAGCGCCGGCGTAGCCCCAAGTTCGTCCAACCGCCGGTCGATCTCGGTGCCCTGATGGTCGAGCAGCTCACGCGCGCCACGCAGGATCAACTCCCGGGCAAGCGTGGCGGTCGGCTTGTTCTCGCCCAAGAGGGGCCTCGCACGCCGCAGCGCATCGTCCAGCACGGCGTCGCGGGTGAGCGCTATACGGGGATGAATGGTTGCCATCGGGATAGTGTAACACCTGAGTTGCACCTTTCTTTTTCGGACTCTCAACGCTCCCGCACACTCACCAGGTTCGACGCCCCCGTCGCATACGGGAAGTCCGCCTCGTGTGGGGAGAGGGCTCGGAACTGGTAGGTGATCGGGCCGGGGAGGCGGAAGCGGTAGGAGGCCGCGAAGGCGCCGCGGGGGCCGGTGGAGAGGACGCGGAACTGG
>DATAQR010000008.1:0-9434 GCA_036264565.1 Solirubrobacteraceae bacterium | reverse complement strand
CTGTCGGCCCCACGCTCGGGTCCAGTCCATCGGTAGGTCACGGCAAGCGCGCCGGTTGCAGGAATCCGCCGAACCGCGTCAAGGCAGCGCACATATACCGCCTGCCGTCCCTTGTCGTTCAGTAGTTCGCCGCGACCGATGGTGCGTCGCTCCCTCGTCGTGGCCGCTGACCGCGCAAGAAGGCGTCCCTTCCACTCGCCGCCGTACGCGTCGGTGGCGAGTGCCGGATGGTCTTCGTGTAGCCGAGTCGCTAGTTCGTCAAGGTAGCTGGTCGCGACCTCGGCAAGCGTGCTCTGGACGATGAAAACACCGAGTGCGCACGTCCCATCCTCGCGAGGTCCGGACTCGTCCACGAACAGATCCGTCGGGCCGTACAGCTTGTGATCGCTGAACGCGTCCTCGGGCCATGTCGGCAATGAGTCCATCCCGCTCTACGCGATATTTGAGAACTGTCCGTGTCCAGGGACGCATCCTAGGTGCTGCAGATTCTGAGGCACGTTCTCACGCCGCGCGGCTGTCTGCCTCCTGCACTGCTGCCGGCGCCGGCGTGGCGTCGTTCTGGTGCAGAGGTGTCACCTTGTCTGGCCCAAGCCCGAGCGCAGCGTAGATCTTGCGCTCGATCTCCTTGGCAATCTCCGGGTGCTCGTCCAGGTAGGCCTTGGCGTTGCCACGCCCCTGTCCAAGCCGCTCGTTGCCGTAGGAGATGAAGGATCCGGACTTGGTGACGATGCTGTGCTCGATCCCAAGGTCGATCAGGCAACTGGAGGTGGAGATCCCCTTGCCGAACTCGATGTCGAACTCGGCCTGACGGAAGGGAGCGGCGAGCTTGTTCTTGACGACCTTCACGCGCACCCTGTTTCCGACCGCCTCGGTGCCGTCCTTGAGCGTCTCGATGCGGCGGATGTCAAGGCGCTGGGAAGCGTAGAACTTCAGCGCGCGACCGCCCGGCTGAGTCTCCGGTGAGCCGAACATGACGCCGACCTTTTCGCGGATCTGGTTGGTGAGGATGCACAGCGTGTTCGTGCGGTTGAGGTTGCCCGCGATCTTGCGCATCGCCTGGGACATCATCCGCGCCTGAGCACCCACCGTCTGATCGCCCATCTGCCCCTCGAGCTCCACGCGCGGCGTGAGCGCGGCGACGGAGTCGATCGCGACGACGTCGATAGCCCCGGAGCGCACGAGCATGTCGGCGATCTCAAGCGCCTGCTCGCCGTAGTCGGGTTGGGAGACGAGCAGCTCGTCGATGTCCACGCCGATCTCCTTGGCGTAGAGGGGGTCCATCGCGTGCTCGGCGTCGATGAACGCGCACACGCCGCCGAGCTTCTGCGCTTCGGCCAGGACGTGGTAGATCAGCGTCGTCTTGCCCGAAGACTCGGGCCCGAACACCTCGACGATGCGCCCCTTTGGCACGCCGCCGATGCCGAGCGCCAAATCCAGCGACAGCGCGCCGGTGGGGATGGCGTCGACGCGCACCTGGGCGCCCTCGTCGCCCATGCGCATGACCGAGCCCTTGCCGAACTCGCGCTCGATCTGGCCGAGCGCCCCTTGCAGGGCGGCGTCGCGCGCCTTGGCAGCCTTCTCCTCGTCGGTGACGGGCATCGTCTTGCTCCTCTGGGTCGTGATCGGAATTTGAAAGGTAGCTCTCACTGCGGACGGAATACGAACACATGTTCGCCGTGGGCTGAGAGTACCCTTCAATGCGGATGAAGCGCTACCACGTCACCACTTTCGGCTGTCAGATGAACGAGCACGACTCCGAGCGGATGAAGGGGATGCTGGAGTCGCTCGGCTACGCCGAGGCCGGCGAGCGAAGCCAAGCAGACCTGATCCTGTTCAACACCTGCTCGATCCGGGAGAGCGCCGACAGCCGCTTCATCGCGCACCTGGGGGAGGCCAAGCGACTCAAGCGCGAACAGCCCGACCGGGTGGTCGGTGTGGGGGGGTGTTGGGCACAGTCGGTCAAGGAGGAAGTGTTCGAGCGCTTCCCGTTCGTGGATGTCGCATTCGGGCCGGGCCAGACGCACAAGCTCGCCGAGTTCCTCACCAGCGACTCGCTCAGCGCTCAGGGCTACTTCGAGTTCGAGGGCTTTACCGGCCATCTGCCGGCCAAGCGCGCGCGCGACTTCCAGGGTTGGGTGCAGATCAGCGTCGGCTGCAACTGCCGCTGCTCCTATTGCATCGTGCCCTCCACACGCGGGCGCGAGGTCTCGCGGCCACTGCAGGAGCTGGTAGCCGAGGTGCAGAGGATGGCCGCCGAGGGTGTGCGCGAGGTGACGCTGCTCGGCCAGAACGTCAACTCCTACGGCCGCGACCTGCGTGTGGACGGCAAAGCGGAGACTTTCGCCCACCTGCTGAGCGAGCTCGACGCCATCGACGGGATCGAGCGGATCAGGTACACGAGCCCGCACCCAAAGGACATGAAGGAGGACGTCATCCGTGCTCACGCCGAGCTCGCCAGCGTGTGCGAGCACGTCCACCTGCCGTTGCAGTCCGGGTCCAGCCGCGTCCTCAAGGCGATGCGGCGCACCTACGACCGTGAGCGCTACCTCGACCGGGTCGCGCTAATCCGCGAGCACGTCCCTGACATCGCCCTGACGACAGACATCATCGTCGGCTTCCCTAGCGAGACCGAGCAGGACTTCGAGCAGACGCTCGAAGTTGCCGAGCAGGTCGGCTACGACGGCGCCTTCACCTTCATCTTCTCGCCACGGCGCGACACCGAGGCGGCGCAGATGGTCGACGGGTTCGTGCCGCACCCGGTCAAGGTGGAGCGGATGCAGCGTCTCGTCGAGGTCGTCCAGCGCCGCGCGCAGGAGCGCGCACAACGTTTCGTCGGGCGCACGCTGGAGGTGCTGGTTGAAGGGCCCTCACGCACCGATCCCGACCGCCTGCGCGGACGCACGCGCCACAACAAGGTCGTCAACTTCGCGGGCCTGGCCGACCCGGGCGAGCTCGCGCAGGTCGAGATCGCCACCGCCAGCAGCCAGACGCTGGCCGGGCAAGAGAGCCTGCTGGACCGGGCGACACTCGCTTCGCTCGCATCCCCGAACCAGCCAACACGAGCCGGCGCCTGAGAACGACGGCCAGCCGCGGCCTGGCCCAACCGAGCCGCTACCGCTTGGCGCTTTGGCTGTCAGCCAACTGGTGCGCGATGCGGTCGCTTCCCGACTTGCGGGTGATCGTCGCGGCCAAATCCGGCGCGAGGCCCGAGAAGGCAGAGCCGATACGTAGCGCGAACGGCGCCACGTCCACCTCGCCGCGGTTACGCTCAATCGCTTCTACCGTTGCCTTGGCGACATCCTCGGGGCTGCGGGTACCCACGCCGCGCGGGAGCTCGACCTGGGCCTCGGCGAACATTCCCGCTTCGCGGATGAAGCCCGGGAAGACAGCCGATACGCCGACGCCGCTGCCGTGAAGCTCCGCGCGCATCGCCATCGCAAAGCCGCGCAGGCCGAACTTCGTGGCGTTATACATCGAGCTGCCGGCTGTACCGGTCTTGCCCGACAGCGAGGACATGAACAGCAGATGCCCGCGGCCGCGGCTGAGCATCTGCGGCGCCAAGGCATGCGCCATCACAATCGGCGCGCGCAGGTTCACGTCCAGAGCACGATCGATCTGCTCCACGCTGAAGGAGTCGAGCATTCCGCTAGCGGGCAACGCAGCGTTGGCGACGAGGATATCCACCTCGCCGGCGTCAGCCAGCAGCCGGTCGATCTCCGCGGCCTCGCTCAGATCGACCGCCAGCGCACGCGCGGAGAGCTCGGCGGCAAGCGGTTCGAGCACATCGACGCGCCGACCGGTGAGGATCAGCTCGGCGCCCTTTGCCCGCAGAGCGCGGGCGATCGCCTGGCCGAGGCCGCCGGTGGCGCCCGTGAGCAGGACCTTGGAACCAGAGATCTCCATCGCTGTGGGAGCCTACGCGAATGAGCCCGCCCGTGCATAGCGTCGCGCTGTTCGGCCCTACCGGCGTGGGCAAGACCGCCGTGGCGATCGAGCTGGCGCGACTGCTGCGCGCTCGCGGAGAGCGGCCGGTCGCAATCTCCGCCGACGCGTTGCAGGTCTATCGCGGCCTTGAGATCCTCACCGGCGTCGCCGACGCCGCCCAGCGCGCCGAGCTGGAGCATCGCCTGGTCTCGTTCCTGCCGATCGACGCCAGCTTCAGCGCCGGCGAGTATGCGCAGCTCGCCCACGCCGAGATCGACGCGACGCTCGCCGAAGGTCGCCGTCCGATCGTCGTCGGCGGCACCGGCCTGTACCTGCGGGCGGCGCTGGCTGACCTGGATTTCGAGCCCGCGCCGCCGGATGGCCCTTCGCAGCTGTGGAGCGACGAAATGAGACGGCCCACGCTGCTGGTGGGGCTGGTAATAGAGCGCGAGGCGCTGTACCGCCAGATCGACGTGAGGGTGGATGAGATGCTGCGGGCGGGCGTCCTCGAGGAGGTGCGCGCCGCACACGCGGCCGGCGCCGGGCGGGCCACCCGCAAGGCGCTCGGCTTCGAAGAGCTGCTCGCCGGCGACATCGACGCGATGAAGCGGCGCACGCGCAACTACGCACGCCGACAACTGACGTGGATGCGCAAGCTGGCGCCGCCGCTACTGATCGACCTCGGCGAGTGCACGCCCGAGCAGGCTGGCGCTCAGATATGCGCCGCGCTGACTGACGACGCGCTCAAGCGGGGCTAGACTGCCGCCGCAATGAGATTTGAGAAGTGGCAGGCCCTCGGCAACGACTATCTGATCGTGGAGCGCTCACAGCTGCCGTTCGAGCTGAGCGCCGCGCGCATCCGCAAGCTCTGCGCCGGGCACTTCGGGGTGTTCGCCGACGGCGTGCTGCTGCTCGAGCGCAGCGAGAGCCCCGAGCTGGTCGCCAACCTGCGTATCTACAATCCCGACGGCTCAGAGGCGGAGCTGTCGGGCAACGGCGCGCGCGAGGCGATCATGTATTTGCGCTCGCGCGGCTGGACTGACCACGACCAGTTCGCCATCCACACGACCGCGGGGACGATACGGCCCACCATCACCGGGGCACACACCTGCCGCGTGGACATGGGTCGCGCCAGCCTCACCTCCAAGGACTACCCCGCCGGCGCCAGCGACGGCCGCGGAGAGCTGTCGGCCGATGGACGTGAGTGGAGCTTCCAACACGTCTCGATCGGCAACCCGCAGTGCGCGATCCGCGTCCCCGACCTGGCCACGCTGCAGGCTCTCGACTTGCCCGTGATCGGCCCCGGCCTCGAAGGCCACGAGCTGTTTCCCAACCGCACCAACGTGTCCTGGTACACCGAGCTAACGCCGCCTTCAGAGGCCGCCACGGCAGGCGCCGGGCGCATCCGCGCGCGGATTTTCGAGCGTGGGGTGGGGGAGACGCTCTCCTCCGGCACCGGGGCAAGCGGCGCCGCGATCGCCTATCGCCTCAGCGGCGCGCCATCGACCGTGCAGGTCCTGCTCGACGGCGGCGAGCTTGACGTGGAGATCGACGACGATCTGCGCGTGAACCTGACAGGCTGGGCGCGGCCCGTGTTCGAGGGACAGATCAGCGAGGACTTCTGCAAGGAGCTGCATGACACGACCGAGTGAGCGCATGAGCCGGATCCCGCCGTACCTGTTCGCCGAGCTGGAGCGAAAGATCGCCGCCAAGAAGGCGGCGGGGGTGGACGTGATCAGCCTCGGCATCGGCGATCCCGACCGCCCGACGCCGGCTTTGATCGTCGAGGCGATGCAGGAGGCCGTCACCGAGCCCGAGACCCATCGGTACCCGAGCAACCGCGGCCGTGCGGACTTCCGTCAGGCGCTCAGCGACTTCTACGAACGCCGCTTCGACGTGAGGATCGATCCCGACACAGAGGTGATCCCGGCGATTGGTGCCAAGGAGGCGATCTTCAACCTAAACCTCGCCTATCTGGACCTGGGCGACGTTGCGCTCGCCTCCGACCCCGGCTATCCCGTCTACACGGGTGGCCCGCTGCTGGTAGGAGCCGAGCCCGTGGTGATGCCGCTCGTTCCCGAGCTCGGTTTCGTCCCCGACCTCGACGCGATCGACGCGGCAACCGCCAAGCGCGCGAAGCTGATGTACCTGAACTACCCGAACAACCCCACCGGCGCGGTCGTGCCCGCCGGCTTCTTCGCGCGCGCGATCGAGTTCGCCCGCGAGCACGACATCCTGATCGTGCACGACAACGCCTACAGCGAGACGACCTACGATGGCTACCGCGCCCCGTCGTTCCTGGCCACGCCAGGCGCGCGCGAGGTTGGGATCGAGGTGTTCTCCCTCTCCAAGGGCTACAACATGACCGGCTGGCGCTGCGCTGCCGTGCTCGGCAACCAGGAGGCGATCGAGCACTACTGGCGCCTGAAGACGAACATCGACTCAGGCCTGTTCGACGCGGTGCAGCTGGCCGGCGTCGCGGCGCTCTCGCCCGACTGTGACGGCGAGGTCGCCTCGATGAACGAGCTCTACCGCCGCCGGCGCGACATGGTCTGCGACGCTCTGGCCAAGGCGGGCGTGCACGTCAAGCCCCCCAAGGGCACGATCTACGTGTGGGCGCCGATCCCCAAGGGTTTCGAGACCTCGGCGGCCTACTGCGAGCACGTGCTCGAGCGCACGGGCGTAGTCGTCTCTCCGGGCGGGGCGTACGGCCCCAGCGGCGAGGGCTGGTTTCGGATCTCCCTGACGACGCCCGACGAGCGCCTCGCCGAGGCGGTGCGGCGGCTGGCCTCGCTGGGTGATTAAGAAGATAGGAGGGGGCGCACGCTGGCGCGTGCGCTGGATTCGTCCGGGTGCTGTCCCTACACTGGTCAGTGGATGAACCAACCAACCCGGAGTAGATGACCCAACCGACCCGGCGCGCCAAGCAGCGCGCCTTCTGTATCGCTTCACTGCCCGAGGGCGAGAATCTCGACGAGCTGCGCGAGCTGCTGGCGACCGCCGGCGTCGAAGTCGTCGGCGAGATGATCCAGCGCCGCGACGCTCCGCACCCGAACACGTATCTCGGCCCGGGCAAGGTCACCGAGGCAAAGGCCGCCGCCAAGGCCTGCGACGCCAACGTGATCGCCTGTGACGACGAGCTAAGCGCACGCCAGGAGCGAAACCTCGAGCAGGAGCTGGGGATGCCAGTCGTCGATCGCACGACCGTGATCCTCGACATCTTCGCCACCCACGCCTCCAGCGCCGAGGGTAAGCTGCAGGTCGAGCTGGCCCAGCTGGAGTACAACCTCGCGCGCATGCGCGGCCTGTGGACGCACCTGGAGCGACTGGGCGGCGGCATCGGCACCAGAGGACCTGGTGAGACACAGATCGAGACCGACCGGCGCCTGGCGCGCAACCGCATCGCCGCCCTGCGCCGGCGCCTCGAGCACGTCAAGGGCACGCGTTCGGTCATGCGCGCCGAGCGCGAGCGCGCGGCACTGCCGAGCATCGCGCTGGCTGGCTACACCAACGCTGGCAAGAGCACGCTGCTGAACGCGCTGACCGGCTCTGAGGTCCCTGTACGCGACCGCCTCTTCCACACGCTCGACCCGAGCACGCGGATGCTGCGCATCGACGGTCGCCCGCACCTGCTCACCGACACCGTCGGCTTCATCCGCAAGCTCCCTCACCAGCTGGTCGACTCCTTCGGCGCGACGCTCGAGGAGACACGCAGAGCCGACCTGCTCTTGCACGTGATCGACGCCTCCGCCGACGAGCACGATCGCGAGGCTATGCGCGTCGCCGTCGAGCAGGTGCTCGAGGAGATCGGAGCCGGCGAGCGCCCAAGGGTGCTCGTACTGAACAAGGCCGACCTGCTCCACGCCGATGAGCGCGAGGAGCTGCGCTTGCGCCACCCCGATGCGCTGCTCGTAAGTGGCGCGAGCGGCGAGGGATTGGCGGACCTGGAGCAGCGAATCGAGCGCGAGCTGCGCCACACGCTGCGCCCGATGGACCTACTCGTCCCCTATACGCAGGGCGGCAGCCTGGCCGAGCTGCACGACGTAGCCGGCGATTTGCGTCGTCAAGACACGCCGGAGGGCGTACGCGTAAGTGCCTTGGTTCCGGCCCGGCTGGCTGAGCGCTTCGCACGGTTTGCGGTGGTTCAAGAACCGCTACTAGAGGGACGTTGAGCAAGCGAGACAAGGACGCAGCGAGCGCAGTGTGCTAAGCATAAGCACATAAGCGAGCGAGGACGCAGTATCGCGCCGCTCAACGTCCCTCTAGCGGTCGTCGCCCGAGCCGGAGAGCACCCCGCGCTGCTGGCGCGAGAGCAGCTTGGCCAGGTTCTGCTCGGCGATCTCGTCCAGGTCCAGCCCAAGCTCGGTGGCGATCTGCGCGACGTACCAGATCACGTCGCCGAGCTCCTTGGCCATCGCTGCCTTGCGCTCGTCGCCGACCGAGCCGCCGTCGTCGCGGATCGCCTTCTTGGCGTGCTCGGCCACCTCGCCGGCCTCGCCGGCCAGCCCCAGAGCAGGATAGGCAAGCCACGCCTCGCGCGGGTACTCGGCAGTGCGGCGGGAGAGGCGCTGGTACTCGGACAGGTCCACGTTCGTGATCCTACGCCGCCAGGCCGGCGGCGCGACGGGCGCTGCGGTGGGCCTGCTGCTCGAGGGTGTCGTCCAGCGGCGCCAGCTCACTAACGGGGATGCCGAGCGCCGTGGCGATCAGCCAGTCGGCAAACCAGGCGTTCTTGGGCAACAGGGGGCCATGCAGGTAAGTGCCGATCACGTTGTCGGCGCGCGCGCCCTCGTACTCGGAGCGCCCGTCGTTGCCGTGGCCCTTCAGGACACGTCCCAGCGGCTGGCAGTCGTCCTCCAAATACGTACGTCCGCCGTGATTCTCAAAACCAGCGAGCACGCGCTGGCGCTGCGAATCGACGCCGTTCAGCGGGAGCTGGATCGCCACGTTGCCGATCAAACGTGGACCAGGCTCCTTTACGGTGCGGGCACGCAGCAATTCGACACCCGTCAGGGTGTCGCCATCCAAAACATAGGAGCTTCCGAGTAGCTGATAGCCGCCGCACACACCGAGCACGACCGCACCACGCCCGGCCGCCTCGTGCAGCGCTTCGCGCTTGTGCTCGTGCAGGTCCTCGGCGCACAGGCGCTGGTCGCGGTCCTGCCCGCCGCCGATGTAGTAGAGGTCGTGCGCGGCGCCGTCGAGCGGTTGGTCGAGCGAGCTGCCGCTCAGCTGGAAGCCGATGCCGCGCCAGGCACAGCGGCGCTCCAGCATCAGCAGGTTGCCGCGGTCGGCGTAGATGTTCATCAGGTCGGGATAGAGCGCGCACACGCGCAATCTGTGCTTCGGGCCGGCGCTCATCGCCATGAGGATGTCGCCTCTCCGCGGCGGACGAGCAGCTCGCGCAGCGCCAGCATCGCCGTGTAGGTGGGCAGCACGTACAGCGGCCGGCTGCCCTCGCCGCTGGCCACCGCGGCGTCGAGGGCGTCGGGGAGATCGTCGCGGACCTC
>DATAQR010000191.1:0-6196 GCA_036264565.1 Solirubrobacteraceae bacterium | reverse complement strand
CTGCCTGAACCTGCTCGGGCGAGAGCTTTTCCGCATGCTTATCCAGATAGCCGAGCAGCATCCGCGCCGGCAGCACGCGCACGCCGCGACGGCGCGCGAGCGGCTTGTCAACCCAGGCACGGCTGAACACCAACAACGCCTCGACAGGCTCGCCGGTGACGCGTTCGATCGTCTCGCGCTCCTGCTGGGCCTGGCGCAGCACGCCGCCGTGGATCGCGCGCACCTTGATCGGGCCGGGATGGCTCTTGGTCTCGATCGTGAATAGGCCGCCTGGGCCGCAGACGATGTGGTCGACGTTCCCGCGACCGAAGCTGGCGTCGTGGATCACGCTCCAGTCCGTTCCGCCGAGCTGCTCGAGCAGACCACCGACGTGCTCCTCGCCGGCGGCGCCGCGATCGCGGCGCTCGACCAACGGCACCACGTAGCGCAACACGACGAACATGCTCACCAGCAGCGCCAACTCGGAGCCGACGAACAGGGCGCTGTGTAGCCCGAAGGCGCGCCCGAACGCGGTCGTCACCACCGCGAGCACCCCTAGCGCCACCAGCGTACGCATACGCAAGCGCAGCACGGTCGCGCGCGCGTGCTGCCCCGCGCTGCGCCTGGCGGGATCGGCCCCGCCAAGCATGCTCGGTATCTGTCCCGGGACGATCGCCATGCACCTCAGACATCGACCGATGCGGCGGCGCGTCTTTAGTCTCGGCGGGTCCTTACCACCGCACAGACGGCCCAGTGAGGGTCGCGGAAGGTCACTTTGAGAGGCGCATTTGGCCAACTGTTCGAGTCGCGTCCAACTCGTCGTCCGGCGTTTGCGGAAAAGTGTGGACGTCTGTCGATCGTCCTAAAGCCGCACCCCGCGAAGGTCGAAGCCATGGGCAAGATGCCAGTACCACAATCCACACCACTCGATCCATCCGTTCCTTCGGACATCGTCCTGCTGCTGCGCGCGGACGCCGAGCAGAGCTGGCTTAACCGCGAAGTGATCCCCGTGCTGCGCCAGATCGAGACGCTCGATCCGATGCCAAGCGACCAGGTCGGGGCGGCGCTCGCCTATTTGGAGAGCAGCTGGAACGAGGCGACGCTGCGCGCGCGCCAGACCGATGCCGCACGCGATCTCAGCGGTAGCAGCCAGTACCAGACGCGAGTCGGCGAGCACGCCGAGCGCTACCACACGGCCGTGTGTGCGCTGCGCGGGATCGTCGCCGAGCGCGTCAGCGCCTACGTCGATCCGGCCACCCCGGCCGAGCCGGCCTGCGCACGCATCGCATAGGCTCGGGAGCGTGCCTAGGCACGACCAACCGCGGTTTGACCTGCAATCGCACTCGACGCGCTCAGATGGCGCGCTCGAGCCGGCCGCGGTGGTCGCGGCCGCAGCCGCGGCCGGCGTACGGCTGCTCGCCCTGACCGATCACGACACGCTCGCCGGCGTAGCCGAGGCGCTACGCGCCGGCAGGGAGCAGGGCGTCAGCGTGGTGCCCGCGATCGAGATCTCCTCAATCGACCACCCTATGCGGGGGGCAGGCGGCGGCGAGGATGGCAACCCGCGTGAACTGCACATCCTCGGATATGCAATCGATCACACCAACTCCGACTTGATGCGCACGCTCGAGCGCTTCCTGGCCGACCGCGAGCAACGCACCCTGCGGATGGCTGAGAACCTGCGCCAGGCCGGCTTCGAGCTCGACACCAGCGCGATCGACGCGCGCGTGGCGGCGAGCGAGCCGATCGGTCGGCCGCACCTGGCCGAAGCGGTACTCACTCATCCTGCCAATGCGCAGCGGCTCTGCGAGGAGGGGATCGACGACATCGGCTCGCTGATCAGGGGCTACCTGATCGAGGGAAGGCCGGCGTTTGCGCTGCGCGTCACTCCGACCGTCGCCGAGGCGATTGAAGCGATTCACGCCGCCAGCGGCGTGGCGATCTGGGCGCACCCGTTCTGGGACGTCGAGGACCCCGAGGAGGTGCTCGTCATGATCGAGCGCTTCCGTGCGCTCGGGATCGACGGCGTCGAGGCCTTCTACGTAACACACACGCGCGAGCAGACCGAGTTGCTGGCGGCGCGCTGTCAGGAGCTAGGACTACTGAGCACGGGCTCGGCGGACTTTCATGGGCCCGAGAATCGGTTGTTCTCGCGCTTCCTGGCGTTTGAGACTTACGGGCTGATGCCGAACCTCGGCCCGATCGCCGCCGGCGCTGCGAACAGCCCCGCGAGCCAGTAGACCCCATCGGCGAGTCGCTCCGCCTACATCGGCACAGCCAGCAACTCCGACAGCCGGTAGGCGAGCGCCTCCAGCGCCAGTTCCTCGGACACGTTCACGACCAGTCGCAGCCGCGTGTCTCGCACCAACTCTACCCCCTTCAGCAAAGCCGCTCCCGAGCGTCCGTTGGCGTCGGCTCCAATCTCCTGCGCGCGATCGCAGTTCAGTGTCAGATCCCCGGCACCCTCGGCCACACACCAGGCATCCCGCAACCACAGCTCGACCAGCCGCAGTCCGAGGTCGAGTGTCTGGGTGCGCACGCGGCGCTCTGCCCGTCGCACCGCGTCGGCTCCCTCGCGCTCGTGGCGACGGCGCTCCCGAGCCGGCAGCAGCTCTGCCTGCTCGCTGACCTGCTCCGAGCACGCGGCGCCCGCTACGGCACCGGCGACCTTCGCGCCCTCCAACAGCATCGCCCAAGGTCGATCGCCGGTGCGAGCGGACAGCGCCGCGCGCACATAACCCTCGGCGGCGTCGCGCAGCGCCACGCCCGCCTCGCCGGCCAAGCGCTCGGCCAGCTGAGCATCGCCGGCCGATAGGCGTGCGCATGCGCGCGCACGCGCCGGATCGATGGCGGGATCGGCCGCAATCAATCGTCGCTCGATCTCCTCGCTCCGAAGCGGATCGAAGCGCACGGCCTGGCAGCGCGAGGCGACGGTCGGCAGCACGTCCTCGCGGTGCTCGGCCAACAAGATCAAATGGGCGAAGGAGGGCGGCTCCTCGAGCGTCTTTAGTAGCCGGTTGGCGGCTTGGTCGTTCATCGTCCCGGCCGCTTCGATTACGAACACTCGGCGCTGGGACTCAAACGGGGTGTGGGCGACGGCCCCCACGACCGCCTCGTCGATGTCGCCGACGAGCAGTTCGCTGGCGCCGCTCGGGGTCACCCAGGTCAGGTCGGGATGGCTGCCGCGGCGAACGCGCTCGATCGTTGCCAGCGGATCGTCGCTGCCGTCTGCCAGCAGGGCCCCGGCAAACGCGCGTGCCACCGTACGCTTGCCGGCGCCGGCGGGGCCGTGGAACAGGTAGGCGTGCGATGGACTGCCCTGCGGCGGCAGTGCGGGCACCAGCACCGCACGGGCGTGGGGATGCTGGTCGACCCCCTCAAGCGCGGCGGAGGCAGGAGTGGCTGGGCTCACGTCGGGCACTCACGCCATCCTAGGCGTGTGGCCCGCGGCAGGCTGATCACGATCGAGGGCATCGACGGCTCTGGGAAGTCGACGCTCGCCGCGGCTCTGTGCGCGGAGATCGAGCGGCGCGGGGTGCGCGTGCAGGCGCTTCGCGAGCCCGGCGGGGTACAGCTGTCCGAGCGCATCCGCGCGCTGCTCGCTGACCCGGCGCTGCAGATGGCCGCCACCACCGAGGCGCTGCTCTACGCAGCGGCGCGAGCGGAGCTGGTGAGTGCGCGGCTGGCCCCCCTGCTGGACGCCGGCGCCGACGTGCTACTCGATCGCTTTCTCGACTCCTCGCTTGCCTACCAGGGCGCGGGTCGCGAGCTGGGCGTCGAGCGGATCAGGGCGATCAACGAGTTCGCCACCGGCGGCTTGGCGCCCGAGCGCACGCTGTTGCTGCGGATCTCGCCCGCGCTCGCGCGCGAGCGACTACGCACCAGCGGCCGGGCACCCGACCGGCTGGAGGGCGAACGCGAAGCGTTCTTCGAGCGGGTGGCACACGCATACGAGGCCCTCGCCGAGGCGGAGCCTGAGCGCATCAGGCCGATCGACGCGACGCTTGCGCCCGAGCAGGTGCTCGAGCTGGCGATCGACGCGATCGAGGATCTGCTGCCTGCGCCCGCCGGGTAGTCGAGGCCCCGGCTTGACTTGATAACGCGAGCGGCTCGACCCATAACGCTAGCCCTGGCTCGACCGAGAACGGCGCTCGTTACCATCAGCGGCGATGGCAGGGGCCACGCTCAGATTGGGGCAGCGGTGATGGCGCAGCGCTTGGCGCTGATCGCGACCGTCGCCGCGCTGGTGGTACCAGCCGGCGCCCTCGCCGCGACCGCCACGGTCCCCGGCACGAAGATCCCCGTGCCGGCGTCGGCGCGCGTGAACGGCACGACAGCGAGCAACACCACGAGCACGACCACATCGGCGAGCGGCGCCCAGCCGGGTACGGTGGCGCCGGGCTCTACTACTCCCACCAGCTCGACACCGACTTCCGCCATACCCACGACCGCAACGCCTTCGACGCCCGCCGCAACCACGCCTCAGAGCGCCACCCCCACGGGCCCCGCCACCGCGGCACCGGCGACGACGACACCCGGCACACCGGCGACCCTCGGCATCGTCAAGGTAAAGCCCCAGAAGTCGAGCAATCGACTGTCCGGCCTGGCGCTGATACTGGCGATCGTGGGAGCGCTGCTACTGCTCGCGGCCCTGATCTGGGCCGCCGCGCGCTGGATGGGTCTGCAACCGCGCTGGACGACGGCGACGATGTACTCCCTACGCGAAGCGAGCTACCACGCGTCGGCCACATGGGCGGAGTTTTCAGACTGGGCCAAGTTGGGCCGCTGAGGGGAGAGCTGAGCGGCGCGATCCTGCGTCCTCGGTCGCTTGTGTGCCTCAGCACACGGCGCTCCCTGCGTCCTTGGCTCGCTTGCCCAGCTCTCCCCTCAGCCGCTTTAAATGAAGCCAAGCACCCTCTAGAATTGTACCCTGAGAGATTCCGTCCGATATGTGTGCTAGGGCGCGCAAGCAGTGGCCGATTTTTTGACGTCCGAAGCCCACGCAACGATGCTTGGCCCAGGTAAAGAGACGAGCAAGCGTGGCCCCGCGCCGGACGCACAGGAGGTAGGCCGATGGATTTGTCCCCGCACCCCACAACCGCGCAGGACACGCGCGCCGGCGAGGCGCTCAGTGTGCAGCGCCTGTTCACAACGCCCGGCGTGCATCCTTTCGACGAGGTGCAATGGGAGCTGCGCGACGCGCGCATCGGCCACGGTGACCGCGTCGCCTTCGAGCAGACCGACGTCGAGTTTCCGGCCAGCTGGAGCCAGAACGCCACCAACATCGTCGCGCAGAAGTATTTTCGCGGCCAGATCGGCCACCCCGAGCGCGAGCGCTCGGTCAAGCAGATGATCAGCCGCGTCTCCGGCACGATTGCCGGCTGGGGCCGTGAGCGCGCCTATTTCGCAAGCGACGAGGACGCCGAGGCGTTCGAGGCCGAGCTCACGCACATCCTGCTTCACCAGATGGCGGCGTTCAACTCGCCGGTCTGGTTCAACGTCGGCTTCGAGGAGTCCCCGCAGTGCTCGGCCTGCCAGCCATATCACGCACTTGTCTCCACGCCACACGGCATGGTTCCGATCGGCGAGTTGGCCGAGGGCGACGAAGTAGGGCGTGAGGTCTATGACGCGCACGGGGTTACCCGCGTGGTAGCAACCAAGGCCAACGGACGCAAGCGTGTCATGCGCGCGCGCCTGCGCAACGGCAGCTTCGTCGAAGCCACACCCGACCACATCGTGAAGGCGGTATCGGAGCGCCGCACCGAACCGAAATGGCTGCGCATGGACCAGCTCCAGGCGGGAATGCGGATGCATCTGCACCCCCACCGCGCGAAGGTCTGCGACCCGATCCGGGTTGCTGTCGGCGCAGGTTGCGACTGCGAAGAAGAGTCGCCGCTGCAGACGTTGACCGAGGTGGATCGAGTCGCTGTGGCCGAGGCCGCGCTAGCCGGCTGGCTGCAAGCGGATGGGTTCGTCGGCCAGTACGCCGGCACGAACCGCTCCTTGACCATCGAGTTCCAGGTCGCGACCGACGACGAGTACGACTGGGTCATACAGCATCTCGACATCGCCTTTCCGCACGTCCACCGCAAGGTGCGTGAGGCCGACACGCAGCATGTCCGAGTACGTAGAATTCGCCTCTACGGCGAGGTGCTCAGAGAATTCGTCGAGTCGTGGGGCCTGCTAGCCCGTGGCACTGATATTCGCGTCCCGGGAC
>DATAQR010000138.1:0-2110 GCA_036264565.1 Solirubrobacteraceae bacterium | reverse complement strand
CAAGAAGGCTCGGCCAGCGCAGGCAAAGAAGACGACGAGGACTAGCACCAGCATCTTCGTCGGCGCAAAGCGGCGTCCCGGGCTCGCACGGGGCGCCGCCGAGCGCCCAGCGTCCACGGGCAATAGCCTGGTGGGTCAAGTGTCATCGCCGCTGCTTATCGCCGACGTCCCATGGCTGCTTTACCGCTCGTTTCATGGCCTGCCGAAGTCGATCAAGGGGACCGACGGCAGACCGGTGAACGCGCTGCTCGGCACGGTAAACGCGCTGTTGGCCGCCATCGAGGCCAAGCGGCCGCGAGCCGTGGTGGCTTGCCTGGGAGCCGAGGACGCGCGCTACCGGAAGGAGCTGTACCCGCCCTATCACGCCCACCGCGAGCCGATGCCGACGGAGCTCGCGCATCAGTGGGAGCGAGCACCGGCGTTGCTGGCCAGCCTTGGCTGGACGATCGCCGACGCGGGGGAGCTCGAGGCCGACGATGCGATGGGAGCACACGCGCAAGCGGAGTCACGTGCCGGCGGGCGTGCTCTGCTGCTCACCGCGGATCGCGACCTTTACCAGGCTGTGAACAAGAGCGTGGCTGTTTTGGATATGGGAAAGGGTGGCGCGCTCGAGTTGGGAGTAGGCGATGTGCGTGAGCGCTACGGCATCGCGCCGGAACAGGTGCCCGATTTCATCGCTCTGCGCGGCGACCCCTCCGACGGCATTCCGGGCGCGCCTGGGATCGGGGCGAAGACCGCCGCGGAGCTGCTGCGCGAGCACGGCACGCTGGAGGACCTGCTCGCGGTCGCGGCGCGTCAATGCGAAGAGGCCGGCTTCGGCGACCTGCGCCGCCGCGCCGCCGAGACGCTGCACGAGCACGACGAGCTGCTGCGCACCTTCAAGCAGATAGCCACGCTGGTCGAGATGGACGTGGTGAGCCCGGAGGACGCTCCCACCGACTTCGCGAGCGGGGCGGCCGCAGCTGGAGAGCTAGGAATGAAGCGGCTGGCCGAGCGCCTCAAGAACCTGTCCTAGCGGGCCGCTAGGGCGTGAACTTGATGGTGATTACGTCCCCATCTCGCATCGCGTAGTCGCGCCCCTCTAGCCGCAGCGTGCCACGGTCGCGGGCGCCCGCGTAACCGCCGGCGTCCGTCAGCTCCTGCCAGCCGACGACCTCGGCGCGGACGAACCCCTTCTGGATGTCGGTGTGGATCTGCCCGGCGGCGTGCCAGGCCGTTAGGCCGTTGCGCAGGTGCCAGGACTGGGCCGGCTTGGCCTCGCCTGCCGTGAAGAAGGCGATCAGGTGAAGCAGCGAGAAGGCGCCGTGGACGACCCGTTGCAAGCTCGATTCACTGACGCCGAGCTCGGCTCGCATCAGAGCGGCTTCTTCCTCCTCGAGCTCGGCCAGCTCTGACTCGATCCGCGAGGAGACCGCCACCACGCCCGCGCCCTCGGAGGCGGCATGCTCAGCGACCGCCGCCGGGATCTCGTCTGCGCCCTCGTCGACGTTCGCCACGAACAGCACCGGCTTGGCCGTCAGCGCGCCAAGGTCGCGCAGTGCGTGCGGGGCCTCGTCAGGAATGGGCACCCCGCGGGCGGGACGGCCGGCCTGCAGTTGGCCGATCACCTCACGTAGCCACGTCTCCTCAGCCACGGCGGCTTTGTCGCCGCCCTTGGCCTGCTTGGCGACGCGATCGACGCGGCGCTCGGCCTGCTCGAGGTCGGCCAGGACCAGCTCGGTCTCGATCGTCTCGATGTCGGCGAGCGGGTCGACGCGCCCCTCGGGATGGACGACACCCTCGTCGCTGTGGGCGCGCACGACGTGCACGATCGCATCTGTCTCGCGGATGTTGGCCAGGAACTTGTTGCCGAGCCCTTCGCCTTTGTGGGCGCCCGCGACCAGGCCGGCGATGTCGTGGAAGTCGATCGTGTCCCAGACGATCTCCGAGGCGCCGACGGTCTTTGCGACCTGTACCAGCCGCTCATCGTGGACGGGCACGACAGCGACATTTGGCTCGATCGTCGTAAAGGGATAGTTCGCCGCCTCCGCGCCGGCCTTGGTCAGCGCGTTGAACAGCGAGGACTTGCCGGCGTTGGGCATCCCGACGATGCCGATCCTCGTACTCACAG
>DATAQR010000092.1:0-16510 GCA_036264565.1 Solirubrobacteraceae bacterium | reverse complement strand
CTGCAGCCACTCACCCAGTACCACTACCGGCTGGTCGCGATCAATAGCGGCGGCCCCGGCTTCGGCGGCGACCACACCTTCATAACCACGAAGGTGCCGCTATCGCTTGCGATCTTCGGCTCACCCAACCCGGTCCTCTATGGCGGCACGGCCACCATCCAGGGCACCCTGGCCGGGACCGGCAACGCCAACCGCGCGGTCGTGCTGCAGGCCACGCCCTTCCCCTACACGGCCGCCTTCGCCGACATCGGCAACCCCGAGCTCACAAACGCTGCCGGCGGCTTCTCCTTCCCGGTGCTCGGCCTCGTGCAAGGAACCGAGTTCCGGGTGGTCACGACCACCAACCCGCCCGTCATCAGCCCCGACGTGTTCGAGGCAGTCGACCTGCGCGTGAAAGCCGCCGCCGGCCGTGTCGGCCCGCGCGGCAAGGCTCTGTTCCACGGCACCGTCTCGCCGGCTGTTGACGGCACCGAAATCGCCGTGATGCGCACACTGCACGGCCGTCAGGTCTTCATCGCCGGCACCCGCCTGCACCACGGCAACAGTAAGAGCTCGCGCTTCAGCCTGCTGGCCAAAGCTAAGCGCGGCGGCATCTACCGCATCCTCGTGCACCTGGCCGGCGGTCCGCTCAGCTCCACTTACAGCGCCCCGATGTTCGTCCGGTAGGGAGCCAAGCCGTCCGCCCGGCCTCAAAACTGGACGGACGCATGCGCCGCTCGCCAAGGATAGGCGGGCGGCGCAAACTGTTTCTCAGACGGCCGCCGGCTCCTCGACGCGGCGCGGCAACAGCGTTTCGCGTGCGATAACCAGGCGCTGAATCTGCGAGGTGCCCTCGTACAGCTGCATGATCTTGGCGTCGCGGAACAGCTTCTCGACCGGGTACTCCTTGATGAAGCCGTAGCCGCCGTAGACCTGCACGGCTTCGGTGGCGACCTTCATCGCGGTGTCGGCGGCGAAGCGCTTGGCGTGTGAGGAGACGAGCGTGTTGCGCTGACCTTGGTCGAGCAGCACGGCCGACTTCCAGGTCAACAGGCGCGCGGCTTCGATCTCGGTGGCCATGTCGGCGATGATGAACTGGATCGCCTGGTGCATCGCGATCGGCACGCCGAACTGGACGCGTTCGCGCGAGTAGTCGGTTGCGAACTCGAACGCGGCGCGGGCGATGCCGGTGGCCATCGCCGCCACACCCGGGCGGGTGCGGTCGAGCGTCATCATCGCCAGCTTGAAGCCCGCGTTTTCCTCGCCGAGCAGGTTCTCCTCGGGGACCTCGACGTCGTTGAAGGAGATCGTCGCCGTGTTGGAGGCGCGCTGACCGAGCTTGTCCTCCTTCTTGTCCACCACGACACCCCAGTCGCGCTCCACCACGAAGGCGGAGATGCCGCGATGACCCGCGTCCTTGTCGGTCTTGGCGTAGACCGTGTAGTAGTCGGCGTAGCCACCGTTGGTGATGAAGCACTTGGAGCCGTTGATGACGTACTTGTCGCCTTTCTTGACCGCCGTGGTGCGCATCCCGGAGACATCGGAGCCGGCGTCGGGCTCGGTCAGGCAGAAGGAAGCCAGCTTGGGGGCTTCGGTGAGCATCCCCAGGTACTTCTTCTTGACCTGCTCAGAGCCGCCGAGCGCGATCGGGGCCGTTGCAAGGCCGTTGCAACCCAGCGAGGTCTGGATGCCCGAGCAGCCCCAGGAGAGCTCCTCCTCGATCAGGCAGCCGTCGAAGTAGCCCGCCCCGGGCCCGCCGTACTGCTCCTCGATGTGGGTGTTCATCAGACCAACATCCCACGCCTTCTGGATGATGTCTGCCGGCCAGGCGCCATCCTTGTCGTACTCCCAGGCGACCGGCCGGATCTCTTTCTCGGCGAAGTCATGAGCCATCTCGCGAAGGTTCTTCTGCTCGTCGGTGAGCGTGAAATCGACCATGTCTGTGTTCTCTCCCGGGGCTTACGCGGTTATTACAAGAAAGAGGGGCCCGCCGAAGCCGGTGGACACTCGCCTTCGGCTCGCATCCCCGTTTCGGCCAGCCGGCCTTCGGCCGACTGCGCCACCCTCTAGTAGATTGACTAGTCAGTCAACCGTTGGCTCCCAAAGCGTAGCGGAGTAGGCCACAATCGTTGGATGTCTTCACTTGCCTGGCTTGCAATCGTCGTCTTTCTCGTGATCGGGATCATCGCCACGATCAGCGACGGCGCGCACGAGCGGATCGGCTCCGACGGGCTGGCGCCGCCGCCCGAACCGACCGGGCCGCCACCCGGCTCGCCGCTGGATCGCGAGCAGCGCGGCGAAGAGATCCGCCAGATGCTGCAGGCCCGCAGCGAACGCCAGGTGCGCAAGGGTGGCCAGCCGCTCGACATCGACGCCGAGATCGCGCTGCTGGAAGCGCCCGCCGGCGGCGAGGGCAAACACGACCACGAGCTGGTTACGGAGGTGCGCCAACTAGTCACGGCGCGCAACGAACGGCGAGTGCGTAGCGGACAAGCGCCGCTCGACGTCGAGTCAGAGGTGCAGCGGACACTCGACGAGTTGGACCCCGACGGGCACTGATCGGCGCAACCGCCACGCGAAGCCTGGGTTCTTAATAGCATCTGCCCCGTGCCAGCCAAGCCACTGCGAGCGGCCGCGCTCGTTCTCATCGCCCTGCTCGTGTGCGCTGCGAGCACGCCCGCATTTGCGGCCGGCGGCGCAGCCGGCCGCCCCTCCCCCCACATCAGCCGCGTCGTGACCGTCACCGCCGCGCTGCAGCGCCTGGAACGATCCGGCGCGATCACGCATGCGACCTATCTGCAATACCAGCGCGCGTTCGCCGCCGCCAAGACCGCGCTGAGCCGCCTGTCGGGCACGCGCCGCGAAGAGCTGGGGGCGGTGCTCGCCAACGTCGAAGCGATGGCCGCCAAGGGGCAGCTGATCGTCTCGCGGCTGCCGGTCGTATTCACAACCGTCGAACGCAACCGCCAGTTCTGGACGACCCATTCGCTGCCCGGCGCCAGCACTCGCGTGAGCTTCACCGGCAGCCGGCTGGTTTGGGAGTACTACCCGGGCCAGGGGATCGAGATCCAGTGGCTGGGGACCTTCGGCGAGGCCAACGGCTACTACCTCTCCCACCAAACCACGGCGCTGCGCGAAGTGCTCGACGAAGCGATCGCGCTGGCGACTCATCGAGCCGGCGGGATCGCCTGGGAGTACCTATTTGAATTTGATGGGGGCGTGCCCCCGTGGTCAAGCGGCCTCTCGCAAGGGACCGCGCTGCAGGCGCTCTCGCGCGCGTACTCGCGGACGCACGAAGCTCAGTTCATAGACGCGGCCAAGGAAGCGCTCGGGATCTTCCGCACGCGGCCGCCGTCGGGCGTGCTTGTGAGAACCCACGCGGGATCGCATTACCTGGAGTACACCTACGCCCCCAGCGAGCGGATCCTTAACGGCTTCATCCAGAGCCTGGTGGGTTTGTACGAATACGCCAAGCTGAGCGGCGACCCCGAAGGCCAGCGACTGTTTGAAGCCGGCGACGCCGAGGCACGCGCCGAGACGCCCCACTACGACACCGGGGCCTGGTCGCTGTACGACCAGCACTCCGAATCGGATCTCAGCTACCACGAACTGCTGGCGGAATTCCTCGAACACCTGTGTGAGCGCACCAAGACGGGTGAGCCGCTGGCGAGCGTGCACGCGCCGATCCCGGGCGATGAGATCTACTGCACTACCGCCAAGCGCTTCCGCGAAGACGTCAAGACGGCCCCTGTGATCGCGCTGCTCACGAAGAGCCTCGGTACAAACCAGCGTGCCGGTGTGCAATTGAAGCTCTCGAAGGTCGCCACTGTGAGCATGTCGATCTCACTGAGCGGGCGAACCGTGTGGAGCAACTCGGCCACCGTCGAAGGCGGCAGACCGCGTCTGCTGTGGGTAACACCGTCGAAGCCGGGCACGTACACGGTCACGCTGAAAGCTCGAGACCTCGCCGGCAACGAAGCGAGCGCGAGCGGCACGATCCTCGTGAGCAAAGGCGCGAAGGGCGCACGGGCGAGCGCGGCGAGCATCGCCGGCCCCTCGCGCCCGGCGCGGCGCCTCCCGCCCTCGCTCTGAGCACCGTCATACAATCGGCTCGTGGCCGCCGCCTCCAGTTCGCATACCTGGATCCTCACCGCCTCCCCTGAAAACCACGATGCCACACGCGCGCACGGCTTCTCGGTGATCGGGATCAAGGAGCGCAACCGGGCGCGGGCGCTGCAGATCGAGCCGGGGGACCGGATCGTCCTGTACCTGACCAAGGTGATGTCCTTCGCCGGCAGCATCACGGTCACCGGCGAGATGTACGAGGAGCGGGGGAAGCTGTGGCCCGGCAAGCCGGGCAAAGCCGACGCCTACCCGTGGCGCTTCCCGACCGAGCCCGAGATCGTGCTCGACGAGAACCAGTGGGTGCCAGCGGAAGCGCTCGCCACCAAGCTCGAGCACATCAAGAAGTGGCCCGCCGAGCACTGGAAGCTCGCGTTCCAAGGCCAGCTGCGCACCGTCTCAGAGCGCGACGCAAAGCTGTTGGTTAAGCGGATGCAGACCGCCGCATCGGCGCACGCCTGAGGACACAGTTGCGCATGCCCCTGTTCCCGGGAATCGCATTTCGTGGGGCCGACCGGGAGCGGCGTGCTTGGGTGATCGGGACGGCGTTCGACGTATGGCAGATTGTCGATGCCTACCAGGACATCGGCTCGGTACAGCGGATGGTCGCGGACGGCACGGTCTGGGCGAGCTGATTGCGCTCACACAACGGCGCTGAGCGATCGAGTCCTCAAACGGAGATAGGCCGGAGCCGCGCGCGGATCAGGCGAACAGGTCGGCGGCGGCAAGCAGCAGGACACCCTCCGTGTCAGCGGCTCGACGCAACTCCTTGGTGAAGCCCTCGCGCGCGAAGATCGCAAGGCGCGCGTCGCGCGCGGTAGGGCCCAGAGCGCTCTGTTGGCGGCGCAGATCGGTGAGCACTTCGAGGCCCACGGTGCGCCGCCACTTGCAGGAACCGAGCAGCACGTGACGGTGGCGGCGAACTCCGACGACATCAATCTCCGTGGATCCATCGCGCGACCACCACGAGCCCACCTCGCGCGGGCCGCCGACGGTGTCCTCTTCGGCATACGCGCTGACCCACCGGCGGCAGCACTGCTCAAACGCCCAGCCCATCGTGTTGTCGAGGTCACCAAGGATCTCGCCAAGCACCTCATTCACGCGCCCGCTCTCCAGACGGCTGCGGTTGCCGGCGATGTACCGAAACCAGAAGCGGAAATAGGGGTCGGCGATCTCGTAGCGTGAGCGATCGACGCGACCATCCGCGGCCAGCCGGGCTCGCGGTGCGATGTAGCCGAGATCCTCGAGGCGCTCGAGCTTACGCAAGAGGTTTCCGGTCGCGACGCCGGCGCGCTGGGCGATCTCGTTGTGCTGGCGCGCGCCACCGGCGATGGCGCGCAGGATGGAGAGGTAGGTGCCCGGGTCACGAATCCCCTCCCCCTCGCGCAGCAGGTGACGCGGATCCTCGTAGAGCGGAGCGTCCTTGACCAATATCCGCTGCTCGATGATCGTCTCGAGTGCGCCGGAACCGGCCCACAGCTGATACTGAGGAGTGCCTCCCAGCACCGCCCAGCGGCGCAGCAACGCTTCGGGCTGGCCGGTCTTCGCAAAGGCCGCGGCGTCGCGGTAGTCAAGCGGCGTAAGCCGCGGGCGCGCGGTGGCCCGGCCGAACAACGGAGCGCCGCGCTCGAGCATGCGCTCCATCAAGGTAAGCGCGCTGCCCGACAGCACAAGCGAAATCGGAACGCCGTCGCGATCCCACGCATCCCAGTGGCGCTGGATGATCGAGTCGAGCGCGGGCTGTGCGCTCTTGAGCCACTGGAACTCGTCGAGCACGACCGTCAGCGGCTCCCGGCGCGCCTGCTCGGCGAGAAATGCGAGCGCATCATCCCACGTGGCGAACGAGAGCGAGGTCGAGCCGAGCAGCGTGCGCCCAACCTCAGCCGCGAGCAGATCGAGTTGCTGGCGCTCACTCTGCTCGTCCCCCTGGAACGTGACGGTCCGCGCGCCGCCGACCGTGTGGGCGAGCAGAAAGCTCTTGCCAATACGACGGCGGCCGATCAGCACGATCAGGGCGGGACTGGATGCGAGTGCCCGATGCAGCAACTGCCGCTCCCGCTCACGATCGATCAACGCCCTCACAACGGTCACTATACCATAAATTGCAACCTACGATATAGCGCTCGTGTGGCCGCCAGCGCCCGCGCCTGGGCGCCACCGGCGGCCATACAATCGAGACCATGGCGGCAAACGAGCCTCGCGCATGACACGCCTCACGCGCGCCTGGGGCGAGCTCGAGCCCGAGCAGCGGCTCGCGGGGATCGCCGCCGTCGCGCTGATACTGACGCTGCTGCTGCCCTGGTACAGCAAGACGGTCACGGTCGTGGTCGGCAACGCGGCACGCGCCGATCAGACCTCGCTCAGCGGCATCAGCGCGATGTCCTTCGTGGAGGCCGCGGTGCTGCTCGTGAGTGCCGGCGTGCTGGCGCTGCTGTTCGCACGGGCCGAGCGGCGCGACTTCCACATGCCCGGCAGCGACGGTGCTGTCATCACCGGCGCCGGCGTATGGGCGGCGGCGTTGATCTTTTACCGACTGGTGGACAAGCCGGGGCTGACCGGCACACAGAAGATCACCGCCACCGTCGGCGTCGAGTGGGGGATCTTCTTCGCGCTGGCCGCAGCCTGCGCGATGGCCTACGCCGGCTGGCGCATGCGTGCGGCGGCCGCGCCCGAGCCGCCGGTGCTGCGTGCGCGATCGCGCATACGCGGCGACACCCCCCCTTCAAACACCCCCCCTTCGCCAACTACACCCCCTTCGCCGGGTTCTGAGGACCTGACAGTCGTCGCGCCCTCACAGCCACGGTCGGTACGCGCCGCTCCCGCACCGGTTCGCGCGCGCGGTGAGCAGCCCCCGGCCGCCGCGCAAGGCGCCTCACGCAACGAGCCGCCGCGACCGCTCGCCCCGCCGAGCGCGCCCGCCACCCAGGCCGCGCGCAAGCGGCCACGCTACCCGCCAACGCCCTCTGAGCAGCAGCTCTCGTTTGACGACTCGCCCGTGGAGCGCGACTGAGCCTCCCTATCATTCGCCCGACCATGGGCGCCGAGCCGACATCCGCCGCAGACGTCGCCGCCGGCCTCAGCGCCGTTGGCTACCTGCCGAGCGAGTCCACCGCGCTCGTCGCCTACCTGGCCACCAAGCTCGGCAAGCCCGTGCTGGTCGAGGGCCCCGCCGGCGTCGGCAAGACCGAGCTGGCCAAGGCGCTCTCGCGCTACCTGGGACGCGAGTTGATCCGCCTGCAGTGCTACGAGGGCCTGGACGAGGCCAAGGCGCTGTACGAGTGGAACTACCGCAAGCAGCTGCTGCGCATCCAGGCCGAGGCCTCCGACACCGGCTGGGAGACCGTCCAGCAGGACATCTTCGGCGAGGAGTTCCTGCTCGCCCGCCCGCTGATGAGCGCGATCGCCTCCGAGCGCCCCGTCGTGCTGCTGATCGACGAGATCGACAAGACCGACCAGGAGTTCGAGGCGATGCTGCTGGAGGTGCTCTCGGACTTCCAGATCTCGATCCCCGAGCTGGGCAAGGTCTCCTCGACCACACATCCCGTCGTGCTGCTGACCTCCAACAACTCGCGCGAGCTGACCGAGGCGCTCAAGCGCCGCTGCCTGTACCTGTGGCTGGACTATCCCTGCCTCGAGCACGAGCTGGCGATCGTCAAGCTGCACGCCCCCGACCTCGACGACGCGGTTGCTCACCGACTGGTTGAGGTCGTGGGCATGGTGCGCGAGCTCGACCTGAAGAAGCCGCCCTCTATCGCCGAGTCGATCGACTGGGCGCGCGCGCTGTTGCTGCTCGGCGCCAAGGACATCGACGCCGACACCTTCAAAGAGACGATGTCGGTGATCGTCAAGCACCGCACCGATATGGACATAGTCGCCGAGCGCGTCGGTCTGAAGCTGGCCGAGACCGACGCCACTCCCGCTTAAGTGCTTCAGTGGCGGAGTTTCGTCGCACACTCGGCGTAGGTTGCTGGGCTGTGACGATCGAACACTTCATCTGGACGGCGCACGCCGAGCGACGACGAAAGCAACGCCTACTCGACCGCGTGGAGGTCGAGCGCGCGATCCGCGCCGGACACGCCGTGCCCGCTATCAATCGTGGGCAGGCTGACTGGAGAGCGCACGGCCTGACCGGTGACGGACGCCGCTTTGTCGTTGTCTACGACCATCCCCATCGCCACAATCCGCAGACAGCCCGAATCGTGAGTCTGTGGGATCTATGAATCGGCGATTCGCGAGTATCCTTGGAAACATGAAGCAAGAGAACAGCGTTCATTACGACTCGGAAGTCGACATCGCCATGGTCTGCTTGGAGGCTGGCCGCGCGACCAGCGAGGAGCACTCGTGGGGATTGATCGACCGCGACCCCGACACTGGCCGCCTGATGGGATTCGAGATCTGGAACGCTTCGAAGGTCCTGCCCGCCGAGTTGGTCGAGGCGCTCCGAACGGCCGACAAACCGCACGGCGTAGCGGCCTGACGCCACCAAGCGCCGACACTTCCGCGAACGCCGGCGCGACCGAGGGCCTGGCCGCCCAAATGCTCTCCTTCGCCGAGCAACTGCGCGAGGAGGGAGTTGCGATCGGGACCTCCGAGCTGCTCGACGCCTTCGCCGTCCTGCGCGAGGTGGATTGGACCCACCAGGGCGAGTTCCGCGAGGCGCTGGCCGCGACGCTTGCCAAGTCCCAGGACGACCGGCGCATCTTCGAGCTGGTGTTCGACCGTTTCTTCTTCCGCGCGGTCGAGATGGCCGCCGTGCGCGAGGGGGTCGAGCGGCCCGGCGACGGCGACGGCGGTGATCTCTCCGAGCTGAGCGAAACCGAACTGGACGCGCTGCGCATGCAGATCGCCGCCGCGTTGCGCGAGGGGGTCGAGGGAGCCATGCGCGACCTGGCGCGGCTGGCGATCGCCACCTTCGGGCAGCAGGAGCAAGGGTCCGGCGTGATTGGCGTCGATGTCCAGCGCATCCGCCGCGCGCTCGGGTTGCGCGCCGAGCCCCAACCCGAGCTGCCACCAGACGATCCCCGCCGCGACGGCGTACCGCGCGACGCACTGCGGCGCTTCGAGCAGATGATGCGCCGCGAGCTCGAACGCCGCCAGGTGCAGCGCTCGGGCAAGCTGCCACCCTCGCGACCGCTCGGCGAGCTGGACCGCGCGCTGCCCTCCGGGCCGCTGCAGGACCTCGCCGCCGTGCACCGCGTCGTCACTCAGCTGCGCCGCCGCCTTGCCACGCAGGGGCGCCAGAACCGCGGGCGCCGCCACCACGCTCACGTCGACATCAGACGCACGATGCGCGCGTCGCTGCAAACCGGCGGAGTGCCCGTCGAGCTGCGCTACCGGCCGCGCCGGCCGAAGCGGCCCGAGATCTACGTGCTCTGCGACGTGTCCACCAGCGTCACCTCCGCCTCGGTCTTCTTCCTCTCCGTCCTGCACGCGCTGCACGACTCGTTTCGCAAGATGCGCTCGTTCGTGTTCATCGAGCGGATCTCAGAGGTCACCGACGTGTTCGCGCACGAGCGCGACTTCCGCGCCGTCTCCGAGCGGATCTCCTCCGACGCCGGCGTGGCCGACATCTCCGGCTACACCGACTACGGGCGCGTGTGGATGGAGCTGCTGGAGCAGATCCAGGACGACCTGCATCCGCGCGCGACCGTGATCGTGCTCGGCGATGCGCGCACGAACGGGCGCGACCCCCGCGCCGACCTGTTCGGACTCCTCGCCTCGCGTGCGGGACGCACATTCTGGCTGAACCCCGAGCCGCGGCTGTACTGGAACTACGGCGACTCGGTGATCGCCGCCTACGAGCAGTACTGCACCGCCTTCGAGTGCTGGACGGTGGCGCAGCTGGAGGAGTTCGTCAAGGCGCTGACGCGACCCGTGATCTCGGCGGCGGGCTGAGACACGCTCTAACATCGATCGCGACAAACAGGGGAGCTGGCGGGTGAGCCGGCTGAGATGGCGTTTGCTGGGAGTAGCCCACCCTGCGCCGACCCTTCGAACCTGTGGGGTAATGCCCGCGGAGGGAGTGCAGTGGCCGTTCAAACGACCTCACCGGTCCCACAACAACAAGCGTCGCTTGCGGAGAGCGGCGTCGTTTTGGAGGGGGTGGCGCGCTCGTATCGCGACAGGCGAGGTGTGCCCGTGCCCGCGCTGGACGGCGTGTCCTTGCGCGTGGGAAGCGGCGAGGTCCTCGCCGTCGTCGGTCCCAGCGGCTGCGGGAAGACCACGCTGCTCGAGTTGATCTGCGCGCTGCAGCGCCCCGATGCGGGGAACGTCGCATCCAGCCCCGCCGCCCTGATGCCTCAACGCGACCTGCTGCTGCCATGGCTCTCAGCGCTCGACAACGCAGGGTTGGCGCTGCGCATCGCTGGACACTCGCGTGCGCGTGCGCGCGCACGGGCGGGAGAACTGTTCGCAGAGCTCGGGCTGAGCGGCTTCGAGTGGGCCCGCCCCGACGAGCTCTCCGGCGGCATGCGCCAGCGTGTCGCCTTCCTGCGCACGCTGCTCTCCGGCAAGCCCGTGCTGTGCCTGGACGAGCCGCTCAGCGCACTCGACGCGATCACCCGCGGCGAGCTGCAGAACTGGCTGACCGGCGCGCTCCTGCGCGAGCCGCGCACCGTCGTGCTCGTCACCCACGACGTCGAGGAGGCGATCGTGCTCGCCGACCGCGTGCTCGTCCTCTCCCCCAGGCCCGGCCGTGTGATCGCCGAGATCGCGGTCGAGCTGCCCCGCCCCCGCCGCGGTACCGACCCCGCCGCGATCGCCCTGCGCGAGCGGGCGATGCGAGCGCTCAGCGAAGGGGCATCGCGATGAGCGCCCGACCCGTTCGGTTCGTGCCAGCGGCGATATTCGCCCTGGCGCTGCTGGCAGCGTGGGAGTTGTATGTCGACGCCGCCGGTGTCGACCAGCTGGTCCTGCCCGCCCCGCACGCGATGTTCGCGCAGCTGTGGGACAACGCCGGGCTGCTGTGGTCGAACTTCACGATCACCGCGCGCGAGGTCGTGCTCGGCCTGGCGCTGGCGCTCGTGGCGGGCTTCGCCGTCGCCGTGGCGATCCATCTCTCGCCGTTGCTGCGCCGAGCCATCTACCCGCACGCCGTCGGCTCGCAGGCCGTACCGATCGCCGTCGTGGCGGTGCCGCTGTGCTTCTGGTGGGGGTTCGGCATCTTCCCGAAGCTGCTGGTGATCGCGCTTATCTGCTTCTTCCCCGTGGTCGTCACCACCGTGGATGGGCTTGCGTCCGTCGATCCCGACCAGCTCAAGCTGCTGCGCACGCTCGACGCCTCGCGCCTGCAGGCGTTTCGCTTCGCCGAGTTGCCGGCCGCGATCCCGGCCGCGCTCAGCGGCGCCCGTATCGCGCTGGCCGTGGGAGTAATCGGAGCGTTCATCGCCGAGACATCCACGCCCAGCATCGGGCCCTACGCCGGACTGGGGCGCCAGATCACATCCGACCTGACCGCCCTGCAGACGCCGCGCGCCTATGCGGCGACCACCGTGCTGTTCGCCTTCGCGGTCGCCTGCTTCTACAGCCTCACCCTGATCGAGCACCGTCTCGCGCCCTGGGCGCACAAAGCCAAAGGAGAGAACCGTTGAGAGCCCCATCAGCCCTCGTTCGCCGCTCGGCGGCCCACCACGACTTGGCTCGCCGCTCGGCGGCCCGCCGCGGCTCGGCGCGCCTGCTCGCTCTGCTCGCCGCCTGCGTCTGCGTCGCGATTCTCGCCGCCTGCGGCTCCAAGCAGGACGTGCTCGGCGCCGCACAGACCAAGCCGTTCACGGTGATGCTCGACTGGTTCCCGAACGCTGACCACGCCGCGCTCTACAGCGCGATCGCGGGTGGCGACTTCAGCGCGGTCGGGCTCGACGTGAAGCCCGTGATCCCCTCTGAAACGGCCGAACCGCTGAAGCTGCTGGCCGCCGGCAAGGTGGACATGGCGATCTCTTATGAGCCCGAGTTGCTGCTCGCGCGCGAGCAGGGACTGAAAGTGGTCTCGATCGGGGCGCTCGTACAACGGCCGTTGACCTCGATCATCGCGCTTCCGAGCCAGCACGTCAGGAAGGTCTCAGACCTCGCCGGCAAGACCGTCGGCACCGCCGGCATCAGTTACCAGGCCGCCGAGCTGAAGAGCGCCCTGCAGAGCGCGGGGGTCAATCCTGGCAGCGTGCGCGAAGCTAACGTCGGCTTCAACCTCGTACCGGCGATGCTCTCAAACAGGGTCGCCGCCACACTCGGCGGCTTCTGGAACTACGAGGCGATCCAGCTGCAGCAGATGCACAAGCGCCCGCTGACGATCCCCGTCGATCGCGCGGGCGTGCCGACGTACGATGAGCTGGTGCTCGTCGTACGCGAGGACGAGGCGCGTCACAGCGGACAGGACCTGCGCGCGTTCATGCAGGCGCTGACGCGCGGTCAGCGTGAGGTTCGGGCGGAACCGGCCGCGGCGGCGGCGCTCGTCGTCAAGGCCAACCCATCGCTGCAGCAGCAACTGCAGGTCGCGTCGATCCAGCAGACGCTGCCGGCGACCGTGCCCAGCGAAGCGGGCAAGCCATACGGCTGGCAGAGCCCGTCGGCGTGGGCATCGTTCGGCAACTGGATGTTCTCGCACCAGCTGCTCAAGCACGACCCGAACACGGCACTGCCGCCGTTCACCAACGAGTTCCTGCCGGGACAGGGGATCTAGCGATGCGGGTCGGCGTGCTCACCGGCGGCGGCGACTGCCCTGGGCTGAACGCCGTGATCCGCGCGGTCGTGCGTCGAGCGCTGGTCGAGCCCGACGGCGCGGTGATCGGCTTCCGTCACGGCTGGGCGGGCGTGCTTGCCGACGACGGCGACGAGCTGACGCTCGCGAGGACGTCGGGCATCCTCCCGCGCGGCGGCACGATCCTCGGCACGTCGCGGACGAACCCATATGCCGGCGGCGCCGACGGCACGGCCGAAATCCGCGAGACGCTGCGGGCGCGCGAGCTCGACGCGCTGATCCCGATCGGCGGCGAGGACACGCTCGGCGTCGCCCTGCGCCTGCACGAAGACGGCGTTCCGGTCGTCGGCGTGCCGAAGACGATCGACAACGACCTCGGCGGCACCGACGTGACGTTCGGCTTCCAGACGGCCGTGCAGATCGGAACCGATGCGATCGACCGCCTGCATACGACGGCCGAGTCGCACAACCGCGTGATGGTGCTCGAGGTGATGGGCCGCGACACGGGCTGGATCGCGACGCATGCGGGCCTGGCCGGCGGCGCCGACGCGATCCTCGTGCCCGAGCGCCCGTTCGAGCTGGAGCTGGTCGCCGAGCACCTGCGCAAGCGCCACGCGCGCGGGCCGAACTTCTCGATCGTCGTCGTCGCCGAGGGCGCGAGACCGCGCGACGGATCGCTGCACGTGCGCGATGCGACGGCGACCGACGCGTTCGGGCACCCGCGCCTGGGCGGCATCGGCGTCCTGCTCGAGGGCGAGCTCGAACGGCTCACCGGATACGAGAGCCGCGTCACGATCCTCGGCCACGTCCAGCGCGGCGGCAGCCCGATCGCATTCGACCGGGTGCTCGCCACGCGCTTCGGCGTCGCGGCGATGGATGCCGCGCTCGCCGGGCGCTTCGGCTCGATCGTCGGCCTGCGCGGAACCGAGATCGTGCAGACGCCGCTGGCCGACGCCCTGCGCGAGCCGAAGCTGCTCGACCCGAAGCTGTACGAGACCGCGGAGCTGTTCTTTGGCTGACGAATCGATGCGCGCGATGGTCTTCCACGAGGTCGGTCAGCCGCTGCGCCCGGAGGAGCGCCCGATCCCCCAGCCCGGCCCCGGGGAGCTGTTGATCCGCGTGCTCGCGTGCGGCGTCTGTCGCACCGACCTGCACCTGCTCGACGGAGAGGTCGACATCCCGGACCAGCCGCGGATCCTCGGGCACATGATCGTCGGCGAGGTGCAGGACGCCGAGGGCACGGACGGTGCGCCCGCCGGCGCGACACGCATCGGCGTGCCGTGGCTCGGCTGGGTGGACGGCACGTGCGAGTACTGCCGCAGCGGGCGCGAGAACCTCTGTCCGAACGCGAGGTTCACCGGGCGCGACATCGACGGCGGGTACGCGCAGTACACAGTCGCCGACGCCCGCTTCTGCCTTCCGATCCCGGAGAGCTACTCCGACGAGCAGGCCGCGCCGCTGATGTGCGCGGGGCTGATCGGCTACCGAGCGCTGCGGATGTGCGGCGACGCGCGCCGGATCGGCTTCTACGGGTTCGGCGACTCGGCGCACATCCTCGTCCAGCTCTGTCGCTGGCAGGGGCGCAGCGTGTACGCGTTCACGCGCCCGGACGACGAGTCCTCACAGGACTTCGCCCGCGAGCTCGGGGCCGTCTGGGCGGGCGGCTCCGACGAGGCGCCGCCCGAGCCGCTCGACGCAGCGATCATCTTCGCGCCGGCCGGTCAGCTCGTGCCGCAGGCGCTGCTCGTGGTCGCGCCTGGTGGGATCGTCGTGTGCGGCGGGATCCACATGAGCGACATCCCGTCGTTCCCGTACAGCTCCCTCTGGCAGGAGCGGGTCCTTCGCTCGGTCGCCAACCTCACGCGGGCCGACGGCAACGAGCTGCTCGAGCTCGCGCCGCAGGTGCCGGTTCGCACGAGCGTCACCACGTACCCGCTCGAGCGCGCCAACGAGGCGCTCGCCGACCTGCGCGCCGGGCGCTTTCACGGCGCGGCCGTGCTCGTTCCGTGAGCGCGTCGCGCATACGCAGCACGCGACGATGAGCGGGTTCTCATCGTCCGCTCAGGTGCGATTTATGCGCCGCGCAGAAGCTGCCCGCGTGCCCGCCGCAGCCCTGCGCGCCGGACCGCTCGTCGCGGTCCTGCTCGCGCTCCCCATCTCCGGCTGCGGCGGCGGTGGCGGATCGAGTACGAACGCGACCGGCGCGTCGGCCGCGCACACCACATCGGCCAGGACCGCATCCGCGGTCGCGCCGAGGTTGCGCGTCGCCGCGACGACCACTCTGCCCGGAGCCGTCCAGCTGCCCGCGGTCGCGGCGGGTGCCGGCGGAGCGCTCGCGATCGCCGGCCTCGACGCCGCCGACAGCTCGCTTGCGAGCGTGACCGCGATCGACGGCGGCTCGGCGACGACTGTTGCACAGCTGCCGAACGCGCTGCACGACGCGGCCGCGGCGAGCGTCGGCGGTCGCACGTACCTGTTCGGCGGCGGCAACGCCGGCACCGCAAGCTCGTCGATTCTCGAAGTCACGCGCGCGGGCGCGCGCGTGGCCGGTCACCTGCCGGCGCCCGCGTCCGACGTCGCCGCGGCGGCGATCGGGGGCACGGCGTATGTCGTCGGCGGCTTCACCGAGACGACGCCGCTGCGCTCGATCGTCGCGTTCACACCCGGCGGCACGACGCGCGTCGTGGCGACGATCCCGCGGCCGCTGCGCTACGCCGCCGTGGCGGCCGTCGGCGGGCGACTGCTGATCGCCGGCGGTACCTCCGGCGAAACGGCTCAGCGCGCGATCCTCGCGTTCGACCCGGCAAGCGGCGCGGTTCGTCAGCTCGGCGAGCTCCCCCACGCTCTGACGCACGCGGCCGGCTCGTCGCTGAATGGCGTGATGTACGTGCTCGGCGGACGCGGCGAAGGGCTCGACGAACAGACCTCCGCGATCCTCGCGGTCGACCCGGCGACCGGCGCGGTGAGACCGGCCGGCAGGCTCCCCGTGGCGCTCTCTGACATCGGCGCGGCATCGCTGGCGGACCGGATCGTCGCCGTCGGCGGCCGCGACCGCGCGGGTGGGGTGCGCGACACCGCGCTGACGCTCGTGCCGGCCACGCGATGAGCGCCCGAGCGCCGCGGCCGGCGAGCAGCGCGTCGGGCGACGCGCGGCGGGCGCACAAGCACGCGCGCGGCGCGAGGCCGGCGCTCGGCGCTGTCACGGCATGCGCGCTCGCGATCGCCCTCGCGGCGTGCGGCGGCGGAGCGAGCGGCTCGCGCGGCGGCGAATCGCCGGCGGGCGCCGGCGCGCGGGGCGCCAACGCGGTCCCCCGCGCGGGGCGCGTCCCGCCGGCGCTCAACCGGGTCAACGTGTACGCCGCCGATCGCGCCGGAGCGCTCAGTCCGGTCGTGCGCCGCGACCCGCCGCTCGTGTACGTGCCCAACAGCGAATCGAACACGGTCGACGTGATCTCCCAGCGGACGTTCAAGGTGATCAACAGCTTCCCCGTCGGCACGCTGCCCCAGCACGTCGTGCCCGCGTGGAACCTGCGCACGCTGTACGTGACCAACGACCTCGGCAACAGCCTCACACCGATCGACCCGCGCACCGGGCGGCCCGGCCGGCCGATCCCTGTGTCCGATCCGTACAACATGTACTTCACCGCCGACGGGCGCTGGGCGGTCGTCGTCTCCGAGGCGCGCCGCGAGCTCGACTTCCGCGACGCGCGCACGATG
>DATAQR010000147.1:0-2545 GCA_036264565.1 Solirubrobacteraceae bacterium | reverse complement strand
CACGTGGCGTCCAGCGCAGTGTCCAGGGACGCATCCAGACGTGCCGATCATCCTGAAACACCTTCTAACTGGCGACAGCCTCCTTCTCGGCCTGCTTGAGTTCGCGCTCGATCTCCTTGGCATTGGCGTCGATCTCCTTCTCGATCGACTTTTCAGCGCGGGTGAGAGCCTTGTCGAGCTGTTCTCCCACGCGCGACTCCCCGATCACGACTAGCGCACCCTGGCCGTCTTCGAGCAGTTCGCCGAGCTCCTTGGCGTCATCGCGTGACATGCCCTTTCTGAGGTGCCCGCCGATGCCGCCGGCAAGGCCGCCGACCGCTGCCGCTCCGAGTACCGACGGCGGGAACAGGATGCCGACGAGCGCTCCGACTGCGATGCCACCCCAGGCGCCATGCTGCGTAGGCTTCTCGTGCTTCTCAACGTGAATCTTCCCGTCGACGTCCTTCTTAATCAGGGCAACGTCGTAGGTGCCCACGAGCTTCGCCGCATGAGCTTCGAGCAGAAGTCCATAGTCGGCGCGACAATCGTCGTAGCTCGCGTAGATCGCTGCGTAGATGAAAACCGGTCTGTCGCTCATCTCGTCTCCTCTCGTGGGATTTGCTGGGCGCGTACGCCGGCGACGCTATAAGCCGTCGACACGGAGTCTTCTTGGCGAGCCCTGGTGAGACATCCGCGCGGGTCCGCGCCCGGACTTCGGGCTTCTACTGGCTCCTTGTGGCACACACAGTCCCCGCCCCAGCTTCATCGGCTGCTTTGACATGACAACTGTGCTGCTGCGCAGCCTTCGGTGACTGGCGGATGATCTTCGATTACGATCGTGACTCGAGACCGTACTCGTCCGGCATGTCCTCCAAGCAGACGCTCGTGTATCGGCTCTCTCGCCGTAACCGGTAATCCGCACGCTCCTACCGGCCATATTGGGCACATGGACGACGATCAGCTCCAGGCGTTTACGAGTCTGTATGAACGGTACGCCGAGGCGGTGCATCGTTACGCCTCGCGTAGATGCGACCGCGACATGGCCGAGGACGTTGTCGCACAGGTGTTCGCGGTTGCGTGGCGCAGGCGCTGTCATATGCCCTCCGAGGAAGCGCTTCCGTGGCTGTACGGCGTGGCGCGGCGGGTGCTCTCCGAGCAGCGCCGAAGTGATCGCAGGCGCCAGCGCCTACATGAGCGTATGCGCGGCGAGCGCGCCGTCGAGCACGACGAGGACAACGGCTCTGCGCCGCAGCTCGACGATGCGGCGCTCTCGCAAGGGCTGAGGCTCATCTCAGCCGCCGACAGGGAAGTGTTGTTGTTGACCTACTGGGAGGAGCTCTCGCCGGCACAGGTCGCCGAGGCGATGGGCTGCTCGCGCGCGACGCTGGCGGTGCGCCTGCACAGGGCGCATCGTCGGCTTCGCAAGCAGATCGAAGCAGCGGGTCAGGAGCGATCGCAACACCAAACCCAGGACCACTCGTACATCGAAGAAACGGAGTCGACATGACCACGCGGATCGAAATGGAGCAGCGGCTGCGCGCGGCACGCCCGGATGTCGAGGCTCCCGCACCGCCGCTCTCATGGGTGCTCGCGCGGGTCGAGCAGGGACCGGAGCCTGGCAGGGCCAAGCGACGGATCCGGCGACCCGCCCGCTTCGTGTTGCCGGCACTGGTCGGCGGCGCTCTGCTTGCGGCCGGCGGCACAGCGGCGGCGCTCTTGCTGTCGTCAGGCGGGCCGGTCGCGCCGGCCTTCGTCCTGCCCGCGTCCCCGCACGCCGGCCTGGGCGAGCCGACCTCTGAGAGCTTGGCGCTTTTGCCGATGCGCGTCGCCGACCCCGAAGGCGGCGCGCCCTGGGGCATGCGCGTGATCCGCACCACCCGCGGACTGGCTTGCCTGCAGGCCGGCCGTGTGGTCGGAGGTCAGCTCGGGGGCATCGGCAGCGGCTACGCGTTTGGCGGCGACCAGCGTTTCCACCCGTTCCTCGCCGAAGACGCCATTGCCACCGGCGCCTGTCCAGCGGTCGGCGCGAACGGCAACCCGTTCCTTCCCGGCCCGCCGGTGATCGTCCCGGCAAACGCGCTGCCGCTCGCCGGTGAAAACGTCGCCCAGCAGGACCAGGATCACTGTGACCTACCGGGGCAGGAGAACTGGGGTGTGCGCTGTGCGCAGCCGGAACTGCGCCAGGTCGCGGTCGGGCTGCTCGGCCCTGGCGCGAAGAGCATCCACGTAGGTGCGCCGGGTCGCAGCTTCACTGTCCTGCCTCAGGGGCCGCTCGGCGCGTATCTGATCGTGTTGCCAGCGCAAACGCGGGCAAACACGGGTCTGTCCTCAGGCGCCTACCAAGGCCCCTTTGGTTATGTCAGCAACGCTCCGGGCGGAGCCGTGCTGACGGTCACCTACGACGACGGCAGCAGCTGCGTGATCCCGTACACGAGCAGCGGACAGCAGTGCCACGCCCACCAAGGAGCCGGCGGAGAAGAGCCGTCCGCAAAGGAACTGACCGCGCCTGTGCAGGCGACATACGTGCCGATCGGAGAGCACCTGACGGCGCCGCTGCTGATGGACG
>DATAQR010000018.1:0-11978 GCA_036264565.1 Solirubrobacteraceae bacterium | reverse complement strand
CGCGCTCGGTCAGCTCGCTGGCCTCAAGCAGCTCAGCCAGACCCTGCTCGGAGCTCGTGGCGACCTCGTTGACTACGCTCTGACGCAGCACGTCGATGGCGCGGTTGCGCACGATCCCCAGCACCCACGTGCGAACGCTGCCGCGAGCACGGTCAAAGCTCGCGCGCGAGCGCCAGAAAGACAGGAAAGCCTCCTGCACGACCTCCTCTGCGACCGCGCGACGAGCGCACATCTGGACCGCAAGGGCGGCCGCGGCGCGTAAATGGCGGCGGTAAAGGACCGCGAACGCCTGCGCGTCACCTTCGGCCATGAACGACATCAACACTTCATCAGGAAGCCTCTGCAGCAGAGGCGTCTTGTCGCCGAAATGTTCCATATGCCTGAGTGTCGGAATAGTTCTGTAGAAGACACTCTGACCGGTCAGCCGACGAATTGCAAGAGTTGCTTGCAATGTCTGAAGCCGTTACGCAGCTACCTGCGGCAATCCGGAGCGAGCCGCTGCAGCGTCAGGAGCCGCGCAGGCGCGCCGCGCGCTTGCGCAGATCGCCCGCCGTGCGCTCAGCCGCTTCACGCACGCCCGGCATGACCGAATGGCGCGAGGAGGCAGAACGACGCGCACGCAGGAGCACAAGCGCGATGCCGGCGCTGCCGCCGACGGCGATGGCCGCTGCCGGGCGCGCCCAGTTGCGAGGATCGCGCATCGCCGATAGCTCCCAGGACTCGAGCTCCTCGGCGGCGCTGGTGGTCAGGCTGAGCAGGGCGCCCTCCAGACGCACCCCCAAGTCCTCTGGAGGATCGACCGGGGAGAGGGCTCGGTGCAGCAGACTCTCAAACGAGGACGCTTCACTCATCAGCCTGGGGCTCCTCTGCAGAGACGATTTCCTCTAGTTGCTTGACAGCACGATGGATCAAGACCTTGGTGGCGCCATCGGTGCGTCCCATCGCACGCGCGATCTCGCGGTTGTCCATACCCAGCGCAAAGCGCATGACCAGTGCTGCGCGCCGGTCTTCGGAGAGCTGACCAACCCCGTCCAGCACCCTTGAGAGCTGTTCGCGTCCTTCCACCAACTCCTCGGTCGTGTGCGAGGCCGCAAGCTCGGAAGTGTCGTCGATCGAGGAGGCGGGCCTGCGCGAACGGTCGCGGTAGAGGTTGGCAGCAAGATTGTGGGCGATCCGTATCAACCATGGCCGCAAGGGACGACCGTCGGACTCGCGCAAAGCCCGCTCGAAGTGTCGGTAGGCCTGCAGGAAGGTCTGCTCGGTGAGATCCTCGGCGTCGTGGTGGTTGCCAACCCGGTAGTAGGCATAGCTGTAGACGTCGCGCAGATGGCTGCGGTAGAGCTCTGAGAACTCCGCATCGAGCTCGGCCTTGGAGCGCTGCGATTGTTTCGATGGCACTCATCGCACCCTACCTTCAAGCTCCCCGAACGAACGGCTCACGCGGCCCGCGCGCCGCGCCGCTCCGACTCTCTGGGAAGGGCCGCGATCTAGGGCGCGAGCGCGCACCGTTGAGAGCTCGTCCGATCGCACATCTGGGATACCCAGACCCGGGCGCAGCGTTACATGTCGTGTGGCGCTAGGCTCGTGGGCCTACGCCGGAGTAGCTCAGCTGGCCAGAGCACCTGTCTTGTAAACAGGGGGTCACGGGTTCGAATCCCGTCTCCGGCTTTGCACCCAACCCTGGGCGCCGGCTGGCCAGACCTCAAGCGGCCTGGCCAAGCGCCTCTAACACGTGCGCGGCGTCGGAGAATATCTGGATGTGGGCGACCCGCTCGCCGCGGAACTTGAACATCCAAGTGGTTGGAGCGTTCTCAAACGCACCGGCCGCGCCGCGGCCGCTGACAAGGCCTAGGGCAACCACCGCGTTGCCCGCTGCTTTGATCTGCGTCGGGCACAGCGTCAGCTGCACCCACTGCGCTTCCACGTCTGCGAAGTAGCGGCGCATCCCGTCGTGGCCTTTGTAGGGCTCGCCTGCTTGGGTGACTCGCGCCGTCATCGGCACAAACACGACGTCATCGGTGAGCAGCGACAGCACCTCCGGCAACCGCCTGCTGGAGAACGCCTCGAACAGGGCGGCAACTACCTGCTCCTTGGCGAGCACGTCTTGGCTGCGGAGCACCGTCGGCGGCGACGCGGTGAGCGGCACGGTGGCGGGCGATGAACTCATCTCGAAAAGACTCCTTGTAATCGTTCTGGCGCTGCGACCGTCTAGTGCTGGCGGCACCGAGCAAGCCGATAGCGACACGATGGAGCTACCCGCAGCCGCGAGGTTCAAACCGCACATCGATACATAGACAAGCATAACGAGCAAATGTTTCCAATTCATCGGAATCCCCCCAGGCCTGGGATAAACGCCAGGCCTTGTGGGATCTTCAGCACCAGCCACACAAAACTTGATAGCGACGATCTGGGTCCGAAAAGCACACGAGGCTTGATCCGCCGCATGCACGCGCGAGGCTGGATCTCAGCCCGTTGACGCCGGAGGGGGTGAGATATGGTCAGCCCACTTGTACGAAGTCCAGGTATCGGAAGGCAGGCATAGGACCGGTGTCCGCTAAGCATGCGGTGTTGGGGCTCGTGATCGAGCAACCTGGGTATGCGTACCGCATCGCCTCCGGCGTACGCAGGCAGTTGCGCTTCGCCGACCTGGCGGACTCCTATCCCTACTGGGCGCTGGAGAAGCTCGAGCGCGAAGGGCTGGTGCGGCGCGTGGACGAGAACGGCCAACCGATGCACGACGGAGCAGCCGGCCGCCGGGCCATCTACGAGGCCACCGCCGACGGCGTCGAACAGTTCGAGGACTGGCTGCTCTCGACCGCCGCCGAGCCACCGCTGCGCGACGACCTGCACTTCCGGATCGCCCTCTGTCGCCCGACGGACGCACCGCGGATGATCGAATTGATCCATGGCCAAGAGCTCGTCTGCCTCGGCCGCGTACACGACCTCAAGCGCGGCTCCGAACAGGACGCTGCCCACGCGGGCGAATGGGACCGGTTGGTCAGCGTCGTCTCGCGCGACGCCGAGCTCGCCTTCTGGAACGCGCGAATCGAATGGCTGCGTGGTGTGCGCGAGCGCTTGGAAGGCCTGCCTGTCGAGCCCTCAATCGAGCCACGCTGAGCCCATGACCACCATGTCTCCCATCCGAGGAGGGATCTTGCACCTGCCCACATCCCAGGAGGGCCGCTACTCCCAGTCGCTGGAGCGCGGCCTGGCGATCCTGCGAGCCTTTAGTCCTGAGCGACCGTGGTTGGGGATCGCTGAGATCGCCGAGCAGCTGGAAATGAGCAGGCCGACGACCCATCGCTACGCTTCCACGCTGGTGGCGCTCAACTACCTTGAGCAGGGCCGCGGACGCAAGTACCGGCTCGGCATGCGCGCCGGCGACCCTGGACGCTCGGCGGTCGCTTCCACGGCCGTGCGCAAGATTCCGCCTGAGCTACTCAAAGAGTTGCGCGACCTCAGCGGCTGCACCGCGAGCCTGGCGGTACTAGACGGCGCCCACATCGTCTACGTCGATCGGGCGCGCGCCGTCCGACAGGGTCACAGTGAAGTCACGGCCCGCCTGGGACGCGGATCGCGGCTGCCGGCGGCCGGCACCGCTATGGGCAGAGCGTTGCTGGCCGAGCTCGGCGAGCCCGAGCGCCGCTTGGTCCTCGCTGACAGCCCGAACAGGACAAGCGGGGCTGAACTCGCCAAGCTGATCGAGGAGCTCGACCGAGTGCGCCGCCGCGGGATCGCCGTGGCCGACCAGCTCCGAGTGCATGGACAGGTTTGCGTGGCTAGCGCAGTGCGCTCAAAGTCCGGACAGGCGGTCGCCGCCGTCGACGTTGCTATCGCAAAGGCCGACTATTCAGGGCGCGAAACGCGCGAGCGGTTCGGGTCGCTGGTGCGCGAGAGCGCCGCCCAGATATCGGCCAAGCTGTGCTTCTCTACACAGTCTTGAGCCCGCCGCCGCACCCTTGGTCAGACGGATTACTACCGCGTTAGCCTCAAAGTGCCTTTATGCGGTTTGGCACAACGGGGATTCGGGGATGCTCCTAACTGCAATGGAGAAGGGCTGATGCATCAGCGCGTGCGCTGTCCGGTCTGTCACCACTGGACCGATGCGCTGCTGGTCTGGGCGGCGGGCGACTGCTGTCCGCGCTGCAATGCGCCGATCAGCCTGGGCGAGCCTGCACGTCCCCGCGAGAGCGAGGCGGGCGACGGCGATCGGGGCCCGTGGGGCGAGGACCGGCCGTGGCGAGCACCCAGCAGGCTCCGCCCGCCCAGGCGCCTTGGCGACCTGGGCGAGCGTCGCTGAATCGCTAGGACTGACCTTCCTGCGGGAAGCTCGCGCTTTCCTGCGGTTCTTCGGTCAGCGTGGAGGCGGGCGCCGGCGTCACCGTGATCGCAAACGGCTGACTGGCAGCACCCTGGTTCTCCGGTCCACCTGGAACGAAGACGCGCAAGACCTGGACCCCGGGGGCGTACAGACCGCGGCTGATCGAATACGCCGAGCCCGCGCCAACTTCCCCAACCTCGATCACGTGGAAGTCGCCGTCGGCGCCCTTTCGTTCCAAGTAGATCGCGTGGCCGGTGTGATCGGGCGAGACGGCGCCGGTGAAGGTCACAATTCCTCCGGCTGGAACGGTTGTGGCCGAGACCTGTGCGCTCAGCACGTCCTTGACTCCCTCATAGAGGACCGCTGAGGCCTGGCTGGCCGAGGTCACTCGGTAGAAGGTGTTGTTGATCGGCGACTGGGCCGGGAAGCTGTATTCGCCCGAGCCGTTGGTCGTCGTCTGCGCGATATGGGCGAATCCGTGCTGGTGGCGTCCGCGCGCGAGCAGCGTGACGGGCTGGTTGGCGCCGCCTCCCAGCTTGCCGCTGATCGTGACCGACTCGCCAAAGGCGATCGGGTCCGCCGAGGCCTGAATCGTCAACTGTGGATTCTCGGCTTGAGAGATCACATAGCCAAGCACGTTTGAGGAGCTTGGAATGTTGCGCCGCTGGCTGCGCACGAGCACCCTGACGTTGGCGTCGCCGGGAACGACGAATGTGTGCACTATCGTAAAGGTGCCCGAACTCGTGACGAAGCCGCTGCCAATATGACGCCAGTCACTGCCGGTGCTCGCGTTCTGGCGCTGCAGCACGACTCGCGCGCCCGCGTCAGCTGGGGACACGGTGCCCGTGAATGTGACCCTGTTGGGATAGCCGGTCAGGAGCTGCCCTTCGGTCGGGCCGCTCAGCGTCACGGCTGCGGCTACGCGGATGCGCTTGGCGGCACTGCGAGCGCTGAGCGCTCGTACGTACCAGGCGCGGTTGGTTTCAACCACGCCGTCGGCGGGAGAGATCAAGTAGAAGCCGGCAGAGTTGGTGGTGGCGCTCTGCACGAAGCTGAACCCGCCCCCTTCGCCGATCAGGTGATGGAAGAGGCGCACTTCACGACCGGCGGCATTGGCCTGATTTGCACAGCGCAGGCGACCCCAGATGACGACCGGTTCGCCGGCGACGATCAGGCGCGGGACTACGTTGATTGAAACTCCACAGTGACCCCCGCGCGAAGGATGCTTGTGAGCGAGCGCGCTGCCCGCAGCGATGGCGAGCAGCGAGATGGTGGCCACAGCGGCCGATATGAGCATGCGTATACGCATCGACGCCTCCCTTACGACGACTCGGTTGTTGGTCTCCGCCAGTAAGAACACTCACCCGCAGCGATCGATGCGCAGGTCAGGACCCGAGGGTCCTCAACCTGAGCGCTTGGTCTGCTGCTCGAGCACCTTGCCAAACGCGCGCTCGACCTCGGTGGTCATCCGCTGCTTGAACATCGCCAGCAGCGCCTCGGAGGCGATCCCGCGCAGGCTGTCGATCGCCTCGATCACCTCGTCCCAGCGCTGTTCGGGTTGACCGGCCTGCTCGAAGGGCTCCCACAACTCGCGCAGGAACAGCTTCACGAAGGCTCGCGAGATCGACTCGCAGTCGCGGCTCAGCTTCTCGACCAGCGCGAGCGCCGCGTACAGCGAGATTCCCAGCGCGGTGACTTCCTCAGCCGCGCGCATCAGCGCCGGGCTGGGCACTTCAAAGCGATCGTCGCCGAGCGGAATGAGCAGCTTCAGCTTGCGGATGCGCTCCACGCTCTTGGCGTCGACCTCACCGAAGCGGCGCGTGAGCTCCTCGGCGGTGACCACCTCGGGCGCCTCGCTCTCGAACGCCGCCGTCATCGCGTGGCGCAGACCTAGCAGGCGCTCGGCGACGCCGCCCGAGGAGCTCATCAAGCGCTCGATTGCCGCCAGGTTGAAGCCGTCGGCCTGCAGGTCGAGGATCAGACGTAGACGGGCGACGTGCTCGGCGTTGTAGTAGCCGACGCGTGCGCGCACCTCAGGGGCCGGCAGCAAGCCACGGGATTGATGGTTGCGGATGTTGCGAACGGACATCCCCACCTCGGCGGCGAGCTGCTCGATCGTTAAACCGCCTGGTAGTGGGGCCGCAACGTCGCTCGCCACGTCCACTGCGGATGCCGTCGTGCCCTCTCTCATCGCCGAATAAGGATACCATTGCAAATGTAACCTCATTTGAAGTAACATTGATCGGAGTCGTGATCCCCACCCGCCCGAAAAGCTTCCCGCGCACCGACCGTAATGGCTGAACGCGGCGCCGCTCCACCCCTCTCGGACAGGCGCCGGCGCGCACTGGCGCTGGTCGGCTCATTCACCTCGCCGCTACTGCCAGACGACTACATGGAGCTGGTCAATCCGCTCTGGTCCACGCGCGAACTGCGCGGGCGCGTTCAGCGCGTGCAGCGCGAGTCCCCGAGCACGGTCACGATCTCGATCAAGCCCGGCTGGCGCTGGCCGGGACACCGGCCTGGTCAGTATCTGCGCATCGGCGTCGAAGTCGCGGGGGTGCTGCATTGGCGCGCCTACTCGCTGACATCCGCTCCCGCTCGCGCCGACGGCTGCATCGCGATCACACCGAAGCTCGTCCCGGGCGGGAAGGTCTCGCCCTACCTTTGCAACGAACTGCGCCCTGGCACGATCGTGCGGCTTGGCGGGGTGGAAGGCACGTTCGTACTGAGCGAGCCAAGGCCGAGGCGGGCGCTGATGATCAGCGCCGGCAGCGGCATCACCCCGATCGCGAGCATGCTGCGATCGCTCGCGACGGGCGATGGGATCGAGGACGTGGTGCACATACACAGTGCGCGTACGCGCGATGATGTCGTCTTCGGCCGCGAGCTGCGAGCGCTTGCGGCAAGCCTGCCCGGGTACAGGCTGCACGAACAGATCACCGGCGAGCGTGGACGGATCGCCCCGCACCAACTCGACGAGCTGTGCCCGGATTGGCGCGAGCGCGAGGCGTATGTGTGCGGACCCGCAGGGATGCTGGAGGCACTCGAGCGGCACTGGCGCGCGAGCGGGGATCGCGAGCGCCTGCATGTGGAGCACTTCCAGCCTTATGTGGGCGTCGGCGAGGACCAAGCCGGAGGAGGCGGGCTGGTTCGCTTCCGCGCCAGCGACGTGCAAGCTGACGGCAACGGCGCTCAGCCAATCCTGGAGATTGGGGAGCAGGGCGGGATAGCAATGCCTTACGGCTGTCGGATGGGGATCTGCCACAGCTGTGTGGGGCGACTTCGCTCGGGGAAGGTGCGCGACCTGCGCAACGGTGAAGTCCACGGGGAGCCGGGAGCGATGGTGCGTACCTGCGTCAACGCGCCCGAAGGCGCAGTCGAGATCGACCTCTGACCAACGAGTAAGGAGCCCGAACCCACATGTCGACCATGCAAACGATCTCCGAACCCAACGTCAACCGCTGGCAGAGCGCCGAGCTTCCGCCTCTCCCCGGAGCCGGCGACCATGCCGAGGGCGCGAGGAGCGCAGCAGACCAGCCTGACGAGCAGAGCCCACTGACCCGTCTCAGCCCGGAGCAGCTCGAGCAGCTCGGGCGCGAACTCGACGCGATCCGCGAAGAGGTCGTGGCCGATCTCGGTGAGAGCGACGCGCGCTACATCCGCAACCTGATCAAGAACCACCGACGACTGGTGATCGCCGCCCGCGCGGTACTCGCGGGCTCGCGCTCAAAGCCCGGCTGGCTGGTTGGCGCCACAGCCCTGTCGGTGGCCAAGATCCTCGAGAACATGGAGATCGGCCACAACGTGATGCACGGGCAGTGGGACTGGATGAACGACCCAGACATCAACTCGCGCAGCTGGGATTGGGACACCGCCTCGCCGGCAGATGCGTGGCGACATTCCCACAACTACGAGCATCACACCTACACCAACATCCGCGGCAAGGACCGCGACCTGGGCTACGAGATCATGCGCATCGACCCGCATCAGCCCTGGCATCCGGTCTACCTATTGCAGCCGCTCTACAACCTGCTGTTGATGGGCTTCTTCGAGTGGGGGGTTGCGCTGCACGACCTCAATTTCGACGCGATCCGAAGCGGTGAGAAGTCAAAGGCGCAAGTGCTGGGAGAGCTGAAGGCGATCGGCGGCAAGGCCCGCCGCCAGGCGATCAAGGACTACATCGCCTTTCCGCTGCTCTCGGCGCTGACGGCGACCGCGGGGGACGGCGTGGGCAGCCGCGCGAGCGGGAGCCCAGGGAACTCAGCGCGAGTGCAGCGGGGCTCGGCGGCACTGCGGTGGGGCTCCGGGGCACGGCGCTCGCGCGCGCGCCACGCCTTCAAGGCGACGCTCGCCGCCAACTTCACCGCCAACATCGTGCGCAACGTATGGGCGCACTCGATCATCTTCTGCGGGCACTTCCCCGAGCAGACCTACACCTTCAGCCAGCAGGAGGTGGCCGATGAGACGCGTGGCGGCTGGTACGTGCGACAGCTGCTCGGCTCGGCCAACATCGATGGCTCGCCGCTGTTTCACCTGATGAGCGGCAACCTCTCCTTCCAGGTCGAGCACCACCTCTACCCGGACCTGCCCTCCAACCGCTACCACCAGATCGCCCCGCGTGTGCGCGAGGTCTGCGAGCGCTACGGGCTGCCCTATAACACCGGGCCGCTGGGCCAGCAGCTCGGCAGCGTGCACAGGACGATCCTGCGCCTGGCCTTTCCGGGCGGCAGGCCGCGCCGCAAGGCCACAAACAGCTAGTCACGTTTCGCGGTGCGTGCGGCCGCCGCGCCCGTATTCGGCCACCCGGGCGGCCGCGCTCGCGCTCAGGCTGCCATGCGAGCGCGCAGGTGCGTGCCGACCTTGCGCTTGACCCGTTGCAGGGCGTTGTCGACCGTCTTGGTGTCGCAGCCGAGCCGCTCGCCTACCTGCTCGTAGGAGCAGCCATCCAGGTAGAGGGAGAGCACGCGACTCTCGAGCTCTGACAGGGCGGTCGAGAGGCAGCCGACCAGCGAGCGCAGCTCCTCGGATGAGATCACCCGGTTGACAGGGTCGTTCACGGTCGGCCCCGCGATCGTCTGGTCGAGCGTCGGGACATCGTCGCCCGCCGCCGCCGGCGTCGAGGAGAACGACACGTACTGGTTGAGTGGACTGTGCTTGTTGCGCGTCGCCGTCTTGACCGCTGTGATGATCTGGCGCGTGATGCAGAGCTCGGCGAAGTTGCGGAAAGAGTACTCGCGATCGGTGCGGTAGTCGCGGATCGCCTTGTAGAGGCCGACCAGGCCCTCCTGGATCAGATCGTCGGAGTCACCGCCGGCCAGGAAGTACGAAGAGGCCTTTAGGCGCACGAAACCGTGGTAGCGGCGCACAAGCCGGTCGTACGCCGTCCTATCCCCCTGCTTGGCGAGGGCGATCAAAAAGCCGTCATCAACCTTAACTTCAGATTGAGGGTTATGGGAGAACCGTGCCACGAGCAAATCCTTTCTCGGCTATTTGCAGCCAAAACGTGCTCAGTGGCGCACTCCTCCCCTGGCGCCAAAGCTATGGAGTCAACCTTAGGTTGAGCGTTATGGCGGCAGCTTCGCACAGTTATGGAGCCCTGTCAAGCGACGCTTCGCGCGATTGCAAGATCCCGTACAGCAGCGCCGCCGCCGCGGCCGAGACACCGAGCGAGTCGACCCTCCCGTGCAGTGGCAGCGAGACCAGTTGATCGCACGCGGCGGCCACTCGTGGACGCAGGCCTGAGCCCTCGCTGCCGAGCACGAGCACGACACCGCCGCTGTAGTCGGGGACGTCGTAGGAAACGGCGCCATCAGCCACGCTCGCGCCATAGACCCAGCAATCGTTCTCCCGAGCCTGACCAAGGAAGTCGGCGACGTTGCGCGTGCGTGCGACATGCAAGTGCTCGACCGCGCCCGCCGAGGTCTTGCACACGGTCGGAGTGACCTCCGCCGAGCGCCGTTCGGGGATTACGACTCCGGTCGCCCCCACGCACTCGGCGGAACGACAGATCGAGCCCAGGTTGTGCGGATCCTGGATCTGGTCGAGCACAACGATCAGAGGTGCGTCCGCGCCCAACAGCTCATCGACGCCCACGTACGGGTAACCGCCTGCCTCCGCGCAGACGCCCTGATGGGTGGAGGCTCCACAGCGCCGCTCGATCTCCTCTGCGGTGTGTAGCGCGACCGGAACGCCCTGCAGCCAGGGCTCGCGTGCCGTGCTGGCGGTCGCCCAGACATCTGCGACCTGATGAGAGCGCCGGCCGCGCAAAGCCTCGCGCACAGGGTTGCGGCCGTAGACAACCACGCGATCAGCGCAACCGAGGGATAAGCTCGGCCGGCTCGGCCGCCCGGTCGCGCACCTCCCAGCCCAGCTCGAGAATCTGCTCGCGCAGCCGATCTGCCAGATCGAAGTCGCGAGCGGCCCGCGCAGCCTCGCGCCGGTCGCGAAGCTCGGCCGCTTCGGCATCGATCGCCTCGGCGTCGGCGCCCTGCAGCGGCGTCATCTCGCCGAGGCCAAGCACAGTCAACATCTCGCGCAGGTCACGGCCACCTGCCGGCTCGGAGCGGCGGTTCGCCTCTCGCACCCACTCGAACAGGGCCGCAAGTGCACGAGGGGTATTGAAGTCGTCTGCCAGCGCGTCGAAGAACGCCTCGCGGTGGTGCGCCATCTCCGGCGGTGTCGGCTCGTCCTCGACTACGCGAGTCAAGGCATTGCGGATCCGGCGGATGCGCAGATCGGCCTCGTTCAGCTCCGATCGGCCGAAGGCGAGCGGCTGGCGGTAATGACCGCCGATCAGGTACATGACGACGGCGCCCGGCCCCCACTCGTCGATCGCCTCGTGCAGCAGCGCGATGTTGCCCACCGACTTGGCCATCTTCTCGCCGGTGAGCTGGATCATGCCGTTGTGCATCCAGATGCGCGCCAGCTCCTGGCCGCGCGCGCAGCGCGTCTGCGCGGCCTCGTTCTCGTGGTGGGGAAACAGCAGGTCCGAGCCGCCGCCGTGGATGTCAAAGCCGACGCCCAACGCCTGCTCGGCCATCGCCGAGCACTCGATGTGCCAGCCGGGCCGACCGTCCCCCCAGGGGGAGGACCACCAGGCGTCCTCGTCGGGCTTGCGCGCCTTCCACAGAGCGAAGTCGAGCGGATCCTGCTTGCGATCGGACCCCTCCACTCCTTCTCCCTGGTCAAGGTTCTCTATCTGTCTGTGCGAGAGCGAGCCGTAGTTGGGATCAGAGCGCACGCGGAAGAACACATCGCCCCCGCTCTCGTAGGCGTGGCCGACCTCGATCAAGCGCTCGATGTAGGAGACGATCGCGGTCATCGTCTCGGAGGCGAGCGGCTCGCGGTCGGGACGACCGAGACCGAGCGCATCTGTATCGGCGATGTAATGAGCCGTCATCTCGCCCGCCAGCTCAGCGCTGGAACGACCGGCACGGCTCACAGGATCGTCGCTGTCGGGGTCGGCGCGTGCGGCGTCGTAGATCTTGTCGTTGACGTCGGTGACGTTGGCGACAAAGGTAACCTCGTAGCCCTCGTGCCGCAGGAACCGCCCCAGCAGGCTGAAGATCACGAACGGGCGTGCATTGCCGATGTGAATGCGCGAGTAGACGGTCGGGCCGCAGGCGTAGATACCGACGCGACCCGGGTCGCGTGGCTC
>DATAQR010000015.1:0-9058 GCA_036264565.1 Solirubrobacteraceae bacterium | reverse complement strand
GAGAAGGGGGGCTGTAGAGCCATCGACGCTGATGATCCTATTCGGGCGCGCCCAACGCCGTCAGGTACAGTCTTTTCAGATGAGCTTTGACCAATCGAAGATCGGGCAGGTCGTCGCCGCGCAGATGGAGGCGCTGGAAGGGCGCTATGGCGAAGACTGCGAGATCGGCAACGTCTGCACGATTGTCGAGGTGCTCGGCCCGCACGGCTCGGACGTATCGGTGCGCTCCAGCGAAGCGCGCCCGCACACGACGATCGGCCTGCTGCGGATGGCCGAGGCGATGATGCTCAACCGGCTTGGCGGCGTCACGCGCGGCGAGGAGGAGTAGGGGCGTTCCGGCGGACCACGCCGGTGGCTGGCGCAAGGGTCCGAATCGAGGTGGCTAAGGACCCGCCCCTATCGGGATAGGTCCTAAGCCTGGCGTGAGCCGGTCGCGAGCGGCTCGGGGTGCAGCACCCGGGTGGTGCCGTCGGCAGCGACGAGCACTGCGGCCCGCCCGTCGTCGAGGGCCTCTTTGGTTCGTCTGTCGGTCGCCGGTGTGCCGTCGTTGATGAAGGACGCTCGATCGGGAAAGGGCGAGCGTCCTTCGATCGCCAACTCGACCGCTTCTTTCATAACTCGCGCTGCTGGTAGGTGGCTCATATCGATCATGTTCGCTCCCGCCATGCCTCGATCATCTCTTCATAACCGCTTTCCATCCGCTGGATGGCCCAGCGCATTCCTTCGCCAAGGGTACCGTGATGGAAGGCCTCCCCGGGCTGCTTGCCTGCTGTGCTGCTGTAGCGGTGTAGCTCGTTGAAGCCGTGGGCGCCGTCGTAGAGGCGCACGGTGTGGGTTCCGTCAGTCACGATCGTCAGCACCACCGCGTAGTCGGTGATCTTGTCTTGCTTGGTCGTGAAGTCAACGTGCATTTGATGTCGGGGTCACACCCGAGGTCAAGTTCGTAGTCGACTTTGTTTGAGTGGGCCACATAGACCTACTCCGGCCATGCGGAGCAATCGGGACAAGAGGGAGTGGCTGCCGTAGCAGTGCCGCTCGTGTAGGACTGTGTGCCTTCGCACACCACCGGACGCATGTTCTCCTCTAGCGTCGTGGGTCACTGCCTGACCCTGCCGAGTCGTCTCCGTGGATGGAGGCGAGCGGGGAACCCACTGCCGGGCTCCTAGGACGGAGCCCGGATGGGGCGAATCGGCCGCTGTTGCGGCTGTAACGCCCGGTTGGAGCGCGTTCTGATTCGTGCTGTCGAGCGGGTGTGAGCCCGACAGCTAACCCCGTAGGCGGCTACGCAAGGAGACTCATTTGCTACCCCTGTTTACGGGTAATCCCGTAACGCCGGTTGGCGTTCCGGCTGCGCACGCGATCGCTTCGGCGCCATCGACACGGTTGCGGTTCCAGATCGATCGCGCCACGCTCAACGTGCTTGACGGGCACGCCGCGACCGTCGCCGGTCTGTTGTTGCCCGCTCGCGGCGGACATCTGGTCGAGCTGCAGCGCCGCGAGCGTCGCGGCTGGCGCACGCTTGCGCGCACGTTCACCGTGCGCAACGGACGCTTCGCGCTGGGCTACACGCCGCGCGGACTGCGCGAGCAGCGTCTACGCGTGCTGTTCCCGGGCGATGGCGCCGCGGGGAAGACGGCGCGGCGCCTGGGCACGCTGGGTGTGTTCCGGCTCGCCGGTGCCTCCTGGTACGGCGGTGGCGGCAGTCTTGCCTGTGGCGGCTGGCTGACCAGCTCCACGCTTGGCGTCGCCAACAAGACGCTGCCGTGTGGGACGCTCGTGATGCTTCGCTATGGCGCTCGCAGCATTCGCGTCCCGGTGGTCGATCGCGGGCCCTACGTGGCCGGCCGCGACTTCGACCTGACCGAAGCGACCAAGCTCGCGCTCGGCTTTGAAGGGGTGGGGGAGGTGTGGAGCTCGCGCTGAGCGGGAACACACGTGAGGGGTGAACACCCTTTGGGACGCAACACCCCCTTAACACCCCCCTTTGGCAGACTTAGCGTACTCGTGGCGAACAAACGCAAAGCATCCACGCGCAAGGCACGCGCCCAGCGCAAGCGAGCGATTGCACTGACGATGGCCGGCTTTCGCTTGGCGCGCGTGGCCCAACGCATGTCGCACAAGCACGCCAAGCGCGAACGTCGCCGCGCCCGCCGCGCCGCCAAGTGCAAGCGGCGCGAGGCTCGCGGCGCGCTGTCGGTCGGCTCGGCGGCGATCGGATCGTTTGCGCTCGGGGCAAGCGCGTTCGGCGCCGTCGCACTCGGCGCCGTGGCGATCCGCCGACTGGCGATCAAGCGTGCGTCTGCCGGTCGCATCGAGGTCAGCGAACTGAAGGTCGGCCGGCTCGAAGTGGGCGAGCTGATCGTGCCGACGAACATGGATCAGGGCGACTTGTCGACGCCCAGCGCGCGCGAAGCGGCCACGGAGTAGTTGAATGTGATGTTCTGCGCGGCCGAGCCCCGGCACGCCGCAAAGCACGCACATGGATCTCACATTCAACGACAGCGAGAACGCCTTCCGCGAGGAACTTCGCGGCTGGCTCGCGAACAACCCGCCTTCGCCCGAGCCGACCGAGGGCGGTGAAGACGCGCACTACGCTTGGCGGCGCGACTGGCAGCGGCGCTTGTACGACGCCGGCTGGGCGGCACCCGCCTGGCCCAGCGAGTACGGCGGGCGCGGGGCCTCGCTGACGCAGTCGGCGATCTACTTCGAGGAGCTCGGGCGCGCGCGCGTGCCGCTGCCAGCCAACGTGCTCGGGCTGCTGCTGGGCGGGCCGACGCTGATGGTGTGGGGGACCGACGAGCAGAAGCAGCGTTACCTGGCGCCGATCCTCTCCGCCGAGGAGATCTGGTGCCAGGGCTTCTCCGAGCCCGACGCCGGCTCGGACCTGGCCGCGCTGAAGACGCGCGCCGTTCGTGACGGCGACGAATGGGTTGTGACCGGGCAGAAGGTGTGGACGAGCGCAGCGCAGTACTCGAAGTGGTGCATGCTGGTCGCGCGCAGCGATTCAGGCGCCGCCAAGCACAAGGGCCTGACCTACTTCCTGATGGACATGGAGCAGGAGGCCGTGCAGATTCGGCCCTTGCGCCAGATCACCGGCGAGGCCGAGTTCAACGAGCTGTTCATCGAAGAGGCCCGCATCCCCGACGCCAACGTGATCGGCGGCGAAGGCAACGGCTGGAAGGTGGCGCTGACGACGCTGATGAACGAGCGCGCGGGCCTGGGCTTCCTGCTGCAAGTCCGCCTGCGCCAGCTGCTCGACGACACGCTGGCGGTCGCCCGCGAGCGCGGCCTGCTCGCCAATGCGTTGTACGCCGACGCGCTCGCCGACCTGCACATCCGCTGCGAGCAGATCCGCCTGCTGGCCTGGAAGGGCCTGACCGACATCGAGCGCTACGGCCAGCCCGGCCCGGAGGGGTCGCTGGTCAAGTGGCTGTGGTCTGATACCAACCAGCGTCTGACCAGCCTCGCGGCCGAGATCGTCGGCGGCGAGGCGTTGACGGACGGCACCTCGTGGAGCTACGAGCTGCTGCGCGCTCGCGGCAACACAATCGAGGGCGGCACGACCGAGGTGCTGAAGAACATCGTCGCCGAGCGCGTGCTGGGATTGCCGCGCCTGAAGGCGGTCACGTAGGTGGTCTTTTTGGGGGATAGCTGCGCCCCTGCGGGGCTCCGCCGTTGCGTACCCGTGGCGCTTCGCCGCCACTGCATGTCCTGCGGCGGCGCCGGAGCAGCGCTCTGATGGATTTTGGCCTCTCCGAGGATCAGCGCGAGATCCAGCGCACCGCGCGCGAGCTGTTGGCGGCTCGTGCCACCTCTGAGCGGGTGCGCGAGCACGCCGAGGCGAGGCGACCAGACCAGGTTCTGTGGGACGAGCTGTGCGAGCTCGGCTGGCTCGGCATCGCGATCCCCGAGCGCTACGGCGGCCAGGGCCTCGGTTGCGTCGAGCTGTCGATCCTGTGTGAGGAGATGGGCCGCTCGCTCGCGACCGTCCCGTTCCTCTCAACGACGATGGCGAGCACGCTGATCGAGCACGCCGGTTCAGATGAGCAGCGCGAGCGTTTGCTGCCGGCGCTCGCCTCGGGTGAGCAGGGCGCTGCCGTGGGCGTGGCGAGCGAGGGTAAGGCCGAGCTGGTGATCGGCGGTGGCGAGGCGAACGTGCTGGTGCTGTTGGAAGGCGATGCTGCCCGAGTGCTGAGCGCCGAGGAGGCGAACGTCGCGCTGGTCGCCTGCATCGACCCGACCCGCTCCGCCGCCGAGGTGACGGTCGGCCCCGAAGCGGGCGGGCCGCTGGAAGGCGACCTTTCGGGTGGCATTGACCGCGCGCTCGTGGCGGTCGCCTCAGAGCTCGTCGGCGTCTGCGAGCGCGCGCTGGCGATGACGGTCGCCTACGTCAAGGAGCGCAAGCAGTTCGGCGTCCCCGTCGGCTCCTACCAGGCGGTTTCACACCGCTGCGCGCAGATGCTGCTCGACACCGAGCGTGCCCGCTCGGCCACCGCATACGCCGCCTGGGCGGCAGACGCCGACCCGCAGCTGCTGTCCGAGGCGGCGGCGATGGCCAAGGCTTCGGCCTCCGAGGCGGGCGTGGATGTGTGCGCCAGCGCGATCCAGGCCCACGGCGGCATCGGCTTCACGTGGGAGGCCGACGTGCACTGGCTATACAAGCGAGCACTGGTAGACGCTTCGCTGCTGGGCGGCGCAAAGCGCCAGCGCGCGCGTTTGGCCGCGTTGCTTTAGGAGGTCCTCCAGACCTTCTTGTAGGCCGACATCCGCGCATGTAAGCATGCGCGGTGAACCTCGATCTACTGAAAGGGAACGAATATGGAGGCGAGCACTGTGTCCGACCCGGGAGCGGCGAGTAGCAAGGATCCGCTGCGCCATTACAAGCATTACAAGGACAGCAAGCACGGCCCGTCCCCATATGCGGGCGGCAGCAGCTTCATGGAGCGGATGTCCGAGGCAGTTGCCAGCGGAATGGGAACGGTCGGCTTCCTGCTCGTCAGCTCGGCGGTGATCGTCGCCTGGGTGCTGACCAACCACGTGGTGCACTTTCTCAGCAACTCGTGGAAGGGCCTGCTGAACGGGACCGGCTTCGATCCCGCTCCGTTCATCCTGCTCAACCTCGTCTTCTCGGCCGTCGCCTTCTACACGGGCGCGCTCGTCATCATCGCCCAGAAGGCGCAGACGCGAACTGACAAGGCCAACGAGGAAGCGGCGGCCAAGCACCGCGACGAACTTGCGCAGACGCAGACCGATCTGTTGCAGCGCAACACCAACCTGACCGAGCAGATCCACACTCTCACCGCGAAGATGAACACGCTGACCGAAGAGGTCCACAAGGCCACGTGCATCGGCTCGTCCGCCGGGTGACGGTGAAGAGTGGGGAGTGCTGCGGTTGCCAACGCTGAGCCGAAAGAACGCCGAGTAACGCATATGTGATAACATACACATGTATGTCAGAAACGCGCGACTGGGACGGCAGCACCTACGACCGCATCTCCGCGCCGCAGCACGCTTGGGGCAAGGAAGTGCTCGAGCGCCTGCCGCTGCAGGGTGACGAGACGGTGCTCGACGCGGGCTGCGGCTCAGGGCGCGTGACGGAGATGCTCGCCGAACGCCTCCCGCGCGGGCGCGTGATCGCCGTCGACGCCTCGCCCTCGATGGTGGACGCCGCCCGCGAGCGCCTCGGCGCCCTAAAGGGCACAGGCGTGCGCGTGGACGTGCGCGTGATGGACCTCGAAGCGTTGCAGTTGGAGGCGCCGCTGGATGCGATTCTCTCGACCGCCACCTTCCACTGGATTGGAGATCACGAGCGCCTGTTCGCGCACCTGCGCGCCGCGCTACGCCCGGGTGGGCACCTGGTCGCGCAGTGTGGGGGAGAGGGCAACGTGCGTGGCACCCGCGAAGCTGCGCAGGAGGTAAGTGCCCGCGAGCCGTTCGAGCCATACATGCGCGGCTGGGACGGCCCCTGGAACTTCAGCTCAGCCGAGCTTGCCGAGGAGCGCCTGCGCGCGGCCGGCTTCAAAGAGGCGCGCTGCTGGCTGCACGACGTCGAGGTCTACCCACCCGAGCCGCGCGAGTTCCTGCGCACGGTCAACTTGGGCTCGCACCTACTGCGCTTGCCGGAGGAGTTGCGCGAGCCGTTCGTTGATGCTGTGCACGAGATTGTGGGTGAGCCGTATCGGATTGATTACGTGCGGCTGAACATCGAGGCCGTGGCGTAGCGCGTCCCCGACCGGCTGTGCCGTTAGATTCGAACGGTGCCCGAGCAGCCGCACGAACTGAGTACCGCGCACCTCGATGCCGACGCCTTTTACGTCTCGGTTGAGCTGAACCGCCGGCCAGAGTTGCGCGGGCTGCCGGTGGTGGTCTCTGGGACGGGCCCACGCGCGGTCGTGACAACGGCCAGCTATGAGGCGCGGCGGTTTGGGGTGGGGTCGGCGATGCCGGCCTCGCGGGCTCGCAGACTTTGCCCGCAGGCGGTGTTTCTGCCGCCGGACTTCATCCACTACCGCGAGGTCTCGCGGCGCATGATGGGGATAATGCGGGCTAGCATCGAGCACGTCGAGGTCGTCGGGCTCGACGAGGCCTATCTCGATCTCAGTGGGCTCTACTCGCCGCGCGCCGCTATGCGACGGATTCTGGCTGAGATCAAGCAGGCGACGCAGCTCGTCTGCTCGGTGGGTATCGGCCCGAACAAGCTGGTCGCCAAGGTCGCCTCCGACGCCGAGAAGCCGGCCGGGTTCTGCGTGCTCACGCGCGAGCAGGCCTGCGAGCGCTTCGCCGGCGCGGCGCCGGGGCTGATACCGGGAATCGGGCCGAAGACCGCTGTGAAGCTGGAGGCGCTGGGCCTACACACGCTGGGGGAGTTGGCGCGCGCGCCCGAAGCGCTGCTGGTCGAGCGCTTTGGACCCAACCACGGACGCGATCTGCTGCGCCGTGCGCGTTTTGAGCACGATGGCATCGTCAGCGAGGAGCGCAAGGTCGTCTCCGAGTCGCGCGAGCGCACTTTTGACTACGACGTAGGCGACGCCAGTGCGCTGCGTGAAGCGCTTGTGCGCATGTCCGGTGAACTGTGCGAGAGCTTGCAGCGCCATGAGCACCACGGGCGCACGATCGGGATCAAGGTGCGCCTGAATGACTTCTCGACGGTCACTCGCGCTCGCACCCTGCCCGAGCCGACGTGCGAGGCTGAGCAGGTCACACGGGTGGCGCTTGCGCTGCTCGAGGAGTATGCGCCGCTGCGACCAGTGCGTCTGCTTGGGGTGCGAGTGGCTGGCCTGGTGTCGCGCGTAGAGACGGGAGGCGGGGGCAGCTCGAAGGACCCGGCGGACCAGCTCGCGCTGCCGGTGTAGCTCCTCAAAAGCGCTCTCACCGCACGTGGGGGCCGCGTCCGACGGTTGCGGGTACTCTTGGCGCACGATGCCGCTCGCCAAAGCAGGCCAGATCGAGCTCAGCTACGACCGCGCCGGCGACGGGCCGCCGCTGCTGTTGATCATGGGCATGAGCGGCACGAAGCACCACTGGGGTGACGCGGTGCTCGACGATCTGCGCAAAGACTTCGAGGTGATCGTCTACGACCACCGCGACTGTGGCGACTCGACCAAGACCGGCAAGCCGTTCACGATCGCCGATCTCGCGGGGGACGCAGCAGGCCTTCTGGATGCACTCGACGTGGACTCCGCTCATGTGATGGGCATCTCGATGGGCGGCATGGTCGCCCAGGAGCTGGTGTTGGCCCACCCCGAGCAGGTGCGAGCGCTCACACTCGGCTGCACCTACTGTGGCGGTGAGGGCAGCAAGCTCGCCAGCGAAGAGACTATGCGCCGGCTAGCGGAGGCGATGATGTCCGGCGACCGCGAACGCGCGATCCGGGCCGCCTGGGAGGTGAACGTCTCGCCGGCCTTCGCGGCCAAGGACGACATCTACGCGACGTTCCTGGCACGCGGCCTGCGCTACGGCGTGCCCGTGCCGGTGATCATGGAGCAGATGCGCGCGATCACCGAACACGACACGAGCACGCGACTGGGAGATATCAAGGGGCCGACGTTGGTCATCCACGGCACGCTCGACCAACTGCTCCCGGTGCAGAACGGCCACATGATCGCTGGCCTTATTCCCGGCGCTCGTCTTGAGATCCTTGACGGGATTGGGCACATGTTCTTCCTGGAGGAACCAGCCCACACGGCGAAGCTCGTGCGCGAGCACGCGCTCGTCAATGCCTAGCCGGTCTGTCGAGTTCGAGCTCACCACTACCGATGGCGTAACGCTCGCCGGCGAGGAGGCAGGCGAAGGGTTGCCGATCGTGTTGCTGCACGGACTGACGGCGACGCGCAGGTACGTTGTGATGGGCTCGCGCGTGCTGGAGCGCTCGAGCCATCGGGCGATCTCCTACGACGCGCGTGGACATGGCCGCTCCGGCCCGGGGCCTACGCCTGACGCATATTCGTATGAGCTGCTGGCATCCGATCTGCGGACGGCGCTCGATGAGCTGCGGGTCGAGCGAGCGGTTCTCGCCGGCGCCTCGATGGGCGCGCAGACGGCGCTTCGCTTCGCGCTCGACCATCCCGAGCGGGTCGCTGCGCTTGGCTTGATTACGCCCGCGTTCGACCCAAACGCGCCGCACGGCCCGGACGCGTACGCGGGCTGGGATCGGCTCGCGCGTGGGCTGCGCGAGGGGGGAGTGGAGGGCTTCGTTGCCGCCTATGACCTCGATTCGATCCCCGAGCGCTGGCGCGAGACTGTTATGACTGTTCTGCGCCAAAGGCTCTCCGCCCACGATCATCCGCTGGCGGTGGCCGACGCGCTCGAAGCGATCCCTCGCTCCAGGCCGTTTGAGTCGTGGGCTGACCTGGAACGGATTTCAGCCCCGGCGGTCGTCATCGCCAGTCGCGACGAGGCCGACCCGAGCCATCCGCTGGCGGTCGGTGAACGCTACGCGGCCTCGATCCCCGGCGCGCGGCTAGTGGTCGAGGACTCTGGTAACTCGCCGATCGCCTGGCAGGGCGGACAGCTCTCGAAGGTCATCGCCCGGCTCCTCGACGAGGGCTCCGCGCAGTAG
>DATAQR010000167.1:0-2563 GCA_036264565.1 Solirubrobacteraceae bacterium | reverse complement strand
CGTAGCGGAACTTACCTTTGGTCTTGAGCGTGAAGGTCTCCTCTTTCTTCTTCAGCACTTTCAGCCCGACAAGTCGCGTCCAGGCGGCGTCGGTGATCGAGGCCGGCAGCGTGGCGCCGTTGGCGCCGTAGATTTCGACCGTCGCGCCGGTCGTCGAGGTCTTCACCGCGGCGCTGCCGAGCTTCTGCGGCGACTTCAGGTCGAGCAGCAAGCCCTCGGCCATATGCGGGGCCTTTTCAGGTTGCACCTGCGCCGTCCAGGCGGTTTTCGCTTCGCCGTCGATCGTCAGGCTCGGGTCGCCGAACAGCGAGGCCGGATAGGAATAAGGGTTGTAGACGGAGGCGGCGTTGGTGTCGAGCAGGATCGGGCTCGGCGGTTCGGCGCCTGACCCAGATTCGGTTTTTTCTTTCGCGCCTTCTTCTTTAGCGCTCGATTCGGTGCTCGATTTCGTGGTCGAGCTCGTTTTCGTTTCTTCGGGGAACACGGGCGCTGAGGGTTCCGAGCTTTTCGGTGTGGGCGTCTGCGTCGGGATCTTCGGCGCCGCCGGCGTCACCGTCGTCGGTATCCCCGGCACGCCACCGCTACCCGTCGTCCCCGGCAGAGGAGTGCTCGTCACGGGGTTGGCTGGCTTGATCGCCACCGCCACCACCTTCGGCTTGGGCTTGGGCTTGGTCAGCGCGGCGTAGGCCGCAACAGAAGCACCCACCACCAACAACCCGGTCGCGCCAAGGATCGCCACGCCGGTGCGCCATCCAGGGCCACCGCTATCAAGGCTGCCGGGAGCGCCGGCGCCGCACTGAAGGCACCAGTCCTGCCCCTCCTGCATTGGCGCTCCACACTGCGCGCACGCGGACATGCGCCCATTCTGACACCTTGGCGCCCGCCAGTCGCCGGCAGGCCCCCCACGAGCAGCGGTCTACTTCGGCACCGGTGGACCGGGCGGGCCGGCCGGGAGAATGTCTTTCCCGTTTGGCGCCAGCTGCCCGTCCAACTCAAGCTGCCAGTAGTAGCGGGTGAAGGTCACGTCGCGGCGGTACTCGCCGACGTGCGGCTCGACGGGCTCGCCACGGGCCATGCGCACGATCAGCTCGGGGTAGCTGCAGCCGGGCAAAGCAGCCAAAGTCGGCGCGGGGAAAGCGCCGCCAAAGCGCGTATTGACATCGGTGATGCGCACACCCAGCTCGGGGTCGCGGAAGACCTGGATCGTCGCTGGCCCACGCACGGCCAGCGCCTCCATCGCGCGACGGCCGAGCTCCACCAGCTCGGGATCGTCGATCACGGTGCCCTTGATCGACTCGCCGCCGCGGGACTCGAGCATCGTGCGCGGGATCGCGTTCAGGCAGCGGCCGTCGAGGTCGCCAAGGCAGTCGATCGACAGCTCCGGGCCGCCCATGGCGCGCTGAATCATCGTTGGCTCCTCCACGTAGTCGACGAAGAAGCGCGCCTGCATTGCATCGTGGGCGAGGTGGATCGAGCGCGCGCCCGAGCCCTGCCGCGGCTTGACCATCACCGGGTAGCGCAGCGCGTCGAGGTCGGCGCCAGGCAACACCGTCGGCGGCGAGGGTAGGCCCAGCCGCTCCAGCAGCAGGTGCGCCTCGTACTTGTCGTAGGTCGCTCGCGCCACCTGCGAGGACGGCACGAGCGCCGGTAGCTCGCCGCGCTCGCGAGCGAGCGCGAGCACCTCGATGTCGAGGTCGGTCAACGGCAGCACCGCGCCCACCCCGTGCTGTTCGCACAGCTCACGCAGCGCCGGCACGTAGGCCGGGTCCTCGATGCGCGGCGCCGTGGCGCGCATCTGGGCGGCGTACCGGGCGGGCGCCAGCGGGTTCGGGTCCACCGCCACCACCGTGCTCAGCGCCGCAAAGCAGGAGACGATGTCGTAGCGCTTGCCGACCCCGGTGAGCATCACGGCGGGCGGATCTGGGGTGGGCGCGTCACGCCGACCAGCACGCCCAACGGCGGAGGTCCGCAAGGACCGGAGCTCATCCATCCTTCTCCGCCTCCCATCCCCCAGTCTGGCCCTTGTACAGACCCGATCCGCCGAAGACGATCGCGATCGTTCGCCACAGGATGCGCAGGTCGAGCGCGAGCGAGCGGTGCTCGATGTAGTAGAGGTCGAGCTCGATCCGCTCCGGCCACGGCAGCGATGCGCGGCCGTTGACCTGCGCCCAGCCGGTGATGCCGGGCTTCACACCGAGCCTCCCGAGCTCGCGCTCGCTGTACTGCTGCACCTGCACGGGCAGCGTCGGTCGTGGGCCGATCAGCGACATCTCGCCGCGCAGCACGTTCACGAGGTTGGGCAGCTCGTCGAGCGACGTGCGCCGCAGCAGCTCGCCTACGCGTGTGATGCGCGGGTCCTCGGCATCTATCGCGAGCCCCGCGCCGATCTGTTCGGCGCCGTCGACCATCGTGCGCAGTTTGATGACGTCGAACTCGTGCCCGTCGAGCCCTGTGCGCCGCTGGCGGTAGAGCACGGGGCCGGGACTCTCGAGACGGATCGCGAGCATCGCCAGCGCGAGCACGGGGGATGCGAGCGCGAGCACAGCGGCTGAGACGGCGATGT
>DATAQR010000152.1:0-11971 GCA_036264565.1 Solirubrobacteraceae bacterium | reverse complement strand
GGCCACATTGGTGCGCACATCGCCGCTGCTGGGCACCAGCACGGCCACGCCGTAAGTGGCTGTCTGCCCCGTTGCGTGTTCGATCGCGCGCAGGACCTGCTGGTTCTGCGAAGCGGGGTCCTGGAAGTCGGAGTTTTCGCTCTTCAGCAGGGTGACGACCGGGCCCCCGAGTGCCGCCGCGACCAGGAAGACGACCCCGGCGATCAACAGCACCCGCCGCGAGCGGGTGAGGGCCAGCGAGGACAAACGGTCGACCATTGCCGGCAGATTAGTGACTGCTAACTAACTTGTCAAGGGAACGCGCAGGCCTTTGAGCGAGGGACGCAGGGCTTTTGAGCGAGGGACGCAGGGCTTTTGAGCGAGGGCGTAGGGCTTTGAGCGCGCCGGTGCGTAAAAGCGTGGGTTGACAACAGTAAAAGGGGGCCTTGGACGATCGGGCGGCGCAAGCGAGATCGACGCGTGCAGGACCGTGCCCTACTCCCCCGCCTCCCGCCACACCTCGACCGACACATCCTCGACCGGCAACGGGATCGGCGGCTCGGGCTTGGAGGCCTTGACCCAAACCCCGTCCAGCTCGAAGTCCGAGAGTAGGCGATCGGCGATCGCCGAGCACAGGCGCTCAAGCGTGCGGTAGGAGCGCTGTTGGGCCACCAACGCCACGAGCTGACAGACCTCGCCGTAATCGACGGTGTCCTCGATCCGGTCGGTGACAGTTGCGTCGGATTCGCCCACGTCCAGGCGCAGATCGATCAGCAGGCGCTGGCCGATCTCGCGCTCGGCCTCGCTGACGCCGTGGTGCGTGTACAGCGAGAGGCCGGAGATCTCGATCGTGACGGTCTCGAGCCCGTCCTCCTCCTCGTCTTCGTCCTCGTCGTAGGAGGATTCGGCGTCTTCGAGCGGCTCGTGCTCTTCCTCGTCGTCGTGCCCGGGCCGGCCGGCCGGTCCCTCGTCGCTCACGTCGTCGCCTCGCTCGCCGTCCACGTCGCGCCCAACGTAGCAGCCGCGCTCGCCAGCGCGGCCGCCACCGGGGCGACATCGTGCACCCGGAAGACGGACGCCCCGCGCTCGAGCGCAAGCACGTTGGTGGCAATCGTGGCCGGCAACCGCGACGGATCACCGGCAAGCACGCCATCATCGCGTGCGCGTGAGCGCTGGCCCCCATCCACACGCCCCAGAAAGCTCTTGCGCGAGGTACCAATCACAACCGGCCGGCCGAGCGCCACCAACTCTCCCAGGCGGCGCAGCAGCTCCAGGTTGTGCTCGACCGTCTTGCCGAAGCCGATACCCGGGTCGAGCAGGATGCGCTCCTGCGCGATGCCCTCGCCGACCGCGAAGACCATCCGCTCCTCCAGGAACGACCTAACCTCGTCAACCACATCCCGATAGCGCGGCTCGCGCTGCATCGTGCGAGGCTCACCGAGCATGTGCATCAGACAGCAATCGGCGACGCTCTCGGCCACCACTGCCACCATCTCCGGATCGCCGCGCAACGCCGTGACATCGTTGACCAGGCCGGCGCCGGCGGCGAGCGCCGCGTGGGCGACCGCCGCCTTCGAGGTGTCGATCGAGATCCCAAAGGGGGGGTGTTCGCCCGCGGATGAGCCCGGCGCGACCTTGCTCGAAGTCGCACGTGCTTGCGCAAGGCGTTCCACGACCGGCAACACGCGCCGCAGCTCCTCGGCCTCAGCCACCGGCTCCGCCCCGGGCCTGGTGGATTCGCCGCCGACATCGAGGATGTCAGCGCCCTGCGCGACCAACTCCAGCCCGTGCGCGACAGCCGCGTCCGCCTCCAAAAACAGCCCACCGTCCGAGAACGAATCGGGCGTCACATTGACGATCCCCATTAGGCGGTAGGCCCCACTCATATGACCAACAGGCTCCTGACGGCCGGATAGGCGTTCCTGGCAAGGACGCAAGGAGCGAAGTGTGCCGATAGGAGATCGACGAGATCTCCTATCGGCCAGCACACGAGCGACCGAGGACGCCGCCAGGGACGCCTAGACGCCGTCAGCGCGCATATCCGCCGCGCCGCCGGCAAGGCCTGGGCGCGGCAGCGGCCGCGGGGCTTCACGACCGGCGCGATCGGCGGGGGTCGCCGGCGGGATCGGCAACTCGGGCGCGGGCGGCTCCTCGGAGCCGAACACTTCGACCTCGTTCTTGCCGTCGAGCAGCGCCAGGAACTCCTCCTTCTCGATCGTCTCGCGCTTGACGAGGATCTCGGAGATCTTCTCCAGGTCTCCTTTGTGGTCGGTCAGGATCGTGCGGGCGCGCTGGTGGGCAGACTCGACGATGCGGCGAACCTCGTCATCGATCTCGCGGGCTATCTCGTTGGAGTAGTCGGGCTCGGTCGAGAACTCGCGGCCGAGGAACGGCTGGCCGTGCTCGTGGCCGAACACGCGCGGGCCGAGCTTCTCGGACATGCCGAAGCGCATCACCATCTGCTTGGCCGTCGCGGTGACCTTCTCCAGGTCGTTGGAGGCGCCGGTGGTGATCTCGTTGAAGATGAGCTCCTCGGCGGCGCGGCCGCCGAGCGTCATCGCCATCGTGTCGTTGAGCTCGGCGCGCGTGGTCAGGAAGCGGTCCTCCTGCGGCATCGAGATCGTGTAGCCCAGAGCCTGACCGCGAGAGATGACCGAGATCTTGTGAACTGGGTCGGAGAACTCGAGGAAGTGACCCACGATCGCGTGGCCCATCTCGTGGTAGGCCGTGATCAGGCGCTCCCTCTCGCTCATCACGCGCGTCTTCTTCTCGGGGCCAGCGATCACGCGCATGATCCCCTCCTCGAGCTCTTCCTGGCCGATCTCGCGCTTGCCGGTGCGGGCGGAGAGTAGCGCCGCCTCGTTGATCAGATTGGAGAGGTCGGCGCCAGTGAAGCCCGGAGTCTGACCTGCGAGCGCGTCGATGTCGATCACCTTCGCCAGCGGCTTGCCGCGCGTGTGCACCTCGAGGATCTTCGCCCGCCCCTTGCGGTCGGGACGGTCTACCGCTATCTGACGGTCGAAACGACCGGGGCGCAGCAGCGCCGGGTCGAGAATGTCGGGGCGGTTGGTGGCGGCGATCATGATGATGTTGTCCTTGGCCTCGAAGCCGTCCATCTCGACAAGCAGCTGGTTGAGCGTCTGCTCGCGCTCGTCGTGGCCGCCGCCGAGACCGGCGCCGCGGTGACGGCCGACCGCGTCGATCTCATCCATGAAGATGATGCAGGGAGAGTTTTGCTTGGCCTGCTCGAACAGGTCGCGTACGCGCGAGGCGCCGACGCCGACGAACATCTCGACGAAATCGGAGCCCGAGATCGAGAAGAACGGCACCCCCGCCTCGCCGGCGACAGCGCGCGCGAGCAGCGTCTTGCCGGTACCGGGCGGTCCGTACAGCAGCACGCCGGTCGGAATCCGGGCGCCGAGCGCCTGGAACTTCTTCGGGTTCTCAAGGAACTCCTTGATCTCGTGCAGCTCCTCGACGGCCTCGTCCACGCCGGCGACATCGCGGAAGGTGATCTTGGGAGAGTCGGCCGACAGGCGCTTGGCGCGCGACTTGCCGAAGCTCATCACGCGCGAGCCGCCCCCCTGCATCTGATTGATCAGGAAGAACCAGAAGCCGAGGATCAGGATCAGCGGCAGGCCGAAGCTCAGCAGCGACGGCCAGATGCTCGTCTTGTTCGCTTCGACGTTGAACTTGGCGCCGGACTTCTTTAGTTCTTCTTCCAGTCGCGGCACCTGCTGGTCGAACACGCCGACTTCGTATTTTTCTTTACTGCCACCCTTGAGCGTGACCGCGACGGAGTTGTCTTTCGTTTTGATGTCAGCCGAGGCGACCTGGTGGTTCGGGATGTCCTGAGAGACAAGTGTCTGGTAGGTGTGTTCCGGACCCTTGCTCTGGCTGCCGCCGATCAACTTCGCCGCGAAGAAGGCGATCACGACGACGATCAGGATTGGGAACGCTGCGCTCTTGAAGAAACGGCTCATGGCTCTGATTTGGGGCCCACCCCCCGCGGCGAGCGCTTCAGGGTCATGCCCGCCAGTCCATCAGCGTACCACGACAGGCCGCATTTACCGGCCGTTTGGGCGCGCTGACCACCGCGTGAGGGACGCAAGCCTATGGGTCTTGTGCTGACCGAACAGGACCGGCATGTCCAGCGTGGCGCTGATCGTCGGATTAGAAGACGGGATGCCGGCGACAGAACAGCACCGACGCCGACGTTACCCTTCACTTGATGCGCACGCTGCTTCCCGATCCAACACCGGCCGAGGCCAAGGAGTTGCTCGCGCGGCGCAAGCGGCTTGGCCAGGACCGCAGAGACGAAGTGTGGGAAGGGGTGTATCGCGTGGTCCCCGCGCCCTCCGGTGAGCACGCCGCGCTCGCCGCGCAGGTCAAGGCACTGCTACGCGCGGCGGCGACCACGGCGGGACTGATCGTCACCGACGACTTCAACGTGGGCGACTCCAAGAACGACTTCCGTATCCCCGACGGCGGGCTACACCAATCCCAGCCTCGCGGCGTCTGGATCGCGACCGCGGCGCTCGTGCTGGAGATTCTCTCCCCCGGCGACGAGACCTGGGAGAAGCTCCCCTTCTACGCCGCTCACCATGTGGACGAGGTCCTGATTATTGACCCCGACACACGCGAGGCGCACTGGCTCGCGCTCGTCAGCGAGCGCTATCAGCCAATCGAGACCAGCGGCCTGATCGAACTGGGGCCGGCCGAGCTCACTCGGCGAATAGTCTGGCCCTGAACCGCCGGCGGCGGCGGGAAGGTAAGGCGTTAGACGGTCTTACCTCGCAGCGCCGCCACGTAAGGCAGGTTGCGATAACGCTCGTCATAGTCCAGGCCGTAGCCGACGACGAACTGGTCGGGGATCTCAAAGCCCACGTAGCGCACCGGCAAGTCCACCTTGCGTCGCGAGGGCTTGGTCAGCAGCGCGCACACCTCGAGCGACGCCGGGTCGCGCGAGCCAAGGTTGCGCAGCAGGTACTGCAGCGTCAGGCCCGAGTCGACGATGTCCTCGACAATCAGGACGTGGCGGCCCTCCAGCGGGGTGTCGAGATCCTTGAGGATGCGCACCACGCCCGAGGAGTCAGTCGCCGAGCCGTAGGAGGCCACAGCCATGAAGTCGACCTCGACCGGGATGTCGACGTGGCGCATTAGGTCCGAGAGGAAGAAGACGGCCCCCTTCAGCACGCACACGAGCAGCAGCCGCCGCCCGGCGTAGTCGCGAGAGATCGCCGCCGCCAGGTCGCGCACGCGCTCCTGCAGCGCATCGGCGCGCACGAGGATCTCGCCGATCTCGCCGGCCTCAGTCCACTCGTCGCTCGCCACCACGGCGCAGTCTAACCGCGCCCGCGGCTCGCGCTCAACTCATCCGCGAGGCGATGCGCTTCATGCGTAGCACGCCGCCCTCGACAACCGCACCGACCAGCCCGCCGACGTGCAGCTCGGCGCGACCGCCGTGCTGGGCGAGCGCGAGGATCTCCGCCACGCGCTCCCCCGCCTGCGGCACGAATGCGCCGGCGGCGTCCTCGGCCAGGCGGATCACGACCAGCCGAGCGAGCGCTGGCGGCAGCTCGCGCAGGCGCTCGATCTCAATGCTCGACTCGCCCTTCAGCTCGGCGTCGATGAGCGTGTCCAGCAGCTCGGTCTCCTCCCGCAGCAGCGCGGCCGTGCGCAGCACGTTCGCGCGCGCCGCGGGATGGACGGCGTCGAGCGTCGCGAGCAGACCGTGACGCACACGCGCGCGCGCGTACTGGAAACTGTCGTTGCTCTGATCCTCGCACCAGGCAAGTCCCAGCTCCGTGCAGTAGGCGGCGGTCTGCTCGCGCGTGAGCACGAGCAGCGGGCGCACCAGCCGCCCCTCCTGCGCGGCCATGCCGAGCAGCGCCCGGCGGCCCGGCGAAGCGGCCAGCCGGTAGAGGATCGTCTCCACCTGGTCGGTGGCGGTGTGCCCTGCGGCAATCAGCGCGCCCAGGCGCTCCGCCAGCTCGCCGGCGGCCGCATAGCGCCGCCCGCGCGCCCAGGCATGCAGGTTGCCGCTCGCTCCGGGCTCGCGCTCAGCGGGCACGACCTCGACGTCCACACCAAGTTGCCGGCACAACTCGCGGCAGTGCTCCTCGTCCCCGTCCGCCTCGGCGCGCAGGCCGTAGTTGACGTGCAACGCTCGCACTTTCCCAGCCCCGCACAGCGCCACCGCAACGTCGAGCAGGCAGACCGAGTCTCTGCCACCCGAAAGCATTGCCACCACGCGCGCATCCGATGAGAGCAGACCTCCCTCGCGCACCCTCGCCCGCACGTCTTCGGGGCTCGTCATGTCAGCGGCGAAGGGAGCGCTGGTTTGCATTGGCTGCACGTTGCTTCACGTGGCGAAATCGTTCAACACTGGAACCTTTCGACGAAAGAATCATTCAACCCTTGAACGATCTCGCGATCACGAAGACAGCCATACAACGCTCACTTGGGGGGAGAGCCCTCCCCCGGCAACGCGTGGAACAGCTCGATCGGCTCGCTGAACCCCTTCAGCCCGATTTCCCCGATCAACTCGAAGCGCAAGCCCTCGACGCCCTCGGCGGTCTCGACGATCGGCCGCGTCACCAGTACCTCTCCCCCCGCCGCCCGCGCAACCACGCGCGCCGCCTGGTTGACGTCGCGCCCGTAGTAGTCGCCATCGCGATAGATCGCCTCGCCGCTGTGGATGCCGATCCGCGGCATTGGCGCCTCCGCGGGAATTTCCTGCTGGAAGCCGACCGCCCACTGGGTCAGGCCGGCGATATCTGCGCCTACGACCATCACCTCGTCGCCGAGCGTCTTGATCACGCGTGCGTCGATCGGCAGCGAGTGCTCGACCGCCTCGAGGAAGCGCTCCACCACGCCGACCGCCTCGTCGTCGCCGCGCTCCTCGGTCAGGCGCGTGTAGCCGGCCAGGTCGGCGAAGGCGACGACGATCCGCATCCGCCCCTCCTCGAGCATGTCGCCGCTGAGCTCGGCCTCCATGTGCCCGATCACGTCCTGCTCGATGAAGTGTCCGAGAAAACGCCCGTGCAGGTAGCGCATGAACGGCGCCGCGAAGGGGAGCAGCTCGCCGGCGAGCCCCTCCATCGCCTCGGCCATCTGCACGCCTGGTAGGCCTTCGCGCATCATCGGCTCGTGCACATACAGGTGGATCAGCCTGACCTCCGCGTCGGCGATCTGAGCCATCGTCTGCCCGTACACGCGCGCCAGCTGCATCAGCACCGCCTCGGGCATGCCGACGTTCAGCATCGCGCCGATGTAGCGCCACATCTCCATGTCTTCCTCGGTGATCGCGTCCAGCGACAGCGCGCTCAGCCCCAGGCTCATGTAGATGCGCTCGATCATCGCCTCGTCGATGCCCGCCTCTTGCGCCGCCTGCTCGAGCGTGTAGCGCCCCTCCGGCGGCGCGAACATGCCCTGCACGTAGCCGGCCAGCTGTCCGCTCTCGTGCGCGCGGCGGATCTCGGCGAGCGTGTGCCCGCGCGAACGCAGCCGCGCGACGATCCGCACCTGGGCGACAGCGGCGGGAACCCATTCCCCTTCGTACTGGGGCACGAGCCCGTCGCTCACCCAACGGCGGACCGTGCCGGCGGATACGCCCGCGCGCTCGGCGACCTGGGTCAGCGTCGGCGTCTCACCGGCACTGGGAGCCCTTCCGTTTATCGAGCCGTCTGGAGCAGGCGTCTCAGGCGCCCGAGCGGATGAGAAGGGCGAGGACACGGCTTGCAGTCTAGAGTCGCCGCCCGTGGAACACACCAAGTCGATCCATCTGCGCCCGACGGCGCCGCTGGCCGAGCGCGTGCTGCTTCCCGGCGATCCCGGCCGCGCGCTCGCGCTCTCGCAGTTGCTGATCGAGCAGCCGAAGATGTTCAACCATCACCGTGGGCTGTGGGGGTACACAGGGTCAGCAAACGCCGACGGGGAGCCGCTGACGATCCAAAGCACCGGCATGGGCGGACCGAGCGCGGCGATCGTGCTACACGAGCTAATCGTGCTCGGCGCGAAGCGGGCGATCAGGGTCGGCACTTGCGGCGCGCTCGACCCCGCGCTGGAGTTGGGCGACCTGCTGGTGGCGCACGAGGCGATCGCCGCTGACGGGACGAGCGCCGCGCTGAGCGCCGTGGCGCCGTGCGCCTGGGGCACCGAGACGTTGACACGCACGCACGCACACCCGGGGCTGGCCAGCCAGCTGAACCTCGCCGTCGGCGCGGGCGAGCGCCCGGCTCATCTGCACGCCACGATCGCAAGCACCGACCTCTTCTACGAAGCCGGAGCCGACCGCGCCGCACGCTGGCGCGAACAGGGCGCGATCGCCGTCGAGATGGAGTCCTCGGCCCTGTTCGCCGTAGGCCAGCGCGCCGGCATCGAGGTCGCGTGCCTACTGACCGTTAGCGACACGTTCGACACCGGCGGTAAGCGCACCCGCATCGACGATCACGAACTGCTGGCCGCGGCCGAGGCGATGGGCCGGGTCGCTACCAGCGCCCTGTCCGAGTAGCTCAAGCCTTCTTTGCTCGCGACGCCCGCTTCGCGGCTGGCTTTGCGGCGGGCTTCGCTGTGGCCTTGGACGCCGCCCTCGGCGCCTGTTTCGACGCCGGCTTCGGCGCCGGCTTTACCTGCGCAGGCTTCGGAGAGACCCCGGCCAGCTTGCTGCTCAAGCTCTTCAGCTGTTCTTCCATCGACGCCAGCCGCCGCTCGACCCCGCCGTCGGACAGTGCCCGGTTGAGCCTGTGAACGCCGTCCTCGATGCCCTCAAGCCGCTGGGAGACCGAGCGTAGGCGACGGGTGAGGCGCTCTATGTCCGCCGCGGTCGGGATGTTCAGCGCCGAGAGCGCTAGCTCCTGGGCCTGGACGGCGCGATCGCGCGCGTCGAAGGCGCGGCCGATCGTGCCGGAGACGAGCGGGTTCTCGAACAGATCCGTTAGCGCCTTGCCGAGCTTGTCTTCGGTGCCGTTCGTCAAGCGCTCGCGCAACCCGGCCGCTTTGCTCCCATCAGACACAGTGAGGCGAAGCCTAGCGTGCAAGGCATGTTTGCGGCAGCGAGCGTGGCCGCTCGGCTCGCGCCTCGGCGGTCGGTCAGACTGTGAAGCCAGTGCGCCTGTTTACGTTCGTACAGATGGAGATCCCCTGGGAGCTGGGGCCGGCCGACGGGCGCTACCTGCTGCGCAAGCTCGACGGGCCGCGGGAGAGCGAGCCCGAGCACGTGATCGTGCTCTCCACCATCGGCGCAGCTCGCAAGAGCCGTCTAGGCAAACGCTCGCGCACGCGACCAACCACGCGGGTGGGATCCGAGGCAACGCCGGTGGCGGTCGCGCGCGCGACGGTCGTCGACCCTGTGTCGCTCTCAAGCGAGGGTCAGGCCAAGACCTGGCTCGGTGAGCTCGACCCCGACCGCGAGGCGGCCGGCGCGGCTGCGGTCCTCAACCGCATGCTGTTCGCCCACCGCATCGCCGGTGCCGCGCCGCACCTGCACGAGGTCTCTCTCACCCAGGCGCTGGTACTGCGCGCGGGCTACGGCGAGGGCGAGCAGGTGGCTGACGGGCTGTGGGTAGCAGCGCGCGAGCTGGTCCTCTCGCACAAGCGCGCCGGCCGGCGGGCGGCGGTGCTGCGCCCACACGAGCGTCTGGCACTGCTGCTGTCCGGACGAGACCGGCCGCTGCAATGCGAGGAGCTGGTGCTGCGCGCGCGGCTGGACCTCGACGCGGGGCGGCTAGCGTTGGCGGCAATCGAGCTGGAGCGTGCCTATGCGGCGGCACTGGTCGAGCTGCCGGGCGAGGAGCGCCAGGACATGCGTGCCCGCATCCAGGAGCTGACTGCTCTCAGCGGCAGCGTCGAAGAGGCCGCCACCGCCGCGCTCGGCCCCGCCGGGCAGGACGAGATCGACATCGATGCCGTGCGTCGGGGCCTGGAGCGCCTGGAGGCTGCGCTGCGTGCCCGCACGGCGCCCGGCTTCGCTGCCCTGCGCTGAGCACACTGCCCTGCGCTGAGCACACTGCCCTGCGCTGAGCATATCTACAGTTAGGCGCGATGAATCCGACTCGCACAGCCGTGGGCACCTGGAGCGGTGGGCGCTTCATGCACTTCGGCGAGCCGCTGGGCGACGAGCGCCTGCTGGCGCTGCTGAGTCCCGGCGAGGGCATCGACACCGTGATAAGCGCCGACGCTTATGGAGCCGGCGAAGCCGACGAGCTGCTTGGGCGGGCGATCGCCGGCGTTGATCGCGAGGACTTCTGCCTGATCGGCGCGGTCGGCCACGACTTCTACAAGGGCAAGCGCGAGGGCGCGAAGGGCTTCCCGCGCTTCACAGACCCGCGCCTACGCTCGGCCGACGAGCACGCCGGCTACCTGCGGATGGCGACCGAGCGCAGCCTGGAGCGGATCGGCGCCGAGCGCTTCGACCTGCTGCTGCTGCACAACCCCGACCGCTGCGGCTACACGGCCGACAGTGTGTGGGAGGGCATGGCCGCACTGCGCGAGGCAGGACTGACCCGCCTGCTCGGCGTCGCACCCGGGCCTGCAAACGGCTTCACACTGGATCTGATCGACTGCTTCGAGCGTCACGGCGAGACGATCGACTGGGCGATGATCATCCTCAGCCCGATGGAGCCGTGGCCCGGCGAGCTGGTGCTGGGCGCAGCCACCAAGCACGACGTGAAGCTGCTTACGCGCGTGGTGGACTACGGCGGCGTCTTCCACGACGACGTCAAGCCGAGTCACCAGTTCGCCGAATACGACCACCGTAAGTTCCGCCCGCAGGGTTGGGTAGAGCAAGGTGTAGAGAAGCTGGAGCAGATGCGACCCTATGCCAAGCGCCACGGCCTGAGCATGCTGCAGCTCGCGTGTCAGTGGAACCTCGCCCACCCGGCGGTTGAGTGTGTGGCGCCAACCCTGATCCAAGAGAGCGGCGCCGACTCTCGCCCGATCGAGGACAAGCGCGCGGAGCTGGCCGCGCTGCCGGCCGAGAATCTGCTCAGCGCCGTCGAGGTGGACGAGCTGCGGGCGATCGGCGACAACAGCGGCTCGATGACGTTGAAGGGCGCAAGCCTCGAACACGAGGGCGAGCCCAAGGCCGACCGCTGGCCGCTGAGCGAGGACCTGCGTGAACTGGCCTCACGCTGGTCGATCGCGCCCGAGCGGGAGTTGGTCAAGGTCAGCTGAGGACGGGCTGCTGAGAGGCAGGCGCAGACGCGCCCTCTCCTTACGAGCTTCGTCGCTACTCCCCTACGAACCGCGGAGCGCGCTTGCCCAGGAAGGCTGAGATGCCCTCCTTGGCATCCGCGCTGCTAAACGCCGTGGCAAAGCCCCCCTTCTCCGCCTCGATGCCCTCGTCCAGATCCCCCGCGCCCGACACCCGCTTGATCTGCTCAAGCGCGATCGGCGCCTGGCCCGCGAGCCGCCGTGCCCACGCCAAGGCCGTGTCGAGCAGTTCGTGGTCGACCACCATCCGATTGACGAGACCCAGTTCGAACGCCTCTTCGGCCATGATCGGATCGCCGACTAGATTCATCTCCAAAGCCTTGTTCTCGCCGACCAGGCGCGGCAGGCGCTGGGTGCCCCCGAAGCCGGGGATGATGCCGAGCTTGATCTCTGGCTGACCGAAGATCGCCGAGCGGGCGGCGATGCGCACGTCGCAGGCCATCGCAAGCTCGCAGCCACCGCCGAAGGCCAGGCCGTTGACCGCGGCGATCGTGGCGATGCCCTCGCTGCCGAACTCGCGCAGCAACGCGTGGGCGGCTCCGATCAACTGCTCGCCGCCCTCCTCATCCATCGACGTGAACGCCTTGATGTCGGCGCCGGCGCTGAACAGGAACGGGTTGGAAGACGCGATCACCAACGCTTTGACACCGCTGCCCCTGACGTGCGCCCACACCTTGCCCAGATCCTCGATCACCTGCGGCGCGATCGAGTTCATCTGGCCATTGGCAAGCCACGCGATCGCGACGCCGCCTGAGCGCGTCTCGAGCTTGACGACCTG
>DATAQR010000141.1:0-3563 GCA_036264565.1 Solirubrobacteraceae bacterium | reverse complement strand
CCGGCCGATCTCCGGCCCCGCGTCCTCCTGCAGGAAGTGCGAGGCGTTCTCGATCGTGCGCGGCTTCTCACGTCCGATCGCTTCGGCGAAACGCTCGCCTGTGGCTAGCGGCAGCACCGGGTCGGAATCGGCCCACAGCATCAACGTCGGCCGCTTGTCCTCGCGCAGAGCGTCGAGCACGCGCTGGCCCTCGGCGGCGCCTGGAAGCTCGCGCGAGCGCGGGATCATCAGAGGGAAGGCGCGCGCGCCGGCCTTCGATTCGGCGTTCGGGTATGGAGCCTCGTAGGCGGCGATCACCTCCTCGCCCGGGTCGTTCTTGCAGGCGCCGCGCACGAGCATGCCGACCGGCAGGTCCTCGGTGCGCTCGACGAAGTCGCGGAAGGCGGTCCAGGCGTCGGTCATCTTCTGGTGGCCGGTGAACAGTCCGGTGTCGAGGATCACGAGTCGATCGAAGCGCTCGGCGTGCTCGACGGCCAGCCGCAGTCCGATCGGGCCGCCCCAGTCGTGCACGACCATCGTCGCCCCGCGTAGATCCAGCTGCTCGAGTAGGGGCGCGATTGCGGCAACGTGGCGGTCGTAGCTGTACCAGTCGATGTCCACCGGCTTGTCCGAGCGCCCAAAGCCAGGCAGGTCGGGCGCGATGCAGCGAAAGCCCGCATCGAGCAGCGGCGCCATCACCTTGCGCCACAAGAACGACCAGGTCGGCTCGCCGTGCATGAACACGACCGGCGCTCCCTCGCCCTCGTCGATGTGCGCCAAGCGCAGCCCGTCGTGCTCGCGGTAGTGCGCCTGGAAGGGAAAGTCCGGCAGCCCTTCCAGCAGCTCGTCGGGGGTGCGCACCGCGTCGGTCATCGCGTTGCAGAGCATATGCGACATACGTTAGGCTCGCGCGCGTATGCACATACTGCTCACCCAGTTGGCGCCGGTACTGGCGGCCGCCAAGAGCAAGACTCCGTTCTACATCGCGGGCGGACTGCTCGTCGCGTGGGCGCTGCTCCTATCGCTGGGCATCGGCCTGCGCAAGCCCGACTTCCCGAGCAACCTGCGCGGTCAACGGGCGATCTCGGTTGTCTCCGCCGTGCTGGTTGTGATCACGCTGACGATGGCTGTCGCCACGTCCGGCGGTGGCTGAGGCGCGAGCAATAACTGCTCGGACGACTCGTCGCCGCTTGCGAAGATGTACGTGTGAGTACCGTCTCTGAGCGACGCGCCCCGCGACTGACCGCCGTCATGCGCGAAGGCGAGCGGGTCACGCCGTTGGAGCTGTTCTTCGATCTGGTGTTCGTGCTCGCCTTGACGCAGTGCACGACGTTGATGGCGCACACCCCCACCTGGGAGGGGCTGCTGAAGGGCCTACTTGTGCTGGGCATCCTGTGGTGGTCGTGGGTCGGCTATGCGTGGTTGACCAGCGTGATCGACCCGGAGGAGGGGAGCGTGCGCCTGGTGATGTTCCTCGCGATGGCCGGCCTACTGGTCGCGGCATTGTCAGTCCCGGGCGCATTTGGCGATGAGGCATTGCTGTTCGCCTGTGTGTACGCGGTCGTGCGCGGTGCGCACATCGCCCTGTTCACGATCGCCAGCCGCGACGACGCTCAGTTGCGCCAGTCCGTTGTCGGCCTGGCCGGCAGCACGGCGCTGGGCGTCGGGCTGCTGTTGGCGGCCGCCTTCGTCGGCGGGGCGGTTCAGATCGGCCTGTGGGCACTGGCGCTGGCGCTTGACATGCTCGGCCCGTACTTGTTTGGATCGGAGGGCTGGAAGCTCGTCCCCGGACACTTCGCCGAGCGGCACGGACTGATCGTCTTGATCGCGCTGGGCGAGTCGATCGTCGCGCTCGGCGTCGGCGCCAAGACAGAACTGGATGCCGGCATTGTCGCGGCCGCCGTGCTGGGGATGGTCGTGGCCGTGACGCTGTGGTGGGTGTACTTCGACGTAACGGCGATCGTCGCCGAGCGCCGCCTTACACGCGCTCAGGAAGGGCGCGAGCGCAACGAGCTGGCGCGCGACTCCTATTCCTATCTGCACTTCCCGATGGTCGCCGGGATCGCGCTGCTTGCGGTCGGCGTCAAGCACACGCTCGCTGATGTCTCCGCACCATTGCACGAAGTGCCAACGGTGGCGTTGCTTGGCGGTACCGCGATGTACCTGCTCGCTCAGGTCGCGTTTCGCCTCCGCAACATGCACACGCTCTCGCGCCGAAGGCTCATTGTCGCGATCGCGCTGATCGCGCTCGTCCCCGTGACGCTTGCTCTCAGCATCTCCTCGCTGGCCACGCTCGCGCTGCTGGCGGCAGCGATGACCGCGCTGATCCTCTACGAGGTGCTGCGCTACGCCGATGCGCGCGACCGCGTCCGCCATGGGGTCGCCTCGCCGGAGGCGAGCCCGCGTCCGCCAGATACCGCTACCGTCGCCACGGAGAGCCGGGCAGGTACTGCCTGAGTATCAGGCCGGCGAGCACCGCGTAGCCGAGGTCGGTCGGGTGGATGTCTTCGAGCGGCGTGCACATGTTCGTCACAGCCATTCCTCTGCTCGGGGTTGACGGTTCCCCCGAGCGGTGGGAGTCTGAACTTACGCAACCTACAAGGAGCTGCTCGCAATGCCTCCATTGGCCCTCGCAACCGGTGCCGGCGTCCTATTCGGCGCCATCTACGTTGTCCTGCTGATCACGCTCGGAATCATCTCGATCCGCAAGGGCCACTGGGTGATGTTCATCATCGGGATCTTCATCCCGTTGTTCTGGATCATCGGCGCGCTGCTACCACCGAAGGGCGCTGCACAGACCTACTGAAGGCGCGGCTCAGGCGCGCGGGTCGCGCCACATCGCCCACATCTTGGGTCCGCGCGGTAGTCGCAACTCACGCTTGACGCGGAAGCCGTGGCGAGCGTAGAAAGCGATGTTGCTCTGCTTGGAGGACTCCAGGTAGGCGCCGAGGCCGTCCTCGTCGCAACGCTCAAGCACCGGCGCGAGCGCCGCCGAGCCGAGGCCTTGGCCCTGGGCGCTCGGGTCGGTGCCGAGCACCGCCAGGTACCAGTGCGGCGGCCCGGACGGATGGGCCATCTCCATCGCGCCGAAGCCGCGCGCCAGCAGCGGCATTCGCCAGATCAGTCGCGGGTGCAGCAGGCAGCGCGCGATTTCCAGATCCTGGCGGGGACTCTCGCGCCACTGCTTCGGCGGCGCCCACAGCGCGGCGCAGCGCAGCTGCGGATCGGTCCACACCTCGTCGCGCTCGAGCAGCTGGCGCAGGCGCGTGGCCTGGAAGCGTTCGAGCATCTTCGGGCGCAGGCGGTCGTGCTTACACGACCAGATCGCCACGGGATCGTCGTAGAAGGCGCGTGCGAGCGCTTCGGCGAGCGCGGGAACGTCCGCAGCGCTCGCTCGACGCATCTCGGGGATGAGGTTCATCGCCTGCCGGCTCCTGACGTCGTGGCCTTCGCTTCGGGTGCGCCGCCAGGATTTTCGCAGACTCTCTCTTCAGGAGTCGGTGACCGCCGCAGGGCTTCGCCGACGACGCCGGCGGGCGCGCGAGTCAGCCGCGGGCCTGGGCTTGCCGTGCCCGCCGGCGCGA
>DATAQR010000137.1:0-5786 GCA_036264565.1 Solirubrobacteraceae bacterium | reverse complement strand
GCCAACAGTAGCGGCCGCTGGTGCGCCGACGCAGGCTGGCGTTCGGCTCTAGTCGGGCACGCGCAAACTCGCCACGGCAAGCGCCGCGACGCCCTCGCCGCGCCCGACGAAGCCGATGCCCTCCCCGGTGCTCGCCTTGACGTTCATCCGCGCCGGCGCGATGCCGAGCGCTGCCGCGAGGCTCTCACGGATCGCTTGGCGATGAGGCGCAAGCTTGGGGCGCTCCATCACCACCGTGCAGTCCACGTTGACGAGCTCCAGACCCTGCGCGAATACGAGCGGCAACACACCCGCAAGCAGCTCGATCGAATCGGCATCGCGATAACGCTCATCGCTGTCGGGGAAGTGCTGGCCGATGTCACCCAGACCGGCGGCGCCAAGCAGCGCGTCGATGATCGCATGCGTGAGCACGTCCGCATCGGAGTGACCGTCGAGGCCGCTGTCACTTGCAATCTCAACGCCGCCGAGGATCAGACGCCCTCCCGGCGTGAGCCGATGCGAGTCATAGCCGATGCCGCTGAGGCTGCTCACGCGACCGCCGCTCCGATCGGCTCGCAGCGACGCCTGCGATGTTCGAACACGCATAGCTCCGCCACGCCCAACCGGTCGAGCAGATCCAGCGCCTGCTCGTAGTCGGCGCCCACATCTCCGGGTCGGTGCGCGTCGCTTGAGAGCGCAACCGGAGCGCCCGCTTCCAGGCACATCTCTAGAAACGCCGGCGCCGGGTAGATCTCCTGCGCGCGCTTGCGCAGGCCGGCGGTGGAGACCTCGATCGCGATGCCCGATTCGGCGATGCCATCGATCGCCAGCTCGTAGTAGCGGCGCAGATCCCCTTCCGGCAGTGGCCGGTCCGGGTGGGCGGGGTGGGTGGGACTCCAAATCTTCACCAGGTCGGGGTGGGCGAGGATGTCGAACAGGCCGCTGCGCGCGGCCTCGCCGAGCACCTGAAAATAGGAGCGCCAAATCTCCTCGGGCGAGCGGCCGGTAGTCCAGACGCCGTAATCGTCCATGTCCAACGCGTGATCGCCCAGGAAGTGCACCGAGCCGACGACGTAGTCGAAGTCGCGCGCCTGCAGCAGGTTGGCCATCCGATCTTCGCCGCCCGGGATGAAGTCGGCCTCGATCCCCAGGCGCAGGTCGGTTTGCTCACGCACGAACGCGCAGTACTCGTCGATGTCGTCGTGCGCGTATTCGCGCCAGAGCGGGTGGCGCCAGACATCCAGAGCGGCTGTGAAGCGGTAGACGTGCTCAGAGACGCCCAGCTCCGAGATCCCCCGCTCCTCGGCGGCGGCGCGATAGCAATCGATGTTCGCCGGCGTGAAGTAGCGCTCCGGGGTAGCGTCGAGCTCGTCGGGACGCAGATGTAGATGGTAGTCGGTGAGCATATGAAGATGGCCGGCGGCTCAGTCAGCAAGACGATCGGCGAAAAGACGGCTAGTGCCAGGGCGAGTTTGCATAGTAGAGATGGTCACGCCGCCTGTTCGCTGCAACGAACGGTGAGTAGGTCATTGGTGGCCTACGACAGGTGCTGCGTCCTGCCGCGCCAGCAGCAGCTCTGCCAGTTGCAGGTCCAGTGGCGTCGTCACCTTCAGGTTCTCGCGCGGCGCCGGCACGATCACCACACACCCCCCTGTTCGCTCAATCAGCCAGGCATCGTCAGTTGCTTCGGCCAACACCTCGGCGGGCACATCGAGCGCGCGCTCGAGCGCGCCGCGCCGGAATACCTGCGGTGTCTGCACCGCCCATAGCTCCGAGCGGTCGAGCGTGCCCAGCACGCGGCCGTCGGCGTCGGCCTGCTTGATCGTGTCGGTGACCGGGGTGGCCACGATCGCCGCGTCGACCCCCTCGCGACCGGCTGCGGCGAGCGTGGCCTGCACGATCTCGACCGTGAGCAGCGGGCGCGCCGCGTCGTGCACCAACACGAGACCCTCGTCGCCTCCCTCGCCGGCCGCGGCGAGCGCACGGCGCACAGACTCCGAGCGCACGGCGCCACCGGCGACGACGGTTACCGATGGCGCTCTGGACGCGGCTACCGACGGCTCCCGTGTCGACTCGGCGTTCGCGCCCATCGCCTGGGAGAGGGCAGTCTGCACGACGTCGACCTGCCCGGCCGGCATCGCCAGCACGATGCGCTCGATCGCGTCCGCTCGGCGCAGCACATCCACGCTCCACTGCCACAACGGCCGCCCGGCGAGCTCGGCGAGCGCCTTGGGGCGTCCCAGCCCGAGGCGCTCGCCGAGTCCGGCGGCCAGTACGAGCGCTACCGCCACTCGCTCTTTTGGAACCGCTGCCGCGTCGGCGCCGGCTACTTGCCGGCGACGGCCAGCTGGCTTGCCGAGGACGTCGCGAGCAGCTCGTCCAGGTAGCCCTCGGCCTCGTCCTCGTCCTTGTCGAGCGCGTACATCAGCTCGGAAGCAAGGATCTTCTTGGCGCGCGTGAACATCTGCTTCTCACCGGTGGAGAGGCCCTTTTCGGACTCGCGCAGGGCGAGGTTGCGGACTACCTCGGCGAGCTCGTAGATGTCGCCGGTCTTGATCTTGTCGCGGTTGTGCTTGAAGCGCCGGTTCCAGTTCTTGGGCATCTCCGAGACCTCGGCCTGGAGCACGGCTAGAACCTTCTTGACGGTTTCCTCGTCGATCACGCGGCGCAGTCCGGCAAGCGACGCGTTTTCGGTTGGGACCTTGACCGTCATATCGTTGTGGAGGATCTTGATCGTCAGGTACTCGCGGGTCATGCCGAGCACCTCCATGTCCTCCTTGCTCAACACCTTGCCCGCGCCGTGGTGGGGGTAGACGACGTGGTCTCCGAGCTCGAACTCGATCACCTCGATCTCACGGGTGGCCTCGAGCTCCTCGATAAATGATGTCTCTTCGATTACTGGGGCTGGAATGGTGTCCTCCTTCGTCACGCCGGCAATGGGACCGACTGGGGTTTACCCGGCGGGGGCCGGTCCGTCCTCTCCTCGTTACGTCTGCAAGTAGCTGTCCACGAGGTTGATCTCCTGCAGGCGACGCAGGCCCTCGCGGATGTCCTTTGCCCTGATCTCCCCCACGCCCTCGACCGCCTCGAGCTCGGCGTCGGTGGACGCCTGCAGCTCCTCCAGGCCGCCGAACTCCCGCACGATCTGCGAGACGACCAGCTTCGGCAGCCTCGGAATCCGTCCGAGGATGCGATAGCCGCGGCTCGATACCGGATAGTCGAGTGTGTTCAGCTTGCGGTCGTAGCCGAGCAACTCGGCGATCCGCCCGAAGTCCAACAAATCCTGATGCGCCAAGCGCCCGAGCTGGTCGAGCGCGGCTGCGAACGCCTCGTCGGAGTAGTCGGCCAGGTAGTCCTGCACAAGCGAAGCCTTCTCGGCGGCTGTGCCAAGGATCGTCTCCTCCAGCTGCATCTCGATCAGGCGACCCTCGACGCCGAGCTCGACGATATAGCGCTCGATCTCGACGGCCATGCGCGTGACCAGCTCCGAGCGCTGCAGGACGGTGAGCACGTCATGCAGCGTCACCCCACCCTCGAACTCGAGCGCCGTCAGTCGGGTGGCGACTTGGTCGAGTCGCTGGCGGTACTTGTCGAGCGTGGCCAGCGCCTGGTTGGCCTTGGCGAGCACGACCGTGATGTCTTCGAGGATGTACTTAATACCCGCGACGTAAAGCGATACGACCTCGCGGCGCTGGGAGACGGCGATCACCAGCGCGTCGGTCTGCTTGGAGACGCGCTCGGCCGTGCGGTGGCGGGTGCCCGTCTCGTGCGAGAGGATCGTCGGATCAGGCATCAGCTGCACGTTTGCCATCGCGATCTTGGTCGCGTTAGCGTTGAGAATGATCGCGCCGTCCATCTTGGCCACTTGGTAGAGGAAGGCCGGCGTGTAGTCGATGTCGAGCTTAATTCCGCCCGAGAACAGGAAGCTGAGATCGTCGGTCTCGCCCATCACGATCAGGCCGCCAGTGCGCGCATGCAGGATGCTCTCGATGCCCTCCCGCAGCGCTGTCCCGGGAGCAACCATCTCAAGAGCTCTTACAAGTCCGGGATCAGGTCGCGCGTCCAGGTCGAGGTCTTCGCCGGATCGTGAGGCCACGACAGGACATTCTAGGGCATTTAGCGTTTGTTTATCGGCTCCCTGGCCACCGCCGCGTGAGAGACCGGACTATGCGGCCAGCGATGCCGGTCGCGTTCGGCTGGTTGGAAACACTGTGGCGAGCGCCTCGCGCAGGGTGGCCGCCTCACGAGCGCCCTCGCCGCTGCCGGCCGGCGCCACCACTGCACCCAGCCCGTGCCTGGCGGCCTCCGCCAGGCGGCGCTCGGGATGGCCGACCCAGCGCAGCTCGCCGGTCAGGCCCAACTCGCCGAAGCACGCGCACACCTCCGTCTGCACGCCCTCGCGCGCACGGCCAGCCGCCGCACCGCCACCGCCAGCGCCAGCGCCAGCGCCAGCACTCAAGGGCACACCGCGCGCGGCCGACGCGACCGCCAGCGCGATCGCCAGATCGACGCCCGGCTCATCCACGCGCACGCCGCCGACGACGTTGACGAATACGTCCTTGCCGCCCACCCCGATCCCGCCATGGCGGCCGAGGATGGCCAGCACCAGTGCCAGCCGATTGCGGTCCAGACCCGAGACGACGCGGCGCGGTTGCTCGAGCTCGGAGTCGGCGACGAGCGCCTGCACCTCGACCAGCAGCGGCCGCGAACCCTCCATCGCCGCCAGCACGACGCTCCCGGGAGCGCGCGTCGCCTCGGCCACAAAGCGAGCGGAAGCGTCGAGCACCTCGACCAGGCCGCCCTGGCGCATCTCAAACAGGCCCGCCTCGTTGGTCGAGCCAAAACGGTTCTTCAGCGCGCGCAGCTCGCGATAGGGGCGCTCTCGCTCTCCCTCGAACTGCAGCACGCAGTCGACCAGGTGCTCGAGCACGCGGGGACCGGCCAGCGCGCCCTCCTTGGTGACGTGGCCAACGAGCACGACCGCGATCTGGCGCTGCTTGGCCAGCTCCATGATCTGCGCCGCCACCTCGCGCACCTGCCCAACCGATCCCGGCGCACCTGACAATTCCGCGCAACGCAGCGTCTGCACCGAGTCGATCACGCACACCGCCGGCGCGTGCGCTGCGATCGCGTCGAGCACAGCATCGAGGTCGGTCTCGGCCAACACCGGCACCTCCAGCGCGCTGGGCGACAGGCGCTCTGCGCGCAGGCGCACCTGCTCGGCCGACTCCTCGCCGCTGACGTACAGGGTCTTGCGGCCCGCGCCGGCGAGGTTGCCGAGCGCCATGTTGGTGAGCGTCGACTTGCCGATCCCGGGCGAGCCGCCGAGCAGCACCAGCGAGCCGGGCACGAGACCGCCGCCCAGTACGCGATCGAGCTCGCCGATGCCGGTCTGCAAGCGAGCCGGTGGAGCGACGCTCACCTGCGAGAGGGCGACCGGCGGCGCGGCGGCGCCGGCACGCGCGCCCGCGCGCGTGCGAGGCGCTCCTTTTCGATCGACGCTACCTGCCGAGCGCTCCTCCACGAGCGTGTTCCATGCCTCGCACCCGGGGCATTGACCGTGCCATTGAGCGGAGGAGAGCCCGCACTGCGAGCAGATGTGAACGGTTTGAGCGCGAGCCACCGACGCAGACTACGCGGCGCCGCCGACGGTGCCGGAGCGGCGCTCGTAGAGCACCACGTCGCGCCAGCGCCCGTCGGGCATCTGACCGAGGCGCTCGTGCGTGCCGAGCAGCCGAAAGCCACAGCGCTCGTGTAGAGCGATCGAGGCGAAGTTCTCGGGAAAGATGCCCGCCTGCAACGTCCAG
>DATAQR010000136.1:0-27426 GCA_036264565.1 Solirubrobacteraceae bacterium | reverse complement strand
CTGACTAGGCGCACGCCGGCGAAGATCTGGCTGCGGATCGGCAGATCCCAGTTGCGGAAGGTGAGCGTCTTCACGCGTGGGTGTGTCGCCCACGAGCCGCCGCGCAGCACCTTGTAACCGTGGCCGAAGAACACTTCGGAGTACTCACGATAGGGATAGGCCACGAAGCCGGGATAGCCGTCGAAGTCGCTGCTCGTCCACTCCCACACCTGTCCGAGCGCATCGAGGGCACCGAGCTTCGCCGCCTTCTCCCACTCGGCCTCCGTCGGCAACCGGGCGCCCTGCGCTCGCGCGAACTGGTCGGCTTCGTGCCAGCTGACGTGGCAGACGGGCTGCGCGGGCGCGCCGCCACCGGCCCCGCCGCGCGACTCACTCGCGTTGCCGGACGACTCGCCGACGCCTGTCGCCGCGGCCCATTCGGCGTTACTGACCGGCAGGCTGGAGATCTCGAACGCGCCGACTGGGACGCTCTGGCGCGGTCGCTCGTTGTCGTAGGCGAAGCCGTCGCTGCCGGCCCCCATCTCAAACGGCCCCGCGGGCACCTCGATCCAGCGTTGCGCGTCCCCCATCGCCGCCAGCGCCGGCTCGCCCGCTCCCAGCAGGCCGGCCAGCGTCATCGTCTGGCGCATCGTCTCGGTGTGCTGCAGCTCGTGACGCAGCACCAACTCGTAGATCGTGCCGTCGCCGATGCCCTCTGCTGCGAGTGCCTGCGCGGTGCGGGCGCGGACGTCTGCGAGGTATTCGCGCGCCGCCCGCGGGTCGAGCAACTCGATCTCGCCTCGAAGCGAACGCGGCGTCTCAAACGCGTCATAGATCTCCGCCAGCTCCGGGTGCAGCAGTTCGAGTCCGCCCTGGCGGTGGCACAGCCATAGATCCTCGTAGGCGGCGATGTGCGCCAAATCCCATACGAGCGGGCTCATGATCGGCGAGTGCGGGCGGCTCAGCTGGGCGTCGTCGAGGTGCGCGACCAGCTCGAGTGTCCGCCGCCTGACCGAGTCAAGCGCCGCGAGCGCCTCCTCCGTATCTGCCGGGAGGGCGGTTGGAGCGATGGTGTCGCTGGAAGCGAACGCTGCCATAGCTTCGCCCGCCACTGTAGAACGTCTGGACCGCTATCGCCGACTTAGGGTCCGCATCGGCCCATCATTCATCGTGTCGCGGACCCTCAGGGCGTCATCGTCTCGGCGCCTTGCAGCGCGGGGCCGTAGGTAGGGTCGCGCAGAAGCGACTGCCTGATGCCCTCGCCAAGGATCCCACTCTCACCGCGCGAGGCGCCGAGGATCGTCCATTCGCGTTCGTGCCCGTCGGCGTCGCGGCGGCGCGCGCGCAGCCCGCCGTCGCCGCGACGCAGGCCGATTCGCTGCCCCGAGGCGGTCGCGATCGCCACGCTCTCAAGGCCCCTGACCTGCTGCTCGGGCGCGGGCTCCAGGTGGATGGCGATCTCGCGCTCGCCGCACACAGCCCGGCCGGCAAGGCCGTCGCCGGCCAGCAGCCGGCTCATCTCCCAGCCCAGCCGCGACCCGAGCCAGCCGACCATCAACAGCGCCGCCACGGTCGAGTCGGGGTGGTAGCGCACCGACACGCTCTCGATCTGGCCCAGCTCGGCGCGCATCGCCGGCGAATCGAATGCGGCGGCCACCCGCTCGCGCCAGGGAATGCTTCGCAGCCAGGCCAGATCGACGACGTAAGCTCGGCTGCGCAGCTCGCAGGCACGCCCGACCGCCTCGCGCCAGGAAGGCTCGTCGAGCGAGTCGATCAGCACCGTCTGCGCGAGCGCGAGCAGCTCATCGACGGCCTCGGGGTGCCCGTGCGGCGACCACAGCAGCGTTGCCAGGTCGGTCACGACCAACGGATCGACGATCGTGACCAGGTCATCCAGATGGCGAGCGCCGATCTCGACGGTGACCGTCTCGCGCATCAGCCCGATCTCACCGGCTGTGGGCTCGTTGTCGGTGGAGACGACCGCGCGCGCGTCGAGCCGCAGGCGTTTGGGGTCATAGGAGAGCACCACCAGCCGTGAGGCGTGATAGCGCCCGACCCCGGCCAAGCGGTTGGCGATCTCACCGGCGTATCCACTCTCAACGAAGGCAACCATGTTCAACGCTCGCGATGGCGCCAGCCCGCCGTTTTCGGCGTGGCGCTTGTTGACCAGCTCACGCAGCGCCGCTTCGATCGCGTCGGGCGTGGTGCCCTCGGCGCTCCAGACGGCGTCGGGGATGGGTGGGGCGCACGGCGCTGCCATCGATCCGTATGTCTAGCAGCCGTACTCGAACTTGGCCGGACAAGCCGCTGGTACTAGATCGACTATGACCACAGACGGTCCGCCTTCAACGCCTCGAGCAGCGTCTCGATCGGCCAGAGATCGATTCCATCCTCGGTTCTGCCAGGCCGCTCGCCGAGATGTACGAGGACCCGTCGTGTCAGGCCCGGCAGAGGTGCGATCGCGCGCAGCCCGACCAGGTGCTTGGGCTGAACGCGGGTTGCGCTCTTCACCTCCAGCGCGCAGTGCTCTGTGCTGCGGGTGAGCAGGAAGTCCACCTCGGTGTCTCGCGAGCCGCCTGGGGACCAATAGCCGATCCGTTGCGCCAGCTCGCGCTCCGCCATGTAAGTGACGAGCAGGGTGTGGATGTAGCCCTCCAGCAGCGCCCCGCGCTCCTCGGGGACAAGCGGACCGCCCGCCGTCTTGGCCGCGCGGGCTATGCCCGCGTCAACCCAGTAGAGCTTGGGGTGCTTGCGCTCGCGCACGCGAAGACGAGCTGTGTGCGCGGGCAGGCGTCGCACAAGCAGCGTGTCTTCGAGGATCTGGATGTAGCCCTCGACGGTGGTGCGGGCCACGCCGGCGTCGCGGGCGAGACCTGAGATGTTGATCGTCTGGCCGTGGCAGAGCGCGGCCACCGGCAGGAAGCGTGCGAAGCCGGGCAGGTTGCGCACGAGCGCCTCGCCCTTGATCTCCTCTCGCAAGTACAGCTGCACGTACGCGCGCAAGGTCTCCTGAGGTTCGGGCGCGCCGAGCACCAGTGGCAGCGCGCCGATTCGAAGCGCCTGCTCCAAGTCGAGCCCGCCTACCTCCTCGGGGGTGAGCGGAAACATTTCCCGCCACAGCGCGCGTCCGGCCAACAGGTTGACGCCTGCCGCCCGGAGCTTGCGTGCGCTCGATCCGAGCAGTGCGAAACGAAGTTGGCGCTCCTCGATGAAGCGGTGGACCTCATTGAGTAGTCCCGGAAGGCGCTGCACCTCATCGACGATCACCCAGCTGCCTGGCGACAGCGTGCGCAGCTCGGCAGCAAACGGCGCTGGATCGGCGAGCAGGCGCTGATAGAGCGTCTCGTCGAGAAGGTCGAAGCGCTGCGCGTCAGGCAGTTGTGAGCGGATCCAGGTGCTCTTGCCAACGCCTCGTACGCCGAACAGGAAGAAGCTCGATTCGGGCAGACGGTAAAGGCGAGGAACTAGTCGCAATGACATATAGCCGTCAGTTTACCGTGCAAAATGACGGCATCCAGCCAATTATTATCTCGCCCTCAGATCGCTCGCCACGACTGGTCCGCGAGCAGGATCGAGCTCGCCTCCTTCGGTCCCTGCGAGCCGGCTTCGTATTGCGGCAGCCTTTGCGGGTGCTCCCCCCAGGCTTTGACGATCGGGTCGCAGATGCGCCACTGTGCCTCGACCTCGTCGTCGCGGGTGAACAGCGTGGCATCGCCGCGCATCGCGTCGGTGATCAGGCGCTCGTAGGCCTCCGGGGACTGCGAGAGGAAGGCCGTGCCGTACAGGAACTCCATGTGCACCGGCCGGATCACCATCCGCGACCCTGGGATCTTTGCCCCCAAGCGCAGCGACACGCCCTCGTTGGGCTGTAGCGTGAGGATCAGCTGGTTGGGTAGCACCCCCAGCGACCCATCCTGGCTGAATGTGAGATGGGGCACGGGCTTGAGCGTCACCGCGATCTCGGTCACTTTGCGCGCCAGGCGCTTGCCGGTGCGCAGGTAGAACGGCACGCCCGCCCAGCGCCAATTGTCCACCTGCAGGCGCAGCGCCGCGAACGTCTCGGTGCTCGAGTCGGCGGGAATCCCCGGCTCTTCCAGGTAGCCCGCCACATCCTCGCCGCCGGCGTGCCCCTTCGCGTACTGCGCTCTGACCGCCATCGCGTCGATCTCCGACTCGCTCGGCGCCGCGATCGACTGCAGCACCTTGACCTTCTCGTTGCGCACCTCATCCGCTGTGAAGCTGACCGGCGGCTCCATCGCCACGTGGCAGAGCAGCTGCAACATGTGGTTCTGGATCAGGTCGCGCAGCGCGCCGGCGTGGTCGTAATAACCGGCGCGGGTGCCGATGCCGATGTCCTCGGCGGCCGTGATCTGCACCTGGTCGATGTAGTTGCGGTTCCACAACGGCTCGAACATGCCGTTGGCAAAGCGGAACGCCATCATGTTCTGGACGGTCTCCTTGCCCAGGTAGTGGTCGATGCGGAACACCTGCTGCTCCTCGAACACGCCGAGCACGCGCCTGTTCAGGTCGCGGGCCTCCTGCAGCGAGGTGCCGAATGGCTTCTCGATGATCACGCGAACCTCGGCGCCCTCGTGACGGTCGAGCCCCTGCCGGCCGAGCGCCTCGACGATCACCGGGAAGAAGGCAGGGGCCGTCGAGAGATAAAAGGCGCGGCCCAGCGGCTCGCCGGCCTGCTCCTGGAAGTGGTCGAGCACCTTCTCCAGGCGCGCATAGACCTTGGCGTCGTCGAAGGTGCCGGGCACGTACTTGACGTGCTCGAGCAGCCTGCCGAGCACGTCATCGTCGGGCGTACGCCGCGAGAACTGCCTGATCGCCTGCTCACACTCGGCGCGGTAGTCCTCGTGCGCCTTTTCGCGGCGCGCGACACCGACCAGGTGAAAGCGCTCGGGCAACGCGCCCTCGTGGGCGAGGTTGTACAGCGCCGGCAGCAGCTTGCGGCGCGCCAGGTCGCCGGTGGCGCCGAAGATGACAAGTGTGGTCGGGGCGACCGGCAGGCGCTCCAAGCCGGCCGTGAGCGGGTTCTCCGCCTCGACGGCCACCGCCGTCACGGCTTGGCTGGCTGCTTGGGGGCCGGCTTGACCGCGTGACCGCCGAACTGGTTGCGCAGCGCCGCCAGCACCCGGTGGGCGAAGTCGCCGTTGCCGCGCGAGGAGAAGCGCTCATATAGGGAGGCCGTGATCACCGGCGTCGGCACGTCTTTGTCGGTCGCCTCGGCGATCGTCCAGCGCCCCTCGCCGGAATCGTCGGTCCACCCCTCGATCTTCTCCAGCTCGTTGCCGTCGGCCTCAAACGCGCGCGCCGCCAGTTCGCATAGCCACGAGCGCACGACCGACCCCTGGTTCCAGAGATGGGCGATCTTGGCGTTGTCGAGCTCGTACTCGCTCTTATCGAACACGTCGAAGCCCTCGGCGTAAGCCTGCATCAGCCCGTACTCGACGCCATTGTGGACCATCTTCACGTAGTGCCCCGCGCCAGGCCCGCCGACGCGCATCCAGCCGCGCTCGCCGAGCGCCTTCTTACTGTCCTCGCTGGTCGGGGGGGCCAGCACGTCGAGGATGGGGGAGAGGCGCCTGACGGCGCCGTTTGGACCGCCCACCATCATGCAATAGCCGACTTCAAGTCCCCAGACGCCGCCCGACACGCCGACGTCGACGTACTGAATGCCCTCCTTGGCCAGCTCCTTGGCCCGGCGCTTGTCGTCAGTCCACTTGGAGTTGCCGCCGTCGATGATCGTGTCGCCGCGGTGAAGCAACTTGGCGAGCTTGCGCACCGTCTGCTCGGTCGGATCGCCGGCCGGCACCATGATCCACACCATTCGCGGCGGGGCGAGCTTCTTGACCAGATCGGCGAGCGAGCTGGCGCCGCGCGCGCCGTTCCCCACGGCCACGGCGACCGCCTTCTTGTCGAAGTCAAACGCGACCACACCGTGATCGGAGTCGCGGCGGATGCGGTGAACCATGTTCCCGCCCATCTTGCCCAAGCCGACGAAGCCGATTTCGCTCATGTCTTGAGCGATCCTAGTGTCTTGTCGGCGCCGATGGGTTTCTTCCAAGCGCTCAGTAGCTCTTCGGGACCGAGCTTTATGTCGAGCTGGGCGTCGGCGGCGAAGCCGCATCTGGAGACGCCAACGAGCAGAGTGGCATCGCTGGTGAGCGGAACCCCCGGGCGTACACCAGCGAGCTGGGCTGCCTCGGCACGTGAGAACGGAGAGGTCTCTCTCCACTTGATCGAGCCGACAAAGACGGCGCTCGTGGGCCGGCGCTGATCGTCGTGGCCGACGAGGTCGACCTCTGGATCGTTGCGCCGCGTCCAGTAGGCGCTGACGAAGCTGGCGCCAGGGAGGCGCTTGTCGGGGAGCATCCGCTCGATGCCCGCTCGCACGATCGGCTCGATCGCGTGTCCTCGAAACGTGCTCCACCCTTCCATGATGCGCTCGGTCGCCAGGTCGCCGCGGCGGCGTTCGATCAACGGGAGGTTCGGCCCTACGAACCGCAACCAAAAGCGCAGGTAGGGATCGACGACTGTGTAGCGGGCGAGCTTGGCGTCGTGTCCACTCGAGAACGGCGCTCTACGTTCGACGATCCGCTTCTGGGCCAGAGTCGTGAGCGCGGCGCTCACACTCGTGCGACCGACACCAGCCCGATCGAAGATCTTGGTGAACTTGGTCTCGCCGGCGCCGACCGCGCCGACGACTGCGCGCGCCGTCGAGCCGATCGGCAGCTCCGCGGCCATGATCCGCTCGCCAGTGACCACGAGCGGCGACACGGGGTCTGACAGTTCGCGCTCCAGATAGCGGTGGGCGGTATCGCCGCGACGCCACGTTCTCGCCAGCTGAGGGAAGCCTCCGAGGATGCAGTAGGCGTCCAGGGCTCTCGCGGGGTCGGCGCCGATCATGCCGGCTGTGTCCACCGGGCTCAGCGGCTCGATCCTCATTGGCTGCAAGCGACCGTACAGTGGACGGTCGTAGCGTTCGAGCGCCTCCATCATGTGCAGGTCGGAGCCGATCAGAACCAGTACGAACGGCAAGTGCTCCAGCTGGCGATCCCAAGCGTTCTGGAGCAACCCCTCAATGCTCGGCTCTTGCTCGGAGAGCCAAGGGAACTCATCGATCACCAGGCACGCGGGCGTGTGGATCCCGGATCGCTCGGCAGCAGCGCAACTGGTTGCGATCAAGCGCAGTGTCGCTTCCCAGCTGTCAGGACGCACGCCCGCGGCGAGCTCCTCGGCGACTGGAAGGGAGCTGCGCTGCAGCTCACCGAGGAACGCGGCGAGCGCCTCGGCGGAGGGCTGGTCCTTGGCCGCCGCAAAGAACGCGTGAGCGGGGCGCTCTTGCACCAGCAGCTCTTCGATCAGCGTCGACTTGCCCACAGCTCGACGTCCGCGGACCGCGATCGCCTTGCCGGCTCCCGAGCGAGCGGAGTTGTCAAAACATCGTCGCAGCTGGGCAAGCTCTTGCTCGCGCCCGACAAACCCAGGCAATCTCTCTTCCACGGGACGATGGTATCAAAGTTCGCTACACCGACCTTCGCTCAGGCGAACTTCGCTCAGGCGAACTTAGGATTGGGACGGAGGCGACGTATCTCTGACAGGCTCCAGCACTGGTAGGTTGGGCGCACTCGATGAGCCAGTCGCCGCCGACCCGCCCGGACCGCAACCTCGCGCTCGAGCTCGTGCGCGTGACCGAGTTCGCGGCGCTTGCCGCCGCGCCCCTGGTCGGCATGGGCGATAAGGAGGCAGCAGACCAGGCCGCGGTCGACGGCATGCGCTACGCGCTGCACTCGGTCGCGATGAACGGGACGGTCGTGATCGGTGAGGGGGAGAAGGACGAGGCGCCGATGCTCTACAACGGCGAGCGCATCGGCGACGGCTCGCCGCCGCAAGTGGACATCGCCGTCGATCCGCTGGAGGGCACGACGCTGGCCGCGCACGGGATGCCCTCGGCGTTGGCGGTGATCGCGCTGTCGGAGCAGGGGACGATGTTCGATCCCGGGCCGTGCGTGTACATGGAAAAGATGGCAGGCCCGCCGGAGATGGCCGACCTGCTCGATCTCGATCGGCCGCTGGCGGAGACGGTCAAGCTGGTCGCGGCGCGCAAGGGACACCCGATCGGCGACGTGATGGTGGTCGTGCTCGACCGCCCGCGCCACGAGGCGGGCATCCGTGAGATCCGCGAAGCCGGCGCGCGCGTTCGCCTGATCCCGCATGGCGACGTGTCCGCTTCGCTGCTAGCGGTCACCGAGCGCTCGAAGGTCGATCTGCTGTGGGGGATCGGCGGGACGCCAGAGGGAGTCATCTCCGCCGCCGCGATCAAGTGCCTTGGCGGGCAACTGCTCGGTCGCCTGTGGCCCCGCGACGATGCTGAGCGCAAAGCAGCACTTGCGGCCGGTTACGACTTGGAGCGCGTGCTCGACTGCGACGATCTGGTCTGCGGCGACGATGTCTTCTTCTCGGCCACGGGCATCACCGACGGCGACGTGCTGCAGGGCGTGCGCTACCCCTCCGCCGGCGGCGCCACGACCGAATCGCTGGTCACGCGCTCGCGCTCGGGTACCGTGCGGCGGGTGCGCGCCACGCACGATCGCGCCAAGCTGCGCGCGCTCGGTGGCGACGGGCGGTTCGGTTAGGCCTGGTCCGGCGGCGTAAGCGCTCCGACCTTCGACTCGGCCAGGTCCAGCCGCGCCAGTGAGCGCAGGAAGCCGTTCGTCACAAACAGGTGGATCCTCGCCTGCGTGGCGTTGTATACGCGCCGTCCGAAGCCCGAGGCGATCGCCGGATGGAAGTTGGCCACCTCCACTTCGATTCGAATCCTCACTTCGGGTTTGCCGCTCTCGCGTGCTCCGGCAGTCCCCACCCCCCTGCCGGCCGAGCCCTCACCGGCGCCCGTGGCGGGCAGCCGGCGCACCTCGATGCGCAGGTGCCCGTGCCCTCCGCGACCGCTGCGCGCCACCAGCAGCCCGCGCTTGATCCGCCAGCGCACGACGCCATGATCGGCGTCCAGCTCGTATTCGGGTGCGTCGAAGCTCAGCAGCTTCAGCGGCCGTGCCAGCAGCACGACCGAGCGCTCGGACTCGCTGTAGCGCACCCGTACCAGGCCGAGGGTGACTCGCGTCAGGAAGCGCCAGTAGGTGCGCGCCAACCGCTCCAGATGCGCCGCGGTCCACAGTTGCTGCAGCACTGCTTCTGGCATGGTTATCTCCGCTGCTTGAACCGAGCGCATCGCGCCGCTCACGCGGTCTTCGGAGGTGTGGTCGAGGAGCTCGGAGACGGTCGCGATCTTCGGTCCTCGACGCATGTCGGTGCACAGGCTATCCGTGCGAAAGCCAAAGCTTGGAACTGCCGATGACGGGCATCGTGTCCTTCTCCGGTGATATCACCCCGCTGTGAGAGACGACGTCGATCGTGGTCGTTGGGAGTCCGAGCGCCTGCAGCAGGTGGTACGTGCCGCGCGCGAGCTGAGCGACGCGTTGTGGGACTCCTTGCAGCACGAGCTCTCCGAGGCCTCCTCTGAGCGCGTCCGCGCCTTGGCGCAGCGGCTAGGTGAGGTCTCATCGACGGTGGCGCTGCTGCTCGGCGAGCACGAGCCGGCCGCCCAGCCGACCCGGGAGGCCGCACCGGCTGTTCTGAAGAGTCAGTCCGCGCAGGCCGTTTCAAGTAGTGGCGAGTCGCCGGTTGGCGAGCCGCCGGCCGTTGAGCGGCGCACGCCGCCCGAGCCGGTCCCTCCGCCCAGGCCATCGGCCAGCTTCGCTCCGGGTCTCGGTGAACATGGGCATACGAGGCTCGTCGACGAGCGCGAGTCGGCCACCGTCACGCCATTTGCGCCGCCAGCGCGCGGCGAGTTAAAGCAGTCGGAGATCGAGATCCACGACGTGCGCCGCGAAGAGGGCTCCGCCGCATGGATCTCCTCGGTCGGTCGGATGCTTGCCCGCCACCGCGAGGACTATCTCCCGTTCGCTGTGCTGCTGATCGAGATCGTCGACGTCGCTCATCTCGAGCGCTCGGAGACACCGCACGACCTGCACGGCATCGTCGCCCAGGTCGAGAGCGCGCTCGGTCGCGGCATGCGTGCCAGTGACGAGCTTTCGCGTGAGACGTTGGGGCGCTATTGGCTACTGGCGCCCGACACCAACGGAACGGGAGCGCGCATGCTCGCCGAACGGCTCGCGCGGCTGGTGCGCAGCTCGGCCACGCACCGCAACGTGCCGATGGAGGTCGCGATCGGCATCTCGGTCTGTCCCGAGGACGGTGTCGACGCGCCAGCCCTGGCGGCACACGCCGACCTCGGCGTCTACTCGGCGCGCGCGACGGGCCGCTCGATCGCGCACACCGAGCCGCCGCCTCGTTGAGCCTTCACCGCCCTTAAGCGGTGGGCGCTGTCGAGCGCGCTCGCGATCAGGCGGCCGAAGTGCCGCCGGCCGCCACGGCTTCAGCGCTCGGCTTTTCTTCGACCGGGGCGCCCAGGTTGGGCGTGTTGGCGGCTTGGCCGACGACCTTTGTCTTGATCCGAACCGTTTCGGTGATCGTTAGCGCATCCGCCGCTCCGGCGGTGAGATCCCACACGGCGCCGTTGTTCGCGTACGGGCCGCGGTCGATCACGGGCACCGTCAGTTTGTGGCCTTTGTAGTTGACGAGCACGAGCGTGCCGCAGGGAAGCGTGCGCGAAGCGACGCCGACGACGACCGGAGTCATCGTCTGTCCACAGGCGGTCTTCTGGCCGTAGAAGCCGGGCCCGAACCAGGTGGCGATCTGCGGTTTTGAGGTCTTGCTCTGAGTCGCCTGGCCTGGGCTGGTCCCGCCTGTGCCGGAGGTGCCGGTGGCGGTGCTCGCCAGAGCGGCTGTGGCCGAGTAGCCGATCGCCGCGCAGGCAACTGCTGCGGCAAGGGTGCTCAAAAACTTGTTCGCGTGCGTAAGGCTCATCTGTGTTTGCGCCTACGGGGTGAGCTGACGGGCTCGCGCTGGTTGTTGCGCTACAGCCGCTGCTTTGCGGCCGATTCGCCCCCGCGGTCCGCTTTCGCGGCCCGCATTGGGTCCCCCGCCCCCGACGAACTGCGTCGCCGGGGCTCGGCGTGCGGGCGAGTATACAGGCTCGGCCGTAGGCTCGCCTGGCGGGTTTCAGGGCCGCCGGAAGATCGACAGGGCGTCCTTGAGTAGCCGTCCCGGAGCGTTCGCTCCAAGGCCGGCCAACTCGCCGAAGATGTCGGCGATCGACTCGATCAACTCGCCGCCGCTCGGCGGATGCACTGTGTTGCCGAGCTCAAGCTCCTCCTCGGGCTCGTAACCCTGCTTGGGTGCGCGCTCGTCCTGCTTGGCGGGTGCTCTCAGCTTCGCTGATGGCCGCTTGACGGGCTTCTTCGCGGCCGTGGCCTTCGGCTTCGCGGCGGGCTTGGTCTTCGGAGTCCTCTTGGCCTTGGCGCTCGCCCGTGTCTTTGGCTTGGCCTTCGCACCCGTCTTGGGTTCGTCCTGCTTGCGGGCGGGGGCCGTCGACGTTGTCTCTGACTGCGCCCGCGCCCGCGCGGCCTCGCGTCGTGCGCTGGTGCGCTGGGGCCTCGTGCGGGGCAGCGCCGCAAGCACCCCGCCCCGGGAGGCCTCTGGGTCGTTGGCCTGCTCTGGCTTCATCTAACCGGCATCATCGCGCACGCGGCGTTAGGATGGTGCTTGCATCGGAGTCGTAGGATCGGGAGGGCTTCGCCCGCAACCCCGGCTAACGTAATCCTCGAGCAGTATCCGCCTGGCCCCCGACATCGGTGTGCGGGCCTTAGCGGAGTCCCCCGACGGAAACGGAAGAACGCATGTCAGTGGTCGAACTGCAGGAGCTGGAAGAGGTCAAGAACCTGCTCACCAAGGGTCAGCAGGTGGGAGTGCTCACATTCGCGGAGATCTCTACCGCAACCTCCGATCTGGATCTCGATGAGTCCGATGTCGAGGAGCTGCACGGCTATCTCGAGAAATCCGAGATCGAGCTCGTAGAGGACATCGACCCGGCCACCGCCGCCGGTAGCCAGGTCGAACGGGCCCCCGACAAGCGTGGGCGGCGCAAGGCCAAGACTGCGCTCGACCTCAAGCCGGACATGACGACCGACTCGCTGCAGCTGTTCCTCAAGGACATCGGCAAGGTGCGACTGCTCACCGCCCAGGAGGAGGTCGATCTGGCCAAGCGGATCGAGCGCGGCGACCTCGACGCCAAGCAGAAGATGGTCGAGTCCAACCTGCGCCTGGTCGTCTCGATCGCCAAGAACTACCGCAACCAGGGCCTGCCGTTCCTCGACCTGATCCAGGAGGGGACGCTTGGGTTGGTGCGCGCGGCGGAGAAGTTCGACTACCGCAAGGGCTTCAAGTTCTCCACCTACGCGACCTGGTGGATCCGCCAGGCGATTGCTCGCGCCCTGGCCGACAAGGCCCGCACAATCCGCATTCCCGTGCACGTCGTCGAGAAGCTCAACAAGATCGGCCGCGCCGAGCGCAAGCTCGTCACCGAGCTGGGCCGTGAGCCCACCGCTGACGAGATCGCCGAGGTCACCGGCATCGACCCCGAAGAGGTCGATTCGATCAAGCGCTCCGCCCAGGCGCCGGTGTCGCTCGAGAAGCCGGTGGGCGACGAGGAGGAGTCGGAGTTCGGTCAGTTCATCGCCGACGAGCGCGCGGAGTCGCCGTACGAGCGCGCGGCGGAGATCCTGACCAAGGAGGCTCTGCGCGAGGCGCTTGAGAACCTCTCCTACCGCGAGCGCCGCGTGCTCGAGCTTCGCTACGGCCTCGGCGGCGAGCATCCGCGCACGCTCGATGAGGTCGGTCGCACGTTCAACGTCACGCGCGAGCGCATTCGCCAGATCGAGAACCAGTCGCTGAAGAAGCTGCAAAGTCTCGCAGAGGCCCAAAAGCTCCGCGACGTAGCCTGAGGCGCGTCTCGGCCTCGTTGGCTGCGTCCTCCCTCGCTCACGTACCTTTCGTACGCTTCGCTCGGTGCGTCCTTGCCAGCGAGGCCGATACGCACCTCAGGAAGCTCACTGCTCAAGCCTCACGATGTTTGAGCCGATGAAATCCGCATGTTCGACGTTCATGCCGCGCTGCGCGAGCTGGTTGCCCGCGATGGGTCTGACCTGCACCTGAAGGTCGACTCCCCGCCGCTGTTTCGCGTGCAGGGGGCGCTGGCGCCTGAGCCAGGCATTGAGTCGCTCACCGCGCAGGACACCGAAGACGCGATGCACGCGCTGCTGCACGACCAGGCCAAGCTGAAGGAATTCGGCGATGAGCACGAGGTTGACTTCTCCTTCGAAATCGAAGACGTCGCCCGCTTCCGCGTCAATGCCTTTCGTCAGCGGGGCGTGATCTCGATGGCCTGCCGAGCGATCCCCGCCAAGATCTCTACGATCGAACAGCTTTCCCTACCCGAGGTTGTGCGCGATCTGGCCGAGGAGGAGCGCGGGATCGTGCTGCTCACCGGCACCACCGGCTCGGGCAAGTCGACAACGCTCGCGGCGATGATCGACCACATGAACACGACGATGAAAAAGCACGTCGTCACGATCGAGGACCCGATCGAGTTCGTGCACAAGGACAAGCTCTCCGTGATCAACCAGCGCGAGGTCGGCATGGACACCAAGTCCTTCGAGCGCGCCCTGCGCCGCGTCCTGCGCCAGGACCCCGACGTGATTCTGGTCGGGGAGATGCGCGACGAAGAGACCGTCCGCACCGCGCTCTCAGCGGCCGAGACAGGCCACCTCGTGCTCTCCACTGTCCATACCGTCGACGCCTCGGAGTCGATCAACCGCCTACTTGACTTCTTCCCGCCCCACCAGCACAACCAGGCGCGCTCGATGATCGCCGGCACGATCAAGGGCGTCATCTCCCAGCGGCTCGTCCCCGGTGCGAACGGCGGCAGGGTGGCGGTCTGCGAGATCCTGCGCATGACCGGCCGCGTGCACGACATGATCGTCGACCCGGCCCAGACCGGCCAGCTGGGCGAGGCGATCTCTTCGGGGGGTTATTACGGGATGCAGACCTTCGACCAGGCGCTCTACCACCATGTGACGGCGGGCCGAGTAACGAAGGAGGAAGCTCTGCGTGTGGCATCCAGCCCGCACGACTTCAAGTTGCTGCTGCAGGCCGAAGGCCGCAAGGGGACCTCGATGGAGGACGTGGCGCAGGCGCAGGAACGGCGGGAAGGCGCGACGCCCTCGCCAACTGCAGCCTGATTTGGCGGGGGCGGCCTCGCCTCGCGCGGGGCGCGAACATAAATTTCTCTCGCCCTTACTGCTAGTATGCACTTATGAAGCGCACAACGCTGTCGCTGCCCGACGACCTGGCTCAAGCGCTCAAGCGCGAGGCGCGACGTCGCTCCATCTCGGCGTCGGCCGTCGCGCGCGACGCGCTCGCCACGCACCTGCACCTCGTTCCCGGTGAGGGACGCCCGCTTCCGTTTGCGGCACTCGGGCGCAGCGGCCATCACACGACGGGTCGCGATATGGAGCGGCTGCTCGCGCGCGAGTGGGATGAGCACGCTCGCGATCGTTGACGCCGGACCGCTCTACGCGGCAGCCGACGGCGACGATCGCGACCACGCAGCCTGCCTGGCCACGCTCTCCCGTCCCGATCTGCGGCTCGTGCTGGCAGCGCTGCCGATCGCCGAGGCCACATATTTCGTCGGGCAACGACTCGGCGCTAAGGCCGAGCAGGCATTCCTGGCAGGACTCTCCGAGCTCGACATCGAGGGACCCACCGGCGAGGATTTCGTGCGTATGGCTGAGCTCGTCAAGCAATACTCAGACTTCCCATTGGGCGGGACCGACGCCTCGGTGATCGCGCTCGCCGAGCGGCTCGACGCGCCAGCCGTCATCACGCTTGACCGGCGGCATTTCTCGGCCGTTGCACCCAAGCATCGCAAGGCGTTCGAGTTGCTCCCCTGAAGCGAAAGAGGGCTTCCCGGCCCCGCCGTTGAGCATGCGGTTCTCGACGGTGTGGCAGGCGAACTCGAACAGCGAGTCGGCGCTCAGCGAGGTTCTGTTCTTGCGGATGTCTTCTCCGATACTTCAGTTGGTAAAGTAACGGTTGAAATGGCCGTCGATGAGAGCTGTCCTGTCTGCCGCACCGCCGAGATCGTGTGCGGCAAGTGGACGCTCTTGCTCGTGCGCGACCTGGCCGAGGGCTGCTCGCGCTTCTGCGAGCTGGAACGCTCGCTGGCAGGGATCTCGCCGCGCACTCTTTCGCTGCGCCTGCGTGCTCTGGAGGAGGAGGGCATCGTCGAGCGCCACACCTACGCCGAGGTGCCGCCACGGGTGGAGTATGCGCTGACCGACAAGGGCCTGGCACTACTGCCGATAGTCGAAGACATGCGCGCCTACGGCGAGCGCTGGCTGGGCCTCGACTGTGTCGATGCCGCCAAGGCCGCTCTCGGCGGCGAGCTGGTAGTGGCGTAGTCGCGCAGCGGCGGCCAGCGCCGCGGGTACGCGCCAACTTGGATCGATCGCAACAGGCGCTGCGCCGGAAGGAGCGTCGAGGCGCCCGGCGAAGTCTGCGACCTGTGCGCTCGGTTCAGCTGCAAACGGCTCTCTCGGCCTTCGTGGAGCAGGCGGCTGCTCATCTGCACGCCGACGTACTCGCTGGCCAGGAGGTCCCGTTTGACCTGGAGACGCGCAGTGCACGGATGCGCGGTGCGTCGCTGTACTGCTACCGCTCGCTCACCGACGCGTTCATCGCCGAGCGCTTCTCTGAGTTGCGCCGGCTCGACGCTTACCCCCCGGCGGCTGCTCTGTTGGAGCAGTGCGACACGCTCGACCGTTACCTGCTGGCCCGTGGCCAGGATGCATCCCGACGTGGTGAGCGGCAGGCTGACGCCGCGCTGCTCGCCCTGCTCTGCGAAGTGTTCGAGCAACAGACCGACTTCGATCCCTCCTGGATAGTCGAAAACTCCGAGCGCATGGAGCGCGCGCTAGAGCGCCTCGACGGCAGCTCACTGCCGAAGGCCGGCGAGGTCACGCTGGTGGCGGCGCTGCACGGTCTGGCAATCTCCTCGCCGGAGATCCACCTGACGCGGGGTCTGTCGATCGCTCAGCCTGACGCGCTTCAGGGCGCGCCCGAGCAGGCGCTCCGGGTCGGCGGGCGCGGCAGTGGTGGCGGCCTGACCGGCGGGCGCGAGTGCGCTCAACACCTGCTCGTGCTCTACACCACCACGGATGCCCCTTCCAGCGCCGAGGGTGTGGCCGACGGTGTCGAGGTCGTGCGCGAGCTGCTGCGCGCCCTGCGCCTGTTCGGCGACGGTCGCATCTCGCTCGGCGAGCGCGCCTGGGCGCGCGCGGGCGAAGGTGAGTGGAACACGCTTGCGCTCGGCTCCGGCGGACACCCCCACGGGATTCTGCTCGTCACCTCCGAGCAGGAGGACGAGCTGCGGGCGTTCTGCAACTTGGTCTCACGCCGCGCTCCACACGCCAGTCCGATCGCGTGGGCGTTGCGGCGCTTCGAGCTCGGCTGCGACCGGATATCCGAGTACGAAGGCCTCAGCGACCATCTGCTGGCTCTGCGTGCGTTGCTCGGCGGCCCGTCCGAGCTGGAGCAGGCCGATCGGGGATCCCACCGCGTGCCCCGAGTGGGGTATCGATCTCCGATCGGCGGCGCCCCCGACGGCCTGCTGGCCGGGCGCTTGGCGGCGTTGTGCGCCACACCGGAGCGGCATTCCGAGCTGGCCGAGCGCACTCTGGCCGCTATCGAGCTGGAGCGCGAAGCGATCGTCGTCGGCGCGGTCGAGCGTGCCGGCGGTCTCGCCGTAGCGCGCGACCTGGCCGACCACCTGCGCGCGTTGCTACGCGATGTCATCTGCGGCCACCTGCGCCCAGAGTTGGCAGGGCTGGCCGACGAGATCCTGCTATCTGCGGATGCGCACGGCGCGTCTGAGCAGTCGGCCCACGACGAGGTCGCTGCAGAGCAACAGGCTTTATCTGAACAAGAGCTCGGTGACCTGGGCGATCCCGCTGAGGTCCTGCGGGTCGCCGTCTAGGTGGCGTACGAGCAGCGGATCCGCTTCGCCCAACTCGCGCGCGAGCGCCTGAACGCTCTTAGCGTCGCGTCGCGCCAACACGTCGAAGTCGCCGAGATTCGCCGCAACACGTGCCGCGAGCGCCTCGCCCAGCTCGGGCGCGAGCATCGCTGCTACTTCAGCGACGCCGCGGCCGTCCAGGCCGATGTCGTGCACGAGGTTGACGATCAGTCCGCCCAGATGCATCCCCTCACGCTCGAGTTGCTCTGCCAAGAAGACGGCCTCGCGGACAGGCTCCTGCTCGGGCGAGGTCACGATCAAGAAACGCGTGCGCTCGTCGCGGAGCAGTCGCTGCACGCCGTGCGCGCGGTCGCGAAAGCCGTCGGTGAGCGTCGAGAGCGAGCGAAAGAAGCCGGACAGCTCACCGACGACATCCACGCCGGTCAGGCGCGATAGCAGCGCGAACACGACGGCGGCGCCGCGCCCGAGCACGCCGCGCGCCAGTCCGCCCGGCGCCGAGAGCAGCCTCAGTGCGCGCCCGTCCAGGAAGCGCGTCAGTCGCTCGGGTGCGTCGAGAAAATCGAGCGCGTTACGCGAAGGGGGAGTGTCGAGCACGATCGTGTCCCAGCCGCCCTCGCGATGGAGCTCGTACAGCTTGGCCATCGCTGTGAACTCCTGCGAGCCGGCCACGGCCGAGGACAGTTCGCGGTAGATGCGGTTGGAGAGCACTTCTTGACGGGTGCTCTGATCGGGCGCGAGCTTGTCCACCAGCCCGTCAAACGTCCGCTTGGAATCGAGCACCATCGCCCACAGCTCGCCCCGGAACTCTTCGGAGTCGATCCGGTGCGGCTCGCCCGGCAGCTTGTCCAGTCCGAGCGCGCTGGCCAGCCGCTTGGCGGGGTCGATGCTGACGACCACGACCTTCTCCCCGCGCGCGGCCAGTCCGAGCCCGATCGCCGCTGATACGGTCGTCTTGCCGACGCCGCCGGGCCCCACGCACACGCACACCTGCACGCCGTCCAGACGCTCCGTGAGCGGGGTGTGTCGCGCAACCACGCCGGGGATCGTAGGTGCAACGCACGCGCACGCATTCGGTCTCTCATCGGCGCCGGGACGTGCAGGCACCCGAGAAGCGCCGCGGGTACGCCAAACATCCCCCATATAGGGAGCAGGAATAGCGCCTGAGCTTGCGAATAACGCCCCGACGACGTATCAACAATCGATCGGAGCCCCACAGTGACCGCCCGGGCCAAGGTCATCGCGTTCGCCAATCAGAAGGGCGGGGTGGCCAAGACCACCACGACGCTCAATCTCGCCGCCGCTTTCGCGGAGGAGGGCCATCGCGTGTTGTGCGTCGACATGGACCAGCAGGGCAACCTGACGATGTCCCAAGGCATCGACCCGGACACGCTCGAGCTGTCGATGTACGACGTCCTGGTCCAGAAGGCGACGATCCGCGAGGTGGTCCGCAAACGCGAGATCGACGTCGCCTGCGCCTCGATCGACCTGGCCGGCGCCGAGATCGCGATGTCGACGATGATCGGCCGCGAGCGCTCCCTGCAGAAGGCGTTCGAGCCGATCCGCGAGGACTACGACTTCATCTGCATCGATACACCGCCGTCGCTGGGCCTCTTGACCATTAACGCTCTTACCGCCGCCGACAAGGTTATTGTCCCCGTGCAATGCGAGTACCTGTCGATGCGGGGCCTGATCCAGTTGCAGAACACGCTGGCGATGATTCGTGAGAATCTCAATCCGGACGTGGACATCGAGGGTATCCTCCCGACATTGGTCGACTCGCGCACGATCCACGCCAAGGAGGCGATCGAGATCCTCGAGGAGAACTTCGGCGACCGCGTGTTCGCATCGCGGATTCGCAAGACCGTCCGCTTCGCTGAGGCCCCTGTGAAGGGCATGTCGGTGCTCAAGTACGAGCCCGAGGGCGTCGCCGCGCAGTCCTACCGCGACTTGGCGAAAGAGGTCTTGGCAAATGGCCGCGCCTAAACGGGCTTCTATGAGGGAAGGCCCGCTGGCCGCGCTGTTTCGCAAGACCGAGGATTTGGAGAAGGAGGCAGGACCGGCCGCGACCTCCGCGCACGGCAACGACCGCGCTTCCGACGCCGACGAGCAGGCCTCGACGCCGGCAGCACAAGCCCAGCCTGCGCCCGAGACGCCCGCGCGGGAAGCTCCGCACCCGTCCCTGCGCACGCCCGCCGAGCAGGAACCGGACACTCGGGTGCCCTCCCCGCAGGAGCGGCTGCGCCACGCATTCTCCTCCGAGATCCCCGACTCCGTGCTGGATCGCCCGGCCGAGCACGCGCGCGTGGCCGCGCACGCGCGTCAGACGCCGCCGATGCGGGAGCACTACGAGCAGGATCACTATGCGCAGGAGGAGCGCCCCCCGTTCGGACAGGCGCTGCCGCCCACCCAGCCGGTAATCCGCGTCGTCGGCGTCGGCGGGGCCGGTACCAACGCCGTCAACCGCATGGTCGAGGCCGAGGTCGAGGGCGTCGAGTTCCTGGCTGTCAACACCGACCTGCAGTCGCTGCAGCAGTCCACGGCCGACATCACCCTGCACATCGGCGCCGAGCTCACGCGCGGCCTGGGCTCCGGTTCTGACGCGAACGTCGGCCGCCAGGCCGCGATGGACGATTACGACCGCATCAAGGCGCTGCTGAAGGGCTCGGACATGATCTTTATCGCCGCGGGCGCGGGTGGCGGCACCGGCACGGGCGCCGCTCCGATCGTCGCGCGCATCGCCCGCGAAATCGGTGCGCTGACGGTCGCGATCGTGACCAAGCCGTTCGGTTTCGAGGGATCGCGCCGCGCCGCCGCCGCAGATGAGGGCGTGGTTGCCCTGGCCGAGGAGGTCGACACGCTGATCGTCGTCCCCAACGACCGCCTGTTGGGAGTGCTCGACAAGCAGACCGCGATGGTCGAGGCTTTCCGCGTCGCCGACGACGTGCTGCGCCAGGGCGTGCAGGGCATCTCCGACCTCGTCACCCTGCCGGGCCTGATCAACCTCGACTTCGCCGACGTGCGCACGATCATGTCCGACGCCGGCAGCGCCCTGCTCGGGATCGGCATGGGTGTGGGCGAGAACCGCGCCGTAGAGGCGTCGGTCGCGGCGGCCTCCTCGCCGCTGCTTGACACCTCGATGGAGGGCGCGCGCTCGATCCTGCTGTCGATCACCGGCGGTCGCGACCTGTCGCTGTGGGAGGTCAATGAGGCCGCTAAGGCGGTCTCCGAGGCGGCTCACCCCGACGCCAACATCATCTTCGGCGCGATGGTCGACGAGAAGCTAGAGGATCAGGTCTGGGTCACCGTCGTCGCCACGGGCTACGGCGCCACGACGTCGCGCCCGCAACTGCGCGAGCCGGCCGGCGAGCCGCGCGTGAAGCGCACAAGTTCTTCGCCGCGCGAGCGGGAGCGGGGCGGCCGCGAGCCACGCAGAGGGGGCCTCTCCGTAAGCGATCGCGAAGTCCCCGAGTTCATTCCGAACTTTTAGGGCCCTCACGAACGCCTTGAGTGGGCGCTCGTGTCAATCTGACTGGCGTTATGAGCGCTGCTAAGAGGGGAGTTGTTGCGGCCGGGCATCCGCTGACCGCGCAGGCGGGGGCAGACGTGCTGCGCGAAGGAGGTAACGCGGTCGACGCGGCGGTGGCGGCGATGCTCACGTCGTTCGCGGCCGAGCCGCTGCTGACGGGGCTGGGCGCGGGTGGGTACATGCTTGTCGCTGGCCCCGACCAAGAGCCGGCTCTGCTGGACTTCTTCGTGCAAGCCCCGACGCGCACGCAAGATGGCAGTGCCGCCGAGCTGGAAGCGGTCGACGTGTCCTTCGGCGACGCGGTGCAGGTCTTCTACATCGGCCCGGCCTCGTGTGGCGTTTACGGCACGCCGGCAGGCGTATGCGAGGCGGTGGCGCGCTGGGGCACGATCGCACTGTCCGAGCTGGCGGCGCCGGCGGCGAGGCTTGCACGCGAGGGGACGCCGCTGAACGGCGGGCAGGCCTACATCGTGAAGATCCTCGGCGACCTGCTGCGCTCGACGCCGGAGTGCGCCGCGCTGTGGGCGCCAAGGGGGGCCTTGCTCAAAGAGGGCGAACGGCTGGCCAACCCCGAGCTGGCCGATGCGCTCGAGCGGCTCGGGCGCGATGGGGCGACGCCGTTCTACGAGGGCGACATCGCGGCCGCGGTGTGCGCCTGGCTGGCCGAGCGCGGCGGCTCGATCCGCCCTGAGGAGCTGTCTGACTACCGGGCGATCGTGCGCGAGCCCTTGCGCATCGCCTATCGCGACCGCGAGGTCTTGACCAACCCTCCTCCATCGGCGGGCGGCGCCCTGATCGCCTACGCCTTGGGCCTGCTCGACGCTCAGCCGGCGCCGCCGACGCTGGAGGCGGTGGTTGGCGCGATGGAAGCGGCGCAGCAAGAGCGTACGCCCGAGTTTGTCCAGGGCCTGTCAGAGGATGGATTTTTGGCGCGCTTCCTGTCTTCCCGGCTTGGTTCCACGACCCACATCTCCGTGCTGGACCGTCGCGGCGCGGCCTGTTCGGTCACGTGCACAAATGGCGAGGGTTCCGGGGTGGTTGTCCCCGGCACCGGGATCCACCTGAACAACGTGATGGGAGAGGAGGACCTCTCGCCACTGGGCTTTCACACCCACCCGGCCGGCCGGCGGATGCCGAGCATGATGGCCCCGTCGGTCGTGATGCGCGCTGGCGAGGTGGAGCTGGTGCTAGGTAGCGCGGGCTCCAACCGCATCCGCTCGGCGATCCTGCAAACGATCGTGGGAGTGGTCGATCGCGGCCTCTCTGCGCAGGAAGCGGTGCGCGCGCCGAGAGTGCACTTCGAGGGCGGGATCGTCTACCACGAGCCCGGACTGGAGCTCGAGCGCACGGGGGTGGTCGAGCGCGAGGTGGTGCGCTTCCACGACCTCAACATGTTCTTCGGCGGCGTCCAGGCGGTGCAGCGCCGCGGCGAGGAGCTGCTCGGCGCCGGCGACCCCCGTAGGGGCGGCGTGGCGGTGGTGGCGTGAGGCGCCGCGAGGGAGACGTGTTGGGCAAAGGGGGGGTATTGCGCAAAGGGGGGGTGTTGCGTGAAAGGGGGGTGTTGCGCATGTGTCGTCCACTTGCGCTCGTTGCGTCGGCGGGCGCGCTGTTCGTCGCCGGCTGTGGCGGTGTGCTCTCGCCCGACCTGTTCATCGTTTACCGCTCCGGCGGCACGCCCGGGGCGAAGCTGACGATGCTGGTCAACGAAGAAGGCGTGGTGCAGTGCAATCCGAACCCCGCCCACCCCGCGCCGCGCCGCCTCAGCGATCCGCAGATCATCGAAGCGCGCGTGATCCAGGAAGACCTGCATGGTCCGGCATCGCGGCGCGAATCGTTCCCGGCGGCGCAGGGTTCGGTGCTCTCCTACTACGTGCGCGATCAGGACGGCGCCGTCAACTTCGCCGATAACTCGCCCGGGCAACCGGCGGTGACGCGCAAGCTGGCGGCGTTCGTGCTCAGCGTGGCGCAGGGGGTGTGCGGCCTCCCGCAACAGGGGGCGTAGGCAGTGGCGCAGCGGCCCTCGGTGTTCTCAGGTCGGCTGCGATTCGCTCAAATTGGAACCCTGAATGGAACCTTGGGCGTACCGTACGTCTCAGGTGCGCAATCCCGTCGGGGGCGCGGGCGGATCACGGTATGTAGTCGGGGGACGCACCGGATCAGCGCCCGGAATGACGATGTTCTCACGGAACAAGCAGAGCGCCTGATGATCGGGGCGAGCCGCACTCGGATAGAGGACACCGCGATAGCCCTTTCGATATAGATCCTCACCGGCGGCTTGGAAGGCAGACCAGGTCTGCCGGCTCGGCATGGGAACGGGAAGATTGAGCTTCGCGAGCTTGGCGGGCGTCGAGAGGTCGGCAATGTCGTTCACAGCGATCGTCCAACGCCATAGGTCCCGTGGCATACCGTGGGTGGGCGGGATCGAGATCTCCGCAAGCAGTCGATACCACTCGGCCCACGCTGTCTGTTCGTCGTCCGCGAGATAGATCGCCGCCACGCTGGCTCCCCGCTGCCAACGGCCACTGGACGGCGGCGCGGCAAGCCATAGAGGGTCGGCGCCGTGAGGCGTGTGCCGCCACCATGAACCCGCAGCCGACACGCGCTGGACAACCGACGCCACGACGACAGGGCCTACGAGAAAGAAGCCTCTTCGAGCGCCGACACCAGCTCGGCCACTCGCATGTAGTCGCCGCCGGCGATGACATCGATGGGCTTGAGCTCCGCGAGCGCCGGCACCGGCTTGCGCAGCCACACAGCGATGTAAGAAGGCTCCATCACACGCGCCAAGCGCTCCACTAGCGCGGACAGCTCGATCAACCGCTCCGCCCTCTCCCCCGTCGGAGAGCGTGTGTGCGCGAGCCACGCCCGAGCTGTGCTGCGGGCCACACCTGTCGCGCGAGCGATGTCGGCGTCTGTCAGCTGCGCTATCTCGTGCAGGTAGACGGCCTCTCGGATCAGAGGCTGAGGAGCTAGGGCGGGAGATGACACGACATCAATGTAGCAAGATTGCAGCAAGATTGACTTGCCTCGGCTTTCGTAGACACCCCTGCGGTTGGTGCCATCTGCTCTACGAACACTTCTGCCTCGACGGTCTGACTCTTGCTCATTCGCCACCGAGGATGGGCGCCGCCAACGACGGCATCGTGCGGTTAGGCGGCGCGGTCAAGGTATTCGTGCAACGCTGTGCGCGCGATCTCGCTGACGGAGCGATGCTCCTGCTTTGCGCGGGCCTTAAGCGCGTCGGCCAACTCTGGGTCTACCCGTACCTATACTCGTGGGGAGACGCCGGCAACGCCCGAGCGACGGCCTGCCATAGGTGACCTGCGTGGCCTTCGATAGGTCGTAGCCACGCTCAGCCTCATCGGCGAGTTCCTCGATGATCTCATCGGTGAGAACATCGCCACCGGCGGTCCTGAACTCGGTCATTTTGCGGCCTCCTCGTAACGTTTACTCCCGGCAGGCGGCGGCTCCTCGAATCGGGCTCTGTAGTGGACCATTACGTGACGGATGCTCTCCTTGGAGATGCGATGCTTGGTTGCAGAACGCGCGAATCGCACGCTCACATTAGACACTCTAGCACTTTTGTCAGACATAAGCTGCTTTCTAGAACAGGCTTTCTTGGGAGGAGGTACTCACCGATGATCCCGACGGGAGGCGACGATTCTCCGACCGCAATGCTGCTCAGCTGCCACGTGCCGCCGGCGAGTGTCTCCAGTTCAGAGAAATCCGTTTGTCAAACACGGTTGCGACGCGACTCTATCGACCTCAAAGCCCCCGAATCCACAGCCCTGCAATGGATTTCGAGGGCCTCCGAGGCTCCGGGCAGCCTCGTGAGGCGACCGGCATTTCAATCGGGGCGATTTGGCGGTGCTTGGCTCTGGCGCTGGGGATTCGCTGAATGGTGCGCGGTTTCGTGCACGGTTTGGCAACCGTCGCCGGGTTATGCGGCGCGGTCTAGGTATTCGTGTAGAGCTGTGCGCGCGATCTCGCTGACAGAGCAATGCTCGGCCTGGGCGCGCACCTTGAGCGCCTTGGCGAGCTTGGGATCTACGCGTACTTGAACGCGCGGTGAGGCTCCCTTGGTTCCGAGCGACGGGCGTCCGACCGTGACCTTGGTGGCCTTGTCGAGGTCATAACCGCGTTCGGCCTCGTCGGCCAACGCCTCGATGTCCTCCTCGGAGAGTTCAGTACCGGCGAGCGTCTTGATCTTCGTCATCTGTTGGCCTCCTCGTACCGCTGCCTGTACTTGCCGCGCAACGACATAGCGTGGATCACAAGCAACCCGCCGTTTGGCAGCTCGACGACCATGACCTCCAATGGGTTTCCCTGCTGATCGTGGCCGAGAAAGACGATCCGCGTGTCCGGTACGCCATCGCGACCCGCTGGCGGCGACTCCTCGAATCGGAGGCTGTAGTTGGAGATGACATGACGGATGCTGTCCTTCGATACACGATGACGCGTCGCAGCTCGCGCAAATCGCAAGCTCGATCCTGAGAGTTTATCAGTTGTGTCAGACATAATCGAAGGTCCGTGTGCGGACAGAGCTAGGCCCGATGAACTCAGAACAAGCGCTCCTGTTTCGAAGTCGGCGGAGATGATCCCGACGGGAGGCGACGATTCTCCGACCGCAATGCGTATGCGCCGACGATCCGGTCGAGCGCACGGCCCTTGTCGCGGTGCCCACGCCGCCAGGAGCGCCGCAAAGGCTGAGCGCCTCACAGGGATGCGGACACGACCAACCGCCGGCCCACAGGAGAACACCACCCTGGAAGTCCTCCGCGACATGGCAAACCGCGCCGCGCGCTGGATGCACAAGCCAAGATCTACGCGCAAGAAATCGAGACCCTCGCCCGCTGAGCCGCGCCGGGTTAACTGAACCGTGCGTCTACCGCAGCTTCCGTTTGACGCGCCGCCGCTATGCCCGCTGCCGGCGACAAGCAGTGTCGCGGAGTAGTCCGGACGGCACGACCGCGCCGATCTGGGTCTCCGTCGCCTTCGATGAGGACGCGGTCATGCTCGACGTGTGCCGCTTCGCCGCTCACCTGATCCAGGGCATCGTCAGGGAGGCACAACGCGCGGGCACACTCTCCTCCCAGGAGCGCGAGGCGATCCTCACCGCGGCCGCCGACAGGCGCCCCCTCCCCGGCAAGGAACGTCGGCGCGGCGCCACCAGGTCGGGCGCCTGCATGAGACGCTTGGCGCTAACGACTTGAACCGGTGCCGCCGCGCGTCTCGCCAACCATCGGGCTAGGACGCACCGGCTCCGGGCGCGGAGGCGCGGGCGGGGACGGTTTCGGAGCGGGCTTGCCGGACATGTCCACAGTCTATCCCTGAGCGAGGAGGGCCACAACCCACGCCAGCACCTCGACCACCAGCAGAATAGCCCCAACGCGGAAGACCGTCATCAGCGTCCTGAGCTGACGGCGGTTCAGTTCAGCACTGTGACCCATATGCAGAGCAAGGTCACGCTGGATCGCGATCGCTCTGACGGACAAGCGTAAGCCTCAAATAGTCGGGGCGCCGGATTTTGAACCCGGGCGCCTACCGCAGCTTCCGTTTGACGCGCCGCCGCTCATTCGCCGCGCCGGTGCGATCGAGCCAGGCGGGGCGGGGTCGCGGTCCCATGGGCAGCCCGCGTGCGCTCAGCAGCAGCGCCAGCATCGTCGCCAAGCCGACGGCCACGTAGAACCATTCCGCGCCGCTCGTGCCGGCCGGACGGGTGGAGAAAGCCGACTGGCTTGCCTGCTTGCGAGCCTTCTCCTTGCGCTCGGCTGCCGACGGGCTCTGGGCGTAGCCGCCGGCCCCCGGCGGTATCGGCTCGACGGGCGGAGTGGCCGCCGGCAGGATCGTCAGCGGCGCCGCCACGCTTTCGATCGGCGCCGGCAGGGGCGCTTCCACCGGCGCGGGCGGCGGCTTGGGCGCCACCGGCGCGGGCGGCGCCGGCTTGGGCACCACGGGCGCGGGCGCGGGCGCCGGCGTGGGCGGGGGAACCGAGACCAGCCCCACCGGGAGCTTGCCGGCGAGCGCGGGCGGCGGCGGAGGCGGCGCCGCGGCGCCGCCCAACCGACTCTGCGTCCGGGCGGTGTGGACTCTGATCACTTCACCGACGCCGGCCCGGTGGACGGTGCCGCAGGGCGAGCCGAAGCCGCCGGGCCTGACTGTCACAGGCAGCGAATAGCTGAGCAGGCCGGTCGTGATCGAAACCGTGGTCGTGCCTGAGTTGTACGCACAGAACAGCCCCGAACTAGAAGACGGGAGCGGGTGTCCATCCGCGCCCAGCTTGGGAAGCGGCGAGCCCGGTCCGCTGGGTTCGACGAAGCTGCCGATCGTCGGGTCTGAGCTGGCAAAAACGTAACTGGGCTGCACGCACGGTCTAGACCCGCAGCTCGGCGCCGGGATTTCGACGTAGTTGTCATAGCCGGGGAACGGTTCGCCCGGTTCGCTCGGTTCTTCTGAGCGCCCGGCGATCGTGGCGAGGGTGCCCGGCGGACGGCGGGCGATCGCTTCGAACTGCAGTGTCAGGCTCCTGGCGACGCTCAGCCCGTTCAGCGGCTTGAGCGCGAGCGAGCCGATCACGGGCACCGCGGCGACGTGGACTTCGCGGGCCTGCGTGTCGGCCGAGACGAAGTACCACTTCACGCCGTCATTCTGCGGCTTCTGGTAGCCCAGCGAGGCGCCCTCGTACTCGGGGATCTGAGGCGCTCCAGGGCCAGGGTCTTCGGGGACGAGGTGGCGTTCGTCAAGTCGCCGTTCGCTAGTTGTGAACACCGCCAGCACTTCCGAGCTCGCGAGCAGCGCGGCGACGGATTCGCCTTCCTTGATACTTTGCAGCGGCGTGGCGGCGATCACGACCACCGGGAGCCCCCGCCCATGGGCGGCGGCGAGTTGTTCTTCAAGCCACCCCCGCTGTCCGGTTGTC
>DATAQR010000114.1:0-11540 GCA_036264565.1 Solirubrobacteraceae bacterium | reverse complement strand
CGTCGAGCCGATGATCCCGATCGCGCCCGCTCCCCAGCCGTTGACGAATCCGGCGGCGGGCGTGATGCACACGAGGCCCGTGATCATCCCGTTGACCGAGCCGATCAGCGACGGCTTGTCGCGGAAGGCGTAGTCCCAGCCGATCCACACGAGCATCGCAACCGCGGTGCACAGGTTCGTGTTGAGCACCGCCGCCGATGCGTTCGCGCCGGCGTAGTAGGAGTCACCACCGTTGAAGCCGTTCCAGCCGAGCCACAGCAGACCGGCGCCGCAGGCCACCATCAACAGGTTGTTCGGCGCGTCGACCTCGCGGTCTCGCTGCAGGCGCGGCCCGATCACCGCCGCCGCGACGAAGCCGGAGATACCGGCCGCCAGGTGGATGACGTAACCACCCGAGTAGTCCAGGGCGCCGTGCGCGGCGAAGAAGCCACCGCCCCAGATCAGGAACGCGTTGACCGTGTACACCGCCGTGATCCACAGCAGCACGAACGGTATCCACGCCTTGAAGTTGATCCGCCCGAGCACCGAGCCCAGCATCAGGATCGGCGTGATCCCCGCGAACACGAACTGGAAGTACGCCAGGGTCGCCATCGGGAAGTGGAACGGCGGCCCGGTTTTTATCGATGGGATCAGCGCTTCGCCCTCCTCGCCGACATGCCCGAGGATGCTGCCGGGCTTGCCGACGAAGGTGTCGAAGAAACCGGTGCCTTTGCCGATCGGCGTTCCGAAGCCCATCTTGAACGCCCACAGGCACCATGCGACCAGCACGAGCGCAAATGCGACGAACGTGAGCATCATGCTGTTGACCGACCAGCGCTTCTGCATCACACCGCCGTAGAGCACCGCAAGTCCCGGGACGCTCATCAGACCGACGAGCGTCGCCGCCGTCATCTGCCAGGCGTTGTCGCCCGGGTTGAGCCACGATGGGTATGCGAGCCATTCAGCTGTTGCCAAGATGGACATGCGCCTCCATTCCTGTCTGTCTGTAGTTCTGCTTTTACGCCTGCGGCCGCAATCGCGGACGCAAGCAAGATTCCCGCGGATGCATCAAAGCCTGCGAGCGGGCGGGATGCCAGGGAGCCGTGGCCAACCATCGGCCGGCCTCTTTCGACATCTGTCTAACCGGTGGCGTAGGGCAGCCCCGCGCGCCGGCAGGCGTCGCGCAACCTGCCGTGTTCGGCCAGTCCGGGGTTCTCCGCAGGGTTGGCGCAGACCTCACGTGCGCGGGCGCCGCAAGGGTGCGCCTCCGCCGCGCCGAGAGTGCTGGCGAAGGTCACCTGAATGCAGCCGGGAGCGAGCGTTTCCGTTTTTGTCGAGGCGACCACCGCCACAACCGTGCCGACCGCGAGCACGACCACGGTGACGATCACCGCCAGGCGACCAGCGCGTGTCCATTGCAGCGGTTGGGCGAGCCGCTTGGACTGTTCCTGCATCACCATCGGTTGCTCAGAGGTTAAGCCCTCTCGCAAGCGTCGGGCAGCGCAGCCGAGCCGACGGCGTCAGCGCGGTCCGTCAGCGCGGTCCGTCAGCGTGGTCCGTCAGCGCGGTCCGTCAGCGCGGTCGCGTCAGCGCTCGGAGCCCGGCTCCGGCTGGAACGCCAGCGCTGCCGAGTTGATGCAGTAGCGCTGGCCGGTCGGCCCGGGACCGTCGTCGAAGACGTGACCGAGGTGCCCTCCGCAACGGCGGCAAACAACCTCGGTGCGGCGCATGAGCAGGCTGTTGTCGGGTCGCAGCTCGACCGCTTCGGCGACGGCCGGCTCGGTGAAGCTCGGCCAGCCCGTGCCCGACTCGAACTTGGTGTCCGAGCCGAACAGATCGGTGCCGCAGCCGGCGCAGCGGTAGGAGCCGCTGTCCTTGTTGTAGACGTACTCGCCCGTGAAGGGCGCCTCGGTCCCCGCGCGGCGCAGGACCTCGTACTGCTCTGGCGTCAGCTCGGCGCGCCACTGCTCCTCGGTCTTCCCATCTGGGCGGGGCGCGTCGTCCTGCATCGACTTCCGTTTCGCGAGCATCGCCTCGTTGTAGCAGCGGGCACCCAAGCACAGGAGCCGCCAGGCTCCTGCTATCCTTATCCTTACGTTCACGTCAAGTTCACATTCGAGACGCGTAGGCGTCCACTCCGACCATCGCAACTACAAGTGGTGGGCCCTGTCCTGCACCAGTCTGGGCATGTTGCTGGCCGCCACCAACTCGGGGACGCTGATCATCGCGCTGCCGAGCCTCGAGCGCTCGCTGCACACCAGTCTGCTGGCGCTCGTGTGGGTGATACTCGCCTACCTGATCGCCGCCACCGTGCTCGTGCTCACGGCGGGCCGGCTGAGCGATCTGTTCGGGCGCAAGCGCGCCTATGTCGGCGGCTTCCTGCTGTTCGCCGTCGCTTCGCTCGGCGCCGGCTTCGCCACCGACGCGACCATGCTGATCTGCTGGCGCGTGCTGCAGGGGATCGGCTCGGCGTTCCTGTTCGCCAACGCGGCGGCGCTCGTCACCGACGCCTTCCCGCGCGAGCAGCTCGGCCTGGCGATGGGCGCCAACACCATGATCGCCGCGGTCGGCCTCGTGCTCGGCCCGGTGCTCGGCGGGGCGCTGGTTGCGATCTCCTGGCAGTGGGTGTTCTGGTTCAACGTCCCGCTGGCTCTGCTCGGCGCGCTGTGGGGAGGGTTGGTGCTGCGCGAGCTGGCCAAGCCCGACCAGGTGCGTGGCTTTGACTCGCTCGGCACCGTCACCTTCATCGTCGGCCTCACCGGCCTCGTGCTCGGCGTCTCCAAGGGGGGCCTGTCGGGCTGGGGCAACCCGGTCGTGATCGGCGGGCTCGCGTGCGCGGCGGTGCTGCTGCCGCTGTGGGTGTACATCGAGCGCCACACGCGCGTGCCGATGCTCGACCTCTCGATCTTCGAGGACCGCCTGTTCGCCGCCGCCACCGGCGCCGCCTTCATCAACGGGCTGGCGCGATTCGCGCTGATGTTCCTGTTCGTGTTCTATTTCCAGGGCGCCCAGTCCGACGACCCGATTACGGCCGGCGTCAAGCTGATACCGCTGGCGCTGGGAATGCTGGTCGCCTCTCCCCTCGCCGGCGTCTACGCCGACCGCCACGGCTCGCGCAGCCTGGCCGCCGGCGGGATGCTCGTGACGGCAACCGGGTTGGCCGCGATGACGACCCTGCAGGTACACACCCCCTACTGGCAGAGCATGATCTGGCTGGCGCTGGTGGGCGTGGGTTCGGGGATGTTCAACAGCCCGAACACGGCCGCGATGATGGGCGTCGTCCCGGCCAAGCGCCGCGGCGTGGCGGCGGGAGCGCGCACGCTGGTGCAGAACACCGGCGCGGTGCTGTCGATCGCGTTCGTGCTGGCGATCGTGACCTCCTCGATCCCCAAGTCGACCCTGTTCGCCGTCTTCTCAGGGGTGACGCGGGGCCTCTCCGAGCAAAAGCTGGCGCCGTTCATCGCCAACATGCACGTCGCCCTGTGGGTCCTAGCGGCTACCTCGGTGATCGGGGCGTTCGTGTGCCTGCTGCGACCGTCCCACGCCGCCGGCACAAGCGCTCAGATGTATGGGGAGGGCGCGCGCTTGCGCGCGCGTATAGGGGGTCGCCCCCCGCAAGAACAGGCGGAGCCGGTATCCACCCGCTGAGCGATCCCACCACGACGAGCCTGCGCATCGGCGACGTCGCCAAGCTCGCCGGCACCACCCCGCGCACGATCCGCTACTACGAGGAGCTGGGCCTGCTGCCGCAGGCGCCAGAGCGCCCGTCGGGGGGCCATCGACTGTACAGCCCGGCCGAGGTCGAGCGCCTGCGCGAGGTGATCCGCCTAAAGGAGCTGCTCGGCGTCAGCTTGGAGGAGCTGAAGGATCTGCTCGCCGCCGAGGAGGCGCGCGCCTCGGTACGCGCCGAGCTACGCCGCGAGGACGTCCACCCCGAGCGCCGCCGCGAGCTGCTGCTAGAGGCACAGGGTCACATCGACCGCCAGCTGGAGCTGGTCGACCACCGCGCCCAGGAGCTCGCGAAGCTGCGCGAGGAGCTGCTGCAGACGCGCGGCCGCGTACAGGAGCGCCTGCGCGAGCTGGACGCGCTGGCGCACGTGTGAGCCTTCACCCGGCCCCGAGGAGTTCACAGTCGGGTTTGCGACGGCCAACCGAGTGTCCGCGACGGCCTCGCTAGGGTCTGTGTGATGGAGCGCAAGTGGTGGACACTGATCGCCGTCAGCGTGGCGATCTTCATGCTGTTGCTGGACATCACCGTCGTCAACGTCGCGCTGCCCTCGATCCAGCACGCGCTGCAATCAAACTTCCAGGACCTGCAGTGGGTGGTCGACGCCTACTCGCTGACACTGGCGGCGTTCCTGTTGACCGGCGGCGCGCTCGCCGACCTGTTCGGGCGGCGGCTGCTGTTCACGATCGGGCTGGTCGTGTTCACCGCCTCCTCGGCGGTGTGCGGCCTGTCGACCACGCCGCTGATGCTCAACCTCGCCCGCGGGGTGCAGGGCGTCGGCGGCGCGCTGATGTTCGCCACCTCGCTGGCGCTGATCGCGCAGGCGTTCCAGGGTCGCGAGCGCGGCACGGCGTTTGGCGTCTTCGGCGCGGTCACCGGCGCGGCCGTCGCGGCGGGTCCGCTGATCGGCGGGGTGATCACCTCGGCGATCGGCTGGGAGTGGATCTTCTTCGTAAACGTGCCGATCGGCGCGCTCGCGGTTGTGCTGACGCTAACGCAGGTGGCCGAGTCGCGCGACCCCGACGCGTCCGGCGTGGACTGGGCGGGCCTGGTCACCTTCTCGGGCTCGCTGTTCCTGCTCGTGTTCGCGCTCGTGCGCGGCAACACCCTCGGCTGGGGCTCGACCGAGGTGGTGGCGATGCTAAGCGGCGCGGCTGTGCTGCTGGGCCTGTTCGTCTTCGCCGAGCGCGCGCAGACACGCCCGATGCTCGACCTGTCGCTGTTCAAACGCCCGGCGTTCGTCGGCGCCAACCTCGTCGCCTTCACGCTCGCGAGCTCGGCGTTCGCGATGTTCCTGTACCTGACCCTGTACATCCAGGAGGTGCTGCACTACTCGCCGCTGCAGGCCGGTCTGCGCTTCCTGCCGACGACGCTGTTGATGTTCGCGGTCGCGCCGCTGGCGGGCAAGCTCAGCGTGCGCGTGCCGATCCGCCTGCTGCTCGGCGTCGGGCTGCTGTTCGTCTCCGGCGGCCTGCTGGCGATGACGCTGGTGAGTGCGACCTCCGGCTGGACGGCGCTGATCCCGGGCTTCGTGCTGCAGGGCATCGGCGTCGGCCTTGTCAACCCGCCGCTGGCCTCGGCCGCCGTCGGCGTGGTGCCGCCCGCGCGCAGCGGCATGGCCTCCGGCGCCAACAACACCTTCCGCCAGGTCGGGATCGCGACCGGCATCGCCGCGCTCGGCGCGATCTTCCAACACGACCTCGGCATCGGGGCAGCCGCGGGGGCTGTGCGGCACGCGAGCCGCGCGGAGTTCGTCGGGGCGTTCACCAACATCTTGCAGATCGCGGCCGCGGTCGCCTTCGTCGGAGCGTTGGCCGCGTTCGCGCTCGTGCGCACGAAGGATTTCGTGACCTCGCAGGCCCCAGCGACGACGAGAGCGCCGGCCGCCGAGCGCGAGCCGGAGCCGGTGGGGATGGGCTGAGCGCGGTCAGTCGATCGAGCCGGGTGGGACCACCCACTCGCAGGGCTGCCCGGTGACCGATGCGATCAGGTCGAAGTCGGCGTCGTAATGCAGCACGGTGAGACCAGCCGTCTCCGCGGCGGCCGCGATCAGCAGGTCGGGAACCTTGCGGCCACGCTGGTGCTCGGCGGCGAGCAGACGCTGGACCCGCTTGGCCCGGCGCACGTGCTCGGCGGTCGTCTCCACCAGATCGAAGGCCTTCACAGCGTCCATCAGGCGATCCCACTCGGACGCGTTGCGAGCCGAAAAGCCGATCTCCAGGTCACTGATCCCGGCGCGGGCGACCTCGCCGCGCTGCGCCGCGGGCGGCTCTACCGCCTGGCGCACCGACGGCTCGTCCAGGCGAGTGAGAACGCTCGTATCGAGCAGATGTGTCAGCGCCATGCCCGCTCGCGCGGCGCAAGATCGGCGCGCGCAAGCACGTCCAGACGCTTCTTGACCGCGGCGCCGCGATCCTCGGCAGCCAACCGCAGCGCGCGGTTCACCGTGTCCTTGATCGTGTCCGCACCCAACTGTGCACGTGCACCGCGCAGAGCCTGCTCATCTATGTCCACCAGATGCTTGGCCATATCAGCAGTATATACTAACGATACGCGAGTATATCTTGCTTCTGGCGACCGGCCCGCGCACGGCGCCACGAACTTGGATGCACATTTGAAAGCTCAGGCACCCGCCTGCTCGCCGCCGCCCGGCTCGATCCGCAGCGACTGCGCGACCAGCTCGCCGGTGGGCGTGAGCCGCCAGGCGTTGGGGCCGCCGCGCGCGTTGCCGGCGTTGTCGTTGACGAGCAGGCCGAGCCGCTGCAAGCGCATCAGCAGCTTTGAGATCTGACCCTGGTCGGCGACGCCGACCGCGACGCCGACGGCGCGGTTGGAGCTGCCGGGGTTGGCGGCGATCGCGACGATCACGCCGGCGGTGCGCTGCGTCAGGCGCAGGTCGAGTCCCGCAAGCGGGTTGGCCACGCGTGCGGCACTCGCGCGTCTGGCCTCGGGCGCGGGCTTTGAGAGCTCCGCGCGGGCTGCAGCGCGGCCGAGGTAGGGCAGCACGATCATGCTCATCAGCGGGCTCGTGAGCTCGGCCAGCCGCGCGCCGCCGGCGTCCGGCTCGGACAGGCGCCGGTACAGGACGGAGTGCACGCCGCCCACGATCGCCTCGGCGAGGATCGTCGGCTGCTCGGCGTCCTCGTCCGCGGGAGCGCCGGCCTGCACGACAGCGGCGAGGCGCAGCAGCAACCGTTGGCGCTGGGCGGCCGCCTCGGCCCCGGCGGCGAGCCACTCGACGACGAGCAGCCGCGCGACGTCGGGCTGCTCGTCGAAGTACAGCAACAGCTCGACCAACCCGGCGCGGACGCGCCAGCGCCAGCCGCCTCGAGCGTTCTCGTAGGCGGGCAGCACACGCTCGCCGGCGTCGACGAGAGTCTGGCGCAGGAGGGCGCGCAGGCAGTCCTGAATGTCGCCGAAGGCCTCGTAGAAGGTGCGTCTCGACACGCCGGCGCGATCGACCACGTCGGCGACGGTGAGGTTCGCGGCGCCCCTGTCGCATGCGGCCTGCGCCGCCGCCGCCAGCATGCGCGAATGCTGGAACGCGGCTATCCGCGGCGGACGCGCGCCTTCGCGCATCGCGCGCGGAGCGGCTCTCCCGTTCGCCCGCCCGCGAGCGGCCGCCGGCACGCCCGCTGTCAGCGCTGGGTCGGCCATGTCATTGCTTGCGCTTGCCGTTCGCCTTGCGCGCTTTCTTCTTGGCCTTGGGGCAGCCACTGGCCTTGATGCGCGTGCTCTGTTTGAACGTGGCGCCGTTCTGGGCGATCATCGAGGTGGGCATGATCAGCTTGGTCTTGCACACGCCGTACGGGGCCGCGAGCGCCGAGAACGGCCCCTGTGGCAGGTTCAGTTCGAACAGGCCGACGGGCGCGTCGGGGATCGTGCGGAAGGTGGTGCTGGTCTGCCCGTTTTTGGCGATGAACGTTTCCCCGCGCAGATCGACGGTGACGCCGTAGCCCTGCAGCACGATCACCAGGTCCGGGAATTTCGCCGCGGCGTGCGAGACGAAGTACACGGGCCCAGTGAGGGAGACCGGCAGCAGCGGCGTGATCGCGGTAGCGGTCCCGATCCTCGACGCGGCCGGACAGCCGGCCGGGTTGACGTCGAAGACCTTGTCGGTGCACGCCTTCTGCAGCGTTCCCAGGCGCGAGGGCAGCTGCCGCGGCAGGTCCACCTTGACATAGCGAATGTTCGCCTGGCTGCCGGACGGCGCTTTGGGGTAGGTGAGCCTGACGTGCAGGCTGGCGCCGTTCTTGCGCGAGGTCTTGCCGGCGGTGGAGGCGCTGAACTGCGGTTTGAAGCCGAGCGTGGCGCAGTTGGCGACTTGGAACGGGACATTCAGGTTGCCGGTGGCGCCCTGGGTGCTGTGCAGGGCGCCTGTGATCGCCGTCGGCTCGCAGTTGGTCGGGTTGAACGTGAACCCCGGACGGTCGATCGTGACGTTCACGTGCTTGATCTGCAGGGGGATCCCTTCGATCATCGTCGGGATCTTGTACGGGCCGGTGTCATCGCTTGCGATCGTGAGCGCCGCCGTAGCCGGGTCGACTTCGATCTTCGCGCGGACGACGAGGCAGTCGCACGCCGGATGATTCTTGGGAGTGCTCTCCAGGTCGAACGGACCGGCCTTCGCGGGGTTGACGATCGACAAGCCGAACGGGGCGCCCTCGTACGGGCCGGTGATGTAGACCTTCCCGCCCGTGACGGTGTAGGGGCTATCGCCCAGTCCGACGCTGACGGTTGTCTCGCCGATCAGGCTGTTCGGACCACACGTCCCCTGGGATGCCTGCGGCTCGGGACACAACTCCACGCTCGACAACGTGCCCGACAGGCCGGGCGGCATGTGCAGCTGCAGGGATTGCAGGTCCTGGTTTCCGTCTTCTCGGCTCATCGTCGTCGTGAACGGCGTGAACGCGCCGGCCTGGATGTTCGTCGAGCCGGCCGCCAATGACGGGGCGAACGGCAGGCTCTTAGGCGAACGATCACCAGGCGCGTTCGGGCACGGCGCACCGCTGGGGCCGGAGGTGATATTGAACGTCGAGCCGACATGGCTCGCCGGGTTGCCAGACCACGGCGCGAACACCGCGCCAGTCGTGTACGCGCCACACAACGCGGGGGTGCCAAGCGGCGCACGGGATTCCCCGAAGAAGTGCAACCGCAGATTTTCGAACGGGAGCTCCGGCGTGTCCCTGAACGTCGAGACGAGCTGACCCGTCGCTTCGTTCAACGAGACTTCCCCAGCGAGCTTGAGCAACGTGCCCGACACCGGCTCTTCCGCGACCAGATACATCGCGAGCAGACTCCCGAACGGGTTCTGATTCTGGCTCGCCAAATACACCGCACCCTTCAGCGCGTGCGGCAACAACGGCGTTTCGATCACGACCGTGCCGATCTTCGCCGCATCAGGACAGAACGGGCTTCCCACCACAGGCGTAAACAGCAATTGCGCCGAGCCTCCTAGAGCTTCCCCGCGGTAGCCGACCTGCCCCTCACCGCAAGCCATCAGCCCGTCAGCGCCACCCGGGTTGACCGCCACCCCTTCGGGCAGCGTGACCGTCGTGTCCCTCAAAGCGGACTCCGCAAGCCCTTCAGCGTCGAGCGCCGCGGTCTGCGAGACGTGCACCAACACTTCAAGACCGGTCGGCATGCTCGCGTCCGGGACGTCCGGCGCCACCCCTATTTCCGGGTTGAACTGCAAGCGGTTGCAACCATCGAGACCGCCCATCGTGTATTCGCCGAACAACGGCGGGCTTGTGGGGTGCGCGGGTTTCGGTTCAGCCCACGAGTCCGCCTGCACGCTCGTAGGCATCGGCCCGGTGCACGCCGTCGGCAACGACAGGAACGGCGGCGGCTGGTTGCTGTCCACGTTCGAGCAGGACTTGTTGCCCGCCAAGCACGCCCAGCCGCGTGTGCTGTCGTGTACAGGATTGCCCGGCACGCCCCAGAACGTCACCTTGCTCACCAAGAACCCGATCGTCTCGGGAATGTTGTGCACACTGACAGTCACGCCGTAATCTCCGCCGGTGCGCACCGCGGTGTCCAGGATCGTCTGGGTGCCGATCACTTCGAAGCCGAAGCGTGCCGGCTCGCCCTGGAGCGGCGTCAAGTTGAACAAAGGCACCGTCGAGCTCGTCAACCTCAACGAGCCGGGCACGTTGTAGGTGACGGTCGCGACACCCACCGCCGCCTGGGGCGGGCATTCATCGTGTTCTTCCCCGTTCACCAGCGATACTCTGTTGAACTGAGCGTTCGTGCACTGCGGCATCGGCGTCGGGTTGCCGATCAGACCGGGCGGGGTCTGAAACACGAGATCCCTGGCCATCGCCGCCGGCAACTGTTCTTCAGCGCTCGCCGCCAGCGTGCTCGTGTTCAACGCGAGCACGCTCGTCAACTGGAACGGGTGCTCGCCTGCCTGATGCACGGTGGCGCCGCCTTCTTCTTCAGCGATCAGTTCGTAGTCTTCGACGCCGAACCGCGGTTCTTCTTCACCGACACGAACCGGACGGCTGAACGTGCTTTCCTTGGCGGCGCCACCACCGGTCACGCTCACCCTGTTCGCACCGCTCGCGCCAGCCGCGACCGCGACCTTGATCCGCACTTCCAACTGTTCAAACGGCAGCAGGACGGGTCCTTCGAACGCGCACACACCTTCGTGTTTGGAGTACGAGCATTTCAACGTTCCACGAGACCTCACCCGCGGGGATTTTTCGCCCGCGACGCCTTCGATCGCGCTCGCCGTCAACCCCGCCGGCAACACATCGCGCACCACCACCGGCGCGACCGTGCCATCCACGCCCACGTACCCACGATCCTGAGCGGTCACGACGATCGTCCCGTTACCGCCTTCAGGAAGCGTCGACGGCCACGACCCCGATGTCACACCCCACCACACGCCAGAGCCCGCGAACGCCGGTGAAACGCCAGTCGTCAACACCACCACGGTGACGGCCAAGACAACAGCGCTAAGAGCACGCTTCACGAGTATCGGCTTCATCGCGCGACCCCGCCCTTGCGAGCCCCGCGCGAGCTCACGCGCCCGTAGCGTCTACGCGCCTGGCGCTCGCACGCTGTCCGTGCGCGACCTCGCTTGTGTTTACATTGCTTGAGTGCCCTCACGAGCTTCGCGGCTCTCGTGAGCGACCTCGGCTTCACCGCTGCCTGTCCCGTGCTCTGGTTGCCCGTCCCGTTGAACGTCATGCTCGCGGGCGCCCCGTAGATCACGGGTTGGCTCATCGGCGCTGTCCTGCACGAACCCGCCGACTCACACACCGACGGCACGGCGACCGGCGACGGGCACGGCGCCACGCTCGTGCATTCGTGCGCGTCGTAGATATCAAGACCGCTGCCCGTGTCCTGCGGGACGAGTTTTTCGCCGGTCAGGAAGAACACGTCGCCACCGGTCGTGCTCGCGTCTAGGAACGCCGATTCGCCGGACGCCACACCAGAGGAGATCAACCCCACACAACCCCTCGCGGCAGGCACGAACGTACCCGCCGCTTCCGAGCAGCCCCCGGTTACAGGACCCGTGCCCGTCGGCTCGTACTCATACACGTCCTCGTCGCCATTCGTGTCCTGCGGCACCAGAGCATCACTGCTGTTGAAGAACAAACGACCAGTATCCGACAGGTAGCGCGACTGGTAGAGCGCCGTGCCATTTATGTACGGTGTCCAGCCGGGAATGTTCGCCGCAACCCACTGCCCCTCCGGCCAGACACGGTTGCCGCCCGCCAAGCCTTCATCGATGTTCTTGTATTCCACACCCACCGGTCGCGACCCCGTCGGATTACACGATGCACATGCGAGTCTTCCGGACGGAGCGTTGTACAGGAACACCTCC
>DATAQR010000108.1:0-16180 GCA_036264565.1 Solirubrobacteraceae bacterium | reverse complement strand
AGCACGTCGTCGCGCAACTCCCCTACGAGGCGCTCGCGGTCGTCTTTGGACAGACCCGGCTCCTGCTCCAGGCGCGCGTGGATCTCGGCCGTGATGCGCGCCTTGATGAGGTCCTCGTCGACGGCGGCGCCGAAGATCTGGCGGCCGAGGTCCTCGATCAGCCCGAGATGGACGCGGTTCTTCAGCTCGGCGAACGGGTCGTGCGGCAGCCGCGCGGCCTCGCCGGTGGCTGCCAGTCTCTCGTGCAGCTCCATCGCGCGCCTCCCCTCAGCCCCGCCCGAGCAGGCGTCTGCGCCTGCGCCTGGTCGCGGGCGCTTCGTCGTCGGCCATGTACATGGCGGCGAGCGCGTGGAAGGCGCGCGCCGCCTGCGAGCGGCGATCGCCCGTCGCGATCGGCTCGCCGCGGTTGACCGAGCGCGTGATGTCGCGGTCGCTGGGCACGAGCACCGACGGCTCGCGGCCGAAGATCGCGACGACGTCCTCGGGAGCTATTCCGACCTTGCTGTCGGCGCGGTTGAGCACGATCCGCACGCGCGCGGAGTCGTAGTCCATGCGCTCGAGCGTCTGCAACCCGAGCTTGGCGTTCTTCAGCGACAGCGAGTCGAGCATCGCGACCATGCACACGTCGCTGCAGGCGTCGACCGCGCCGATCACCTCCGGCGTGAAGCTCGGCGGGGTGTCGACGATCGTGAAGTCGTAGGACTCGCGCAGCACCGGATACACCTCACCCAGGAAGCCGGCCGTCACCACGCCCGCCTGGTCGGGCTGGGCCGGCGCCAGCAGCGCCCGCACGCCGGAGGCGTGCGCGCCCATGAAGTCGGCGAGCTTGCCGGAGTCGAGCGAGCCGCCCGCGCGCACCAGGTCGTACAGCGTGCGCTCCGGGGTCAGGCCGAGCGCCAGGCCGACGTCGCCGAACTGCAGGTCGAGGTCGACGATCGCCACGCGCCGGCCGGCGTCGGCCAGCGCGACCGCGAGGTTGGCGGCGGTCAGCGTCTTGCCGCTGCCGCCCTTCAGGCCGAGCGTGCAGATCAGCCGGCCGAGCCTTTGGTCAGCAGCCGTCCTGGCCCCGCGCCGGCGCGCCAGCGCCTTCTCCAGCGCAAACACCATCTCTGGCGCCTGCTCCGCCGCGCTCTCCGGGCCGCCCTCCCGCGGCAGCGTGAGCACGTCCTCGGCGCCGTGGGCGAAGGCGTCGGCGACATGTCCGTTGACCGAGCCCGGCACGAGCAGCACGACCGGCCGCTGCGGGCGGGCGCGCGCCGCGACGGCGATGTACTCGCCGACAGCGGGCGTGTACTGACCGCACGCAACGACCAGCACGTCGCCGCCGCCCGCATCCGCACCGGCGGACTCCAGCTCGAGGTAGTCGAGCACGCGCAGCGTCGGGCTGCTCGACAGCAGCGTCTCGACGAGCTGGCGGTCGACGAGCGAGTCGAGCGCGACGAGCGCCTGTAGATCGGCGCTCATCCCCCCGCTCCCGTGCCCGGCGTGCCTCGCAGCAGCGTCTGGACATTGAACGTCTCCTTCGCCTGCGTGCTCGGTTCGGCGGCGTTCGGGCCGCGCAGCACGAGCCAGATCTTGCCGTGGTCGGAGGCGAACGCGAGCGCGCCCGCCTCGCTTGCCCTGACCTTCAGCACGACGTCGGCCTGCTGGCCGGTGGCGCCGCCGCCTCCAAGGCCGCCACCGGAGTTCTGATCGACGGCAAGCACCGGCACGTTGGCGACCAGCAGCCGCAGCGAAGCGCCCGCCGAGCCGCTTCCCCCGGAGCCGTTGACTTCGAGGTTCAAGCCGGCATAGACGTCGACGCGGTCGCCGTCCTGGACGACTCCCGCCAGGCCGTGGCTGGCGTCGAGCGGGATCGAGATCACCCGCTCGTCCGGCGCGAGCTGCGCGGCGTACCCGCCGCTGGTGGTGAAGTCGCCCAGCGTCAGCTGCTGGCCGGGGCTGATGTCGGACACGGCCACCTTGCCGTGCAGCAGAGCGGTGTCGGCGATCGCGCCGGCGCTCACCTGCCTGCCCGCGATGCTCTGCGCGTGGAAGAGCTCCTGGGAGGCGATCACGTCGCCGGATGTTCCCTTCAGGATCGTCGCGTTGGCGACGAGCACGGTCCGGGTGGCCCCGCTGCTCTCGACGCTGTTACGGTATTGCGCGGCGGCGTACACAAGGATCCCAGCCGCGACGAGCGTGCAGACAGCCGCGACGATCACGGTGCCGCGCCGGGTCGAGAGCAGCCTGCGCCAGTCGTTGCCCGTGTATCTGTTGCCTGTGAGTTCCATAATCGATCTCTCCTTTTATCTGGTGAGCACGGCCACGCACTCGCCGATGGAGCTCGCGACGCATTTTCCTTCCCCGCCGACGCCCAGCGGATTGATGTATTCGATGAAATGCCCGACTACTTCAGCGTTGCCCGTCTTGGGGTCGCTTGCGCAAGGGTCTCCCGGGAAACCCGTGACGTAGAAGGCCGCGAAGTTCTGGATCGGGATCTCTTCGTTGCCCAGCAGCGAGCGCCCTTCGGCGTCCACCACCCCGTAGGGAGTGATGAACACCTGGATGACCCGCGAATCGTCGCTCGGTATGATGGGAACGCCACCGCTGTTGTTGTTCTTCCAGTTGTTTTCGCAGTAGAACTTCGTCCCCGCGGGCGGTGCTGCGACGATCCGCTGGTCTATGCCTTCCCGCGTCGGACCCACGTCCTTACCCGTGAGCCCGATCGCCAGGCATTCGTACGGTTCCGTTTCGACTTCGCACAACGGGTCTTTCGTGTCGATCGCGTAGGTGCCGGGACAGCCCGTTTCGAGGTGTTCACGGTACTTGCTGCCCGACTGGCCCACGGACGGCGGGCAGCCCGCGCGGACGCCCTGCTCGCCTTCGAAGCGCAGCTTGCGCAGCGGATCTGCGTATCCCGCGGCCACGGAGAGACTGCCGCCGACGTCGACCGTGACCGTCAGTTCCTGCGTGCAGCTGTTGCCGTCGGCGGTCTCGCAAACCTCGAAGGAGTTGGCGTCCGGCACGCCGGCCTGCGAGACCCATGCCCCCGCTATCGTCCCCGAGTTGCCTTCCCAGCTGGCGGCGTAGATGCGATGGACGTTTGCGATCGTCGCTTCCGTCTTCTTGGATTCCGTCGCACAGGCGGATTCCTTGGCCTTGTTGTCGCACTGCACCAGGAGGCTGACTTCGTTGGAGCCGCTGCCGGCGGCCAGCGTCGCCGTTCCCGTCCACAGGCCGGTGCTCGGGTTGTAGGCGAGCGCTTCTTTTCCCTTCGTGCCTGTGACTTCCGGCGTGACCGTGACGCCCTTCGTGTTCGTGCTGCCGTAGTCGATCTTGGCGGAGATGGCGAAAGTGCAGCTTGCGGTCGAGCTCGAGAAGTAGCCGTCGGAGCAGGTGATGGGCGTGAGCGCGACCTGGCGGGCCAGCGGCGCCTTCAGCGTGCCCGTCCCTTCCTTGGAATATCCGGCTATGTGCAGCAGCGGGCCGGTCTTTTCATCGAAGCACTGCACGTAGGCTTCGCCGCATTTTGTGTGACCGGCCTTGCCGCTCAGCGCGATCACGACGCCGATGTGTGCGGTTGTGGCGTTGGTCTTCTTGATCGCGACCGCGACCGGGGCCGCTTTTGAGTCGCTCCACACGCCCTGGCCCTGGGCGTTGGTGTAGATCCGTTCGAGTGAGACGCTCGCCAGCACTTCGTTGTTTTTGTCCTCGTTGACGAAGTAGGCCTCCGCCGCGACCGGGGCGGTCTCGGCGACGGCGAGCGGCTCGATCCCCCGCGCGGAGGTCTCCTGCAGGATTTCCACGCGCGCGTGTGCGTTGGCGTTGGGGGCACCGAGGCTCAGCAGGCGCAGGTACCAGGGCAGGTGCGTCTCGGTCAGCTTGACGTCGACCATCTCCGCTTCGCAGGGGTTGGTGGCGTTGACGGTGCTGTCGACCGGTGACGACTGGTTGTAATACGTCGGCGAGTTGATCAGCTCGTGGATGTTCGCCTGCGTAGTGCCGCCGAGCTGCTGGTTGTAAAGCGGCGAGGGCGCCGTCACCGACCCTCCGGTGGGTGTGGTCACTTTGGCGGCACCCCCATACTGCCCGGCCACTTTGTATATCGCTTCGTTGTTGCACGGCTGGAAGCCCTGCGCCGCAGCGAGCGCGCTGGCGTCGGCCTGCGTCTGCAGGTGGCGCGCGTGGTCGAACCAGTTGCCGACATCGAGCACGAACGACAGAAACAAGACGGCGACCGGCGCGAACAGCGCGAAGAACACGAGCACGGCGCCACGCTGCTCGTGTGCGATCGAGAGCTGCGTACTCATTTGAAGCATCCCGCCGCAAAGAAGGAGTTGGTCGGCGGCACCTCGATGCGCATCGTCGCCGAGCCCGAGAGCGGACTGCTCACCCCCAATTTCAAAAGCGGCAGCCATTTGAACGTGGCCTTCATGCTGATCTGCACTGGGTTCCCGACCCCGGTTCCGTTGGGGTATTCGACGCAAACTTCGGGAGGATTTTCCACATCGCCCCCCCCCTTGCGCAGCTCTTCCGTGTCCGCCTGCGAACGGAGCCATTCCGCTAGCGTAAGGTTGTTCGCTAGTGCTTCTGGAGGCACCTCGTCGACGGCCGCGTAGCGGGCGGCCACGTTAGTCAGACGGGTCTCGTCCTGGGTGTAGTTGAGCGCGCGCCCGAACCAGAGGATCCCCATCACCAGCAGCAGCAGCACCGGCAGGATGAGCGCGAGCTCGACCACCGCTTGGCCGTCCTCGGAGGTGTTCCAGGACTGGACGGACCTCAAGCCGGGGTGATGATCTTGGTCATAGTAACTTGCGCCGTACACGATTTATTGCGTTCATTTCTATAGACGGTGATGTGAGCTAAATGACGAAATGGAGAGTTGCGAACAGTGATTGTCTCAAGTTGTGAACAAGGAGGCCGAGGAGCGCTACTCCGCAGACAGCGCGGAGTAGCGCCCGAACGGACGACTCAGAACGCCGCTACGACTTTTTCGAATGCACCGAGGATGTCGGTGCCGATGGTTGCGAACAACCCTACTGCAGCGATCGAAATGAGCGCCACGATCAGCGAGTACTCGATCATTGCCTGGCCCTCCTCGTCCTTGACACCAGCTACGAGCAGGTACAGGCGAGTCTTGAGATCGTTCCACATATTTTTCACCCCCTCCCGTCAACCCAGCGCCCGGACGGGCGCGTTATCATGGCTCGCGGCGGGATGGCGGCAAGCGCCGCGATCCCGACCGCGATCGGTTGGGTTCCTTCCAACACGCGGCGGATCGTATGTCCGACTCGCGCGTATACCTACGAGAAGAAGCGCTAGTTCGACCTAGACCAAGGTGGGGGTGCGCTCAGAGCATCCAGGGCCGACAATATCGCGACAGCGATGACGACGCCCGAACACACAGCGACCGCGCCGGCGCCCGCCATGGAGGCGATTGGAGGGGCGCCGCTGCTGAGCATGCCCGGGCTGGTGGCCCCCTTCGTGGTCGCGGCGATCGCGCTCGCGCTCGGCGCCTACCCGCTTGGCGGCACGGCGCTGCTGGCGGCGTTCGTGGCCGCCGTGCTCGTGGTGCTGGCGGCGATCGACCTCGAGCGCCGGATCGTGCCCAACCGGATCGTGCTGCCGGCGGCCGCGGTCGCGCTGCTGGGACACATCGCGCTGACACCCGGCGACGCCGCGCAGTACGCGCTCGCCGCGCTGTTGGCGGCGCTCTTCCTGTTCCTGCCGCGGCTGTTCAACCCCAAGGCGCTCGGCATGGGCGACGTCAAGCTCGGCCTGCTGATCGGCGCCGCGCTCGGCTGGAGCGCGGCCTCCGCGCTGGCGCTCGGCTTCCTGCTCGTGTTCCCCGTGGCGCTCGCGATCGCGATCCGCGGCGGCGCCGCGGCGGCGCGGCGAGCGACGATCCCGATGTGCCCGTTCCTGGCGCTCGGAGCGCTGGTGGTACTGCTGGGGCCTGGGCTGGTTGGCAGCTGATCCTGTCGAAGGTTGCCGCTCACACGCACCGGGGTGACGGCCGAATCAGTGTGTAGGGTCGCGCCGGTGAGCTTCGCCTCGCTCGACACACCCCAGGCCACGAGTCTGGTCGAGCGCTTCTCGGAGACCGAGAAGCTGACATTGATTGTCGGCGCCGGCGCCTCTGTCACAGGAGCTTGGTCGACGCGATCGAGCCGCGCCTCGCGGCGGTCACCGGTCCCCCCGACGACGCCGTCCATACCGAGCGCTAGCATCTAGGCCATGGCATACGAACACGATGAGATCGTGAGACCAATTGGCGACGGGTTCAGCATCAAATGGGACACGACCCGTGTCGACAAGTCCCTGGAAGCTGAAGTGCGTGCCTTCGCCCAGGAGCGAGCCGCAGAGCTCGGCAGGATCATCGACGGGCCCGACGATGCCGGGCAAGCTGCCAATGGCGCCGGCAACGGGCGGATGCACGCAGCTGGCAGACGCGCGCGCACGGCTACGTAGCCTCTCGATCGGGATCAGATCCAGAGAGCCACTTGTTTGGGTTTATCCCGTTTGGGTTTATCCGGCGCCCGCCCTGGAGGCTATTGGAGGGGCGCCCCATCGATGAGCGGACATACCGCTCGTCGTGGGCGGATATCACGCATTGCGTGGCATTTTCCCACATGATCTGTGGTAGACGACTCGAACAGCGTGACGTCAAGCTCGGCCTGCGCGCGCTGGTGGTGCTGCTGGGGCCTGGGCTGGCCGGCAACTGATCTTGCAGAAGCTGGACAACCTCGCCTGTTCGCCGTAGACTCCGCGCTTCGCCGCAGGGAAGCGGTCTGACAATGGGGGCAAGGACGTGATCACATGGACACACTCACACAGGTAGAGAAGCCCGACGCGGACGAGACGATCGCGGGGGCGCCGGCCGCGCCGTTGAAGGTGCTGATCGCCGACGACCATCCGCTCGTGCTCGCCGGCCTGCGCAGGGCGCTCGAGGGCCACGAGGACATCGAGATCGCCGGCGAGGCCCATTCGGGCAACGAGCTGCTGGCGCTGGTCAAGCGGCGCCGTCCGGACGTCGTGCTGACGGACCTGCGCATGCCGGACGTCGAAGGCGAGTCGTGCATCGCGCGGATCGCGCAGAGCTGGCCGGACGTCAAGATCGTCGTGATCTCCGCGTGCGACGACGCCGCGTCGGTCAACGGCGCCCTGGCGGCGGGCGCGCGATCCTACGTGGTCAAGAGCGTCAGTGCGATCGACATCGCCGCGGTGGTGCGCCAGACACGCTGCGGCGCCGTCTACCACGCGCCCAGCGGCGGCGCGGCCAGGGCCTGCGACGCGCCCAAGTCTTCAGCGGCGGCGCTCACCGAACGCGAGACGGCGATCCTGGCCGCGGTCGCGCAGGGATTGACGACCAAGTCGATCGGCGGCGAGCTGTGGATCAGCGAGCACACCGTCAAGTTCCACTTGACCAACATCTACCGCAAGCTCGGCGTCAGCAACCGCAGCGGCGCGGTGCGCTTCGCGCTGGAGCACGGGCTGGCGGCGTAGGCCCAGCTCCGCGCAGGGCGGCGGTGTCTGACGTCTTCGGGGCGCCGCGCCACCCAGTCGGGCGTGGCGTTTAGATGCTTAACCGGACTCATCCGACTTTCGGAGAGCGACGTCTACCCGAAGGTGCAGGTCCGTCTAGAAGAAGGTGGGGCGAACTTGGAGTGGCTGGTTGGCAGCCTACCCCGCATATGGAGCAACTTCGCTCCAGCGGTTACATAACTCCATAGGAGGATTTGCTCTATGTTTCGCAATCTACTGAAGGGCAAGCGCGCGCTTGGCGTGCTTGGCGTTATCGCTGTGCTGGCGGTTGCCGGTGGGGCGTTCGCGTACTGGACGACAACGGGCTCCGGCGAAGGGTCGGGCAAAGTCGCCACAAGCAACGGCACGCTCGCGCTGCACGGCGTGATCACCGAAGAACTGACGCCGGGCGGCGAATCGCCGGTGACGTTTACGGCTGAAAACACGAATTCGTCCAGCCTGCAGGTCGGCACGATACACGCTGTTGTCTCGATCGACACAAGCCACGCTTCGGCAGGCTGCAAGGCGTCGGACTTCACCATTGGCGACACGCATGAGAACCAGGTAATCCCGGCGAAAAGCGCGCCCGTCGCGCTGTCGAACAACGGGTCGATCTCGATGGCCGACACCGCTGAAAACCAGGACGCCTGCAAGGGCGCAACGATCACTCTCACCCTCACGAGCTAGCACCGAGGCGAGCAGAGATAAGAAGTACGTGGAGGGGGAGCATTGCGCCTCCCCCTCCACGCTCAATCTTGAGGCCTTGAAGTCCCGTAGCTGAACGGGTAGGCAGGCCAGTGAAGAACCTCAAAGCGACAGAAAGCAGCAGCGGTCCCCAAATGCGGTCGGGTCGGTTCACAAAGATGACGATGGGCTTCAGGTGGGCCATCCTCTCGAGCGCGCTCGTGGCGGCGCTGGCAGCCGTGGGGGTTGCGCTCGCGGGTCCGGCGGTGCCCACGCCGAGCATGACCTCACAGCCACCGAACCCAACGAATCAGACGTCGGCACACTTCACCTACGGGGACTCGCAGCGCGGAGTGACCTACCAGTGCCAGCTCGACGCAGCGGCGTTCGCCAGTTGCCCATCGAGTGGGATCACCTATGCGGGGCCGCTCGCGCAGGGGTCGCACACGTTCAAAGTGCAGGCGGTGGCTGGGACGAAGACCAGCTCGACCGCCTCGTACACGTGGACGATCGACCTGACCCCGCCGACGCTCAGCTCGATCAACAGGGTGGACGCAAACCCGACCAACGCTTCGCCGCTGCACTGGACAGTGAGCTTCAGCAAGCCTGTCAAGAACGTCAGCGCCGCCAACTTCGGCTTTGCAACCGGCAACGTGACGGGGACACCCTCGATCAGCTCGGTTGCCCCCCTCGGCGGCTCGGCTCCGCAGCCTTCGTGGACGGTGACGGTGAGCACGGCCGGAATGACCGGCCAGAACAGCGGCTCGATCGGGCTCAACCTCGCTAACAAGGGCTCGATCCAGGACGCCGCGGGCAACCCGCTCAGCACCGGCGGCTTCACAGGGCAGGCCTACACCTTCGACACGACGCCTCCACCGCGGCCCTCGATCACATCCGGCCCGGAAGCAACGACGACCGCGAAAACCGCGACGTTCGCCTTCACCGACAGCGAGGCAGGCGTCAGCTTCCTGTGCAGACTCGACGGTGGCTCCTTCTCCGCCTGCTCGAGCCCGACGTCTGACGAAACGGGTACGCAGGGAGAACACACCTTCTCCGTCGAGGCACGCGACGCGGCCGGGAACGTGAGCGTGGTCACGTCCTACTCGTGGACGGTCGTCAAGAACGGGCAACCCAAGTCCTTCACGATCAACGGAAGCCTCCCTGGTCTCCTCTCTCCCGGTGTCTCGCGACCCCTGCCGCTGACGATCTCCAACCCCAACAACGTCCAGATCTACGTCACCAGCCTGACCGTGAGCGTGCAGCCCGGGAGCACCAAGCCCGGCTGTGACGGGCCGACGAACCTGCAGGTGACTCCCTCCAGCGCGTCGAGCACCAACGCGCTCACGGTTTCGGCCTACGGCCAGGTCACGCTTCCCGCCGGACCCGTCAGCGCGCCGCAGGTGCTGATGAAGAACCTGTCGAGCAACCAGGACGCCTGCAAGGGCGCTTCCTTCACCTTCACCTACAGCGGAATCGCGCACTCATGAGGCGCCGTCTGGTCAACCCCAATGGACGCCTCTGGGTGTTGGTCTTGGTTGTCCTCGCTGTGCTCACCGCGGCGGTCAGCGCGCTTGCCTACTGGACCGCGCCCGGCAGCGGAACCGCGACCGGGACCACCGGCACGCTCACGAAGGCGACGATCACGACCCACACGGCCACCGCCAACTCGGTCGCACTCGCTTGGGGAGCTGTTAGCCCTCCGGCGGGCGCGTCCGTGGACGGCTACTACGTGCTACGGAATGGCTCTGCCGCGGACATCGCGTGCGGAAGCGCCGCATTGCCGATCACCGGCACGAGTTGCACGGACACCGCGCCGAACAGCAGTAGTCCCGTGACGTACTCGTACACCGTGGTGACCAAGTGGCGCTCGTGGACATCCACCAGCGCCGCGGTTTCAGCGCTGGTCAAGGGCAATCAGACGATCACCTTCACCTCAACGCCCCCGGCGAACGGCAAGGTTGAAACAACCTATGCGGTGACGGCGACGGGTGGTGGGTCGGGCAACCCAGTGACGTTCACGATCGACGCGACAACCAGCTCGGTGTGTTCGATCAGCGGGTCAACGCTGATCTTTACGACCCTGGGGACCTGCAAGGTCGACGCGAACCAAGCTGGGAACGCAAACTACAACGCCGCGCCGCAGGCGCAGCAGTCGATCACGGTCAACACGAAGGGCGACCAGATAATCACGTTCGGTGCTCTGGCGGAACGCCGGCTCGATCAGAGCCCGTTCACGGTCAGCGCGACGGGTGGCGGATCGGGGAACGCGGTCACCTTCAGTTCGGCAACGAGCGCGGTCTGCACCGTTTCTGGGACTTCGGTCACGCTGGTGAAGACGGGCACTTGCACCATCAACGCTAACCAGGCTGGGAATGGCAACTGGAACGCTGCCCCGCAAGTGCCGCAGAGCTTCACCGTCAACAAAGGCAACCAGATGATCACTTTCGGTGCCCTTGCGAACAAGACTTTCGATGAAGGTTCCGTCACCGTGACCGCTACAGCATCTTCCGGCCTTGCAGCGACGTTCACGTCGGAAACGACTGGTGTCTGCACGGCGGGCGGCACCAATGGCGCAACGATCACGTTCGTCGCGGTCGGCACCTGCACGATCAACGCGAATCAGGTGGGGAACACGAACTGGAACGCGGCACCGCAAGTGCAGCAGTCGTTCGCGGTCTACGGTGGCGCAGTCGCCGGACTGGCGTTCGCGAACATCACGGTCGGAGGCGAAAGCCGGACTCCGACCTGCACGGGCACCATCGGAACAACGTACTCCTGCACCGTTCCGAAGGGCACGATGAATAACACCGCGCTGTCGGCCAGCGTTGTATTTGTGAACAGCTCCGCTGTCGCGACAGTCTTCAGTTCCGTCCAAGAGACTGTCAACTGCGCCTACGTCGGGAAGACAGGGACCGAAGGTCCCGCAACTGTAAACATTCTTGGGAGCCAGACGACCTCCAGCGCTCCGTGTCATGTCCAACGCGAAGGCAGCAAACAGGCTCAGATCACGGTGACCTTCAGCGTTCCTGGCGGTGGAACGTGGACGGCCGTCTTGGCTACCGCGTAGCGCGGCTTGGTTGGGATAGCCGCTGGAGGGCAGGTTCGGGACGGTGCTCCAACCCGGAGAGCCGTCGTAGCGCAGCACGATGAGCCCCACCGCCTCGGCTCAAGCCGCGACCAGGAGATCGGGCAGCTGCACTGCCCGATGCTGTGAATGATCGGGCCAGAAGGGCCTGCACCGCCAGCGCGCGACATCGTTTACTTTGCTCGCCCGCGATGGGGCTGGATAGGGAGGAACCTAACAACCACGGCCAGGGTCGCGCTCGCACCGTCCCGCGGCCCGCAGCAGAAGGCCTGAGCATGTTCGCAATCGGAGGCCGTGCGCTCAGTCGCGGTAGGCGCGGCCGCGAGGCAGCACACGGGTGATTTGGATGATGCGTGCTTGGGTGTCCAGGAGAACGAGCGCTCGCCAGTCGCCGATCCGCAGCCTCACTCGGGTGCTCCCGTGAGCTTGCGCAGCGCTCCGGCTCTTTGCGGGTCCTCCGCGAGCGCGCGCAGCGCGGTCTCCACACGCCTGCGGACCGGAGGATCAAGCGACGCAGGTCGCGCTGGGCTGTACGGGTGAGCTGAAGGCGCCAGGTCGCGTCGCTCACTCGGACTCTCGCAACGCCTCATCCAGCGACACGGTGCGGCCGGCCGTCAGGTCGGCCCTGCCCTCGGCAGATGCGGCCTCATCCTCTTGGGTCCAGGGCTCGTCGTCGGCCGGAGCGTCACGGAAGGCGACGATCACCGGGTCAGCGCGCAGGTCGAGCAGGCGCAAGGCCTCGCCGGCTTCCTGCTCGGAAAGCGTCTCGATCTGCTCGCGTAGCTTCTCCTTCGCAGTCATGTCCTTCCGAACAGTAGCGCGCGTCAGCGAGCACCCGCTGGCCTGCTGGAGCTCCCTTCCGCTAGATTCAAGGACTGGCTGTACAGCCAAATCAACGGTTCGAACAGGAGCAGGCACATGGCGAGCACAGCGACACCCACGACAAGCTCCAACGGCGCCGGCGCGCCTCTGCCGACCGACGCGATCTCCTATGAGGACCTCTACCACCGCTGGGAGCACGGCAACTGGAGCGCGATGGACCTCGACTTCTCCGAGGACGCCAAGCAGTGGCGTGAGCGCTTCAGCGACTTCGAGCGCACCGCCGCGCTGTGGAACTACGCCCTGTTCTTCTGGGGGGAGGACGCTGTCACCGACAACCTCTCGCCCTACATAGACGCCGCCCCGCGCGAGGAGCAGAAGTACTTCCTGGCCACCCAGCAGGTAGACGAGGCGCGCCACGCCGTGTTCTTCAAGCGCTTCATGCGGGAGGTGTGCGGGATCGGCGACGGCTCCATGCACAGCGGGTTGCAGGCGATCAAGCCGCAGCTGACACCCGGCTTTCGTAAGATTTTCGATCGCCTGGACACGATGGCCGACGAGCTGCGCAAAGACCGCTCGCCCGCCAAGTTGGCGGCGGCGGTGACGCTCTACCACGTCGTGATCGAGGCCTCACTGGCCCAGCCGGGACAGCACTTCATCTGCAGCTACCTGGAAGAGCGCGACGTGCTCCCCGCCTTCAGGCAGGGGATGCAGAATATCGCCGCCGACGAGCAACGCCACATCGGCTTTGGCGTGAAGCTGCTCAGCGATCTGAAGCGCGAAGATCCCGTCGGCGTGCCCAAGGCCGTCGCCGGACTGCTGCGAGAAGTGACGCGCTACACCGCTCAGGTACTGATGCCGCCGGGGTGGGACGAAAACTACATCACCGTCTTCGGAGCGACCTACGACGAGGTCGGCGTCGAAGGCCTGACCTCGATGACGACCAAGCTGCGCTCGGCCGGCATGTCCGCCGAGAGCCTTCCGGGCCCGGCGCTGCTGCCGCCCGGACTGGCGCCGATCGAGGTCTCCCAGCGCGGTCGCGCGCTCGCCCAGGCCGGGATCATCGGCGTGCGCGAGGGACCCAGCAAGCGCGATCCCGAGACGCTGGCACTGCTGTTCGACACGATCCGCCGCCAGGTCAACCCGAACCACGGCCTCAAGCGTCCAACCACCTTCCAGTGGGACTTCACCGACGCCGACGTGCCGAGCTGGCACCTGCGCGTGGACAACGGCTCGAGCTCGGTCGAGCAGGGTGCCGCGGCCAAGCCGGACCTGCGACTGCGAGTCTCCTACCAGGACTTCGTCGACATCATCGGCGAACGCGTGGACCCGCTGCGGCTAATCGCGCGCGGGCGGCTGCGTCCGAAGGGCAGCCCGCTGGCGATCAAGCGGCTGACGCAGGTGTTCCCGCGCGGCTGAGCCAGGCGGCTATTCGATCCCGAACTCGCCGGTGCCGCCAGGACTCGCCGGCGGCACGGAGGTGGGCGTGGGCGCGACTGGCTGGGGAAGCACCGCGGATGCTTTGCCACGGACGCGTTCGGGGGAGAACTCGTTCGCTGAGGGTTCGGCGGACGTTCCGCGAACGACTGGGCGGCGCCTGGGCCTGGATGTCCGGCGGGCGCTAGAGACTCGCGCGGGGCTGGACGCGTGGACGGCTGCTCCTCTGCGCGCGTGTCGATGCGAGACGGACACAGCCGAACGGCTGCCGGCCGCCTTTGCCGCGGCGCGGACGACCTGGCCACCTGCCGGCGAATACGATTGCCGCGCAGCGAAGTAAGCAGAACCGACTCCGATCAGGAGCGCGCCGGTCACAGCGAGCTTGACCGGCAACGACCAGCCGCCGCCCAGCAGTCCTCGCAAGCGTGCAACGGCGCGCGTGACAGACCCGCGCCCTACACGTGCGGCAGCACGCCTGAATACGGCGCCCCGGCCGGAGGCCGCTCGCGCGTCTGCGCCCCTGCCTCCGCCAACCGGAAACACAAACGGCAGCGGCGGCAGCACCGAGGCCAGGCCGCGCAGGGCGGCGACGTGGGCTCGGCAGGCCGGGCACTGGCGCGTGTGCGCCACTGCCAACGCGTGGCGCTCACCTTCGGGGTCGAGGATGCCGAAGGCGTAGGCGCGCATCAGCGAGGACTGCTGCTCACACCAGCCGCCCGCTTGGATGATGGCCAGCAGCTCGCCGACCTTGCTGGCCACGCCGGTGGCGGCGGCGCCGGAGCCCTCCATCAGCTTTTGCATGCGGCGCTCGCTGATGCCCATCCTCGCCGCCGCCTCCACTCGCGAGAGGCCCTGCAAGTAGCAGAGCGAAGCCGCTTCGCACTCGCGCGGGGACAGTCGCGAGCGGATCGCCTCGAACACGGAGCGCAGCTGGACGCGATCGTCAAACGCGACGGCCATGTCCGGCTCGCAAGCCGCGCCGCCAACGACCGCTGCACTGTCCGCGCCGGCGCCCGCGCGCGCCCGCTCGATCTCGCCATCGACCGCCGCCACATCGTCTTGGGCGCCCAGGTCAGCGCGCGAGGCGCAGCGGAGCTCATCGACCGCCCGGCGGAAAGTGACGAGCACGAGCCATGCCTCCGGGCTCTCGACCGTCTCGCCGGCGAGCACCGTCGCGTACAGCCCCTGCCACGCCTGCGCGTAACAGGCCTCCAGGTCGGCGCGGTCCAGCGCGAGGCCCTTGGCGCGCAGGCGCGAGCGCACGATCGCGAGCACCTTCGAGCGCAGCTCTCCGAAGCCCTTGCGCAGCAGCCGCTCAGCGCGGTAGCGCTGCAGAGCCGACTGTCGATTGTGAACATCGCGAACAGTCCGGCTCATCCAACCCCGCATCGGCGAGCGCCGTCCGGACACGAAGCCTTTGGGTAGGCTCTCGACCAATCTCCGGTTCCCCGACACCCGCCCCGCCCGAGCGTGCCGAGGTTCTTGGCGTCCCGCTGGCGGTGTCCGACCACGAGCAGGTGCTCGAGTGGATGGATGCAATGGTGGCGGCCGGCGCGCGCGGATCGGTGACGGCGGCCGCGGTCAACCTGATCGTCTCCGCACGCGACGAACCGGCGACGATGAAGGCCACCCTCGACCTGACGCTGCCGGTGCCCGACGGACAGCCGCTAGTGTGGGCGCTGCGCCTACTTGGGCACGACCGCGCCACGCGCATCTACGGCCCGGACCTGATGAAGCACTGGTGCGAGCGAGCCGCTCACAGCGGCACGCCAACGTATCTGTATGGCGGCAAAGACGACGCTTCTCGCGCGCTGCTCGAAAGCCGGCTGCGCGAGCGCTTCCCAGGCCTACAGATCGTCGGCGGCTGCTCACCCCCCTTTCGCCCACTCGGCATCCCGCCATTGACGCCGGCCGAACGCGAACGGGTGATCGCGGACATCGACTCCTCCGGAGCGCAGGTCGTCTGGGTGGGTACCGGCCAGCCGCGCCAGGAGCTGTGGATGGCCGAAATGCGACCGCTCCTAAGAGCGCCCATACTCGTCGGCGTGGGAGCGGCGTTTGACTTCCACGCCGGGCTGGTCGCACAGGCGCCGGCATGGATGGGCCGCAATGGTTTGGAGTGGCTCTACCGCCTCTGCCGCGAGCCGCGCCGCCTGTGGCGTCGCTACCTGTTCGGAAACCCGCGCTTCGTCGCGGCCTTCGCCGGCCAATACCTGCAGTATCGGCGCACCCTAAAGGGGACCCGCCGTAGCGGCGGGCAGGCAGGCGAGCGATGAGCCGCGTGCTCGTCACGGGCGGCGTCGGCACGATCGGCAGCGCAGTCGTGCACCGGCTCCTAGCCGACCCCGCTTACGATGTCCGCGTCGCCGACCGCAAGCCAGCACCGCTGTGGATGCGCGAGGGCTGCGAGATCAGCACCAGCGACCTGCGTGACCCCGAGCAGACGGCGTCGGCGATAGGCGGCTGCCCTTACGTGATCCATCTCGCGAGCCCGACCGACAGCACGCAGGGCGCCGACTTCAGCCTGATCGCGCAGAGCGCGGCGCTAGACAGCGCGCTTTTGAGCGCAGCCGTCGATCAGCACGTGAAGCGCTTCGTCTACGTCTCCTGCGCTACGGCGGGCGCCCCGGCCGGGGCGCCCGCAGCGGG
>DATAQR010000143.1:0-1999 GCA_036264565.1 Solirubrobacteraceae bacterium | reverse complement strand
AGCCCGACGGCACCACCGAACAGAACGTTCACTCCCCGGCCGTCTACCTAAACACGAACTTCTACGCCAACGTGACAGTTCCGCCGAGCGCCAGCGCGACCGTACCGCCGAAGTGGGTGGTCGTCGATCGTACCGGCGAGTTTGAATGGCACGACCACCGGATTCACTGGATGAGCCCGGTCACTCCACCGCAGGTGAAGGACACGAGCAGGCGCACGAAGATCTTCGACTGGAGCGTCCCGATCGAGGTCGGCACGAAACGCGGCGTCGTGCGGGGGGAACTGCTCTGGGTTTCCGAGGGCTCCAAAGCTCCGGTGGCGGCGATCGTGGCGTTTGCCGTGATCCTCCTGCTCGCTGCGGCCCTGGTTCTCGCGGTACGTCGCCGCCGAGCGAGCGAGCTGCCGGCGGAGCCGGACGGCGGCGCGTCCGACGAGCCGCGGTCGCACAAAGAGGCGTGGTGATCGATCTGAAGCCAGATGCCGCCCCGCGAGCCCGGGCACGCGCACGGCGCCGGGTCTTCATTTGGTTCGCGCTCGCCGTCATCGCTGTCGGCGTGGCCGGCTTCGCCGCTGCACCGGCAGCCTTCGCACACGCGCAGTTGCTCGGCACATCTCCCCAGCCCGGCTCGACCGTGCCCACGCAGCCGGCCGAGGTCATCTTCAAGTTCAACCAGTCTGTCGGCGGGACGTTGGGAGCGGTGCGCGTGTACGACGCGCAGGGAGGCGAGGTCGACAACCTTGATGTCTCCCACCCGCAGGGCCAGGAGCACTGGATGGGCATCGGGCTCAAACCGGGCCTGCCCGACGGCACCTATACCGCCACCTATCGGGTTATCTCGGCGGACACCCACATCGTCTACGGCGGCCTGGTGTTCAGCATCGGCCACGCCGGCCCGGCGCCGAAGTTCACGGTCACGGGCTTGATCGGTCGCAACTCCAGCGGCGAGACGACAAAGCTCGCGTTCGGCGTCGTTCGCGCACTGGACTACCTCTCGATCGCGCTGATGATCGGCGGCCTGGCGTTCCTGCTCGTCGCGTGGCTACCCGGGCTCTCCGTCCTCGAGGGCTCAGAGCCCGGCTGGCAGGCGGCGTGCGGTGCATTCGCCCGACGTTTCCAGCGGTTGCTGCTCGTGGCGGTCGTGCTCGGTGCGCTCGTAAGCGTGCTCGGGTTCCTGCTGCAGGGTGCGAGCGCGGCGGGCGTGTCGCTATGGGCCTCGCTGAAGGGGACGATCCTCGAAAACACGCTCGACAGCCGCTTCGGCAAGGTGTGGGGCGCGCGCGCGATCGATTGGCTGCTGATCGGCTTGCTGCTGCTGAGCGCGAACGCGCTGGAGCGCCCGATCGCGCCATCGCCAGGGATCGACGGCAACCTGTCCCGGCGGCCGCCGCGCTGGACGATCGCGCTGCTCGGCCTCGGCGCCGGCTACCTCGCGATCACTCCCGCGCTGGCCGGGCACGCGAGCATCGAGAGGCCCGTCTGGGTCTTCTTTGCATCCGATGCGTTGCACGTGCTGGCGGCAAGCGTCTGGGTCGGCGGGATCGCCTGCCTGCTGCTGGCGCTGCCGTCAGCCACCCGTGAGCTTCACGGTGGCGGGCGAACCCAGCTGCTGTTGGGGACGCTGGCGCGGTTCTCACCGCTCGCGTTGGCGGCGGTGATCGCGATCGCCGTGAGCGGGGTCGTGCAGGCGTACATCGACGTGCGCAGCCTTCAAGGTCTTCTGCACACCACCTACGGCGCGCTGATCCTCGTCAAGATCGCGCTGCTGCTGGCCTTGATCGGGCTTGGCTTCATAAACCGCGAACGGGTGATCCCAGCGCTGAAGCGGATCATGGGCACCGGCAGGTCTCCCGGTGATGTGGGTGTTCTGGCGCGTAGCACGCTGCGTGGCGAGCTCGCGCTGATGCTCTGTGTGTTCGGTGTGACGGCAGCGTTGATCAGCTACGCCCCGCCGATCGACGCGGCGTCCGGGCCGTTCTCCACTAACGCGACGCTCGGTCCG
>DATAQR010000097.1:0-2457 GCA_036264565.1 Solirubrobacteraceae bacterium | reverse complement strand
CTCGGCCAGCAGCACCAGCGGCACCAGCTGCAGCCCCACCGCGAAGATCACGATCGCCTTGAGCACCTGGATCCACCATTCTTCGTAGTAGCCGACGACGGCGAGGGTCATGCGCTGACCGCCAATCCGACCCGCTTGGCGACGCGCTCGGTCAGCTCGCCCAGCAGCTGTGACTCGTCGCGAATCTCGCCGAGGTGGCGCACCGCGCGGCGCACGCGCTGGACGTGTCCGTCGGGGTGCGTGACCGTGCCTTCCTTTTCGGGGTAGGCCTCGGCAGGGAACACGATGTCGGCCTGCTCGCGCAGCGTGTCAGTGAGGAAGTGAGTGTGGGCGATCACCACACCAGCACCGGCCGCGGGCGGATCGACGCCCAATAGGTACAGGCAGCTCAGCTCGCCCTGCGCGAACGCCACCGCGACCCCGGGTGCGTCGAGTCCGTCGTCGACATCGCTCAGCTCTGGCCCGGCGTTCGGCAGCACGCCCGCTTCGCGCAGTCCGCGCCCGTTGGCGTGCGCGGGGACTTCGAGCAAGCCGGCGCCCTCGATCGAGGCGAGCTCGAGTGTGGCGGCCATGTCGAGCAGCGCCCGCACGGCGCGCTCGCCGCCAGCTCCGGCGCCGAGGCGCTCGTGCCAGAGCACGACGACCTCCGGCCGCGGCTCGGCGCTGCCCGCCGCTCGCCCGGCCCCGGCCGGGGAGGCGGCGTTGCGCAGCTGCTCCAGCAGCTCGGCGCGGCCGGTCTCGTCCAGAAGCTGCTCGCGCCCGGCGTGCACGAGCTTCATCCCGTGGCGGCGCACGCCCTTGCGCAGGCGCAGATCGAGGATCGGCGCGTCGGCGACCGGATCGCAGTCGAGCACGAGCACGGCGTGAGCGAACTCCAGGTCGGGCACTGTTGCCTGTAGCGCCGGCTCGGCCAGCGCGCGATGCAGCTCCAGCGGGAGAGCACCAGCGACACGCGAGTCCAAGTTCGGTGAGCCAAGCGTCTCGCGCATCAAGCGGTGCAGTGCCAGCCCCTCCTCGTTGCTGGCGCCGCCGCCGGCCAGCGCGCCGACGCGCTCGCCCGCCCGGGCCAACAGCGTGGCGGCTTCGTCCAAAGCGCGCTCCCAGGAGACCGGCCGCAGCTCGCCGCCGTCGCGGATCATCGGCTCGGTGACGCGCCTTTCGGCAAGCTTGGGGTAGGCAAAGCGGCCGCGGTCGCACAGCCAGCCGTCGTCCACGTCGGGGTTATCGCGGGCCATCACGCGCATCACGCGCTCGTCGCGGACGGTCAGGCTGACGTTGCACTGTGATGGGCACAGCGTGCAGATCGTGCCGGCGTCCTCGACGTCCCACGGCCGCGCGCGGAAGCGGTAGTCGCGCGAGGTCAGCGCGCCGACTGGGCACAGCTCGACGATGTTGCCGCTGAACGGGGCCTCGTAGGGCTGTCCGTCGAAGGTGGCGACGTAGGAGTGTGTGCCGCGCTCGAGCAGGACCAGCTGGTAGTCCTCGGAGATCTCCTGGGAGAAGCGCACGCAGCGGTAGCAGAGGATGCAGCGCTCGCGGTCGATCGCGATCTTCTCCGACAGCGCGAGCGGCTTGACGAAGTGGCGCTTTGGCTCCACGAAGCGGGAGCTGCCGCTGCCCCAGCCGAAGGTGATGTCCTGCAGCGGGCACTCGCCCCCCTTGTCGCAGACGGGACAGTCGAGTGGGTGGTTGATCAGCAGGAACTCGACGACCGCCTGCTGCGCGGTCTTCACGCGCGGCGCCTGCGTGTTGACGACCATGCCGTCCTTGACCGGCGTCGAGCACCCGGTCTGCAGCTTGGGGATGCCCTCGATTTCGACCAGGCACATGCGGCAGGCGCCGACGGGCGCTCCGAGCTTGGGTTCGTAACAAAAGACGGGGATCTCGACGTCGCCGTGCTTGGCGGCGTCGACCAGCATCGAATTTTCCGGCGCCTGGACCTCGCGGCCGTCGATCGTGAAGGTGATCGTGCGGGGGTTTGGTCTAGGCAAGCGCCGCTGCCTTCATGTGCATTTCGAACTCGTCGCGGAACTTGGCGATCAGCGAGCCGATCGGCATCGCCATCGCGTCGCCGAGCACACATAGGCAGTTGCCGATGATGTGCTCTTGGACCGAGGCCATGATCTCCAAGTCCATCGGGGTGGCCTCACCCGTCTGCACGCGTTCGAGCATCTTCACGGTCCAGTTGGTGCCCTCGCGGCAGGGGGTGCACTTGCCGCAGGACTCGTGGCGGTAGAACTTTGCGACCTTCAGGGCGACGTCGAGGATCGGGGTGCGGTCGTCGACGACGATGATCGCGCCGGAGCCGAGCATCGAGCCGGCCTTTGCCAGCGAGTCGAAGTCGTAGGGAAGGTCGAGGTCGTCCTTGGTCAGGACGGGCGAGGAGGAGCCGCCCGGGAACCAGCACTTGATCTCGCGTCCATCGGGCGGCCAGCCGGCCAGGCCGTAGACAATCTC
>DATAQR010000089.1:0-11660 GCA_036264565.1 Solirubrobacteraceae bacterium | reverse complement strand
CGCGCACCATCGCGTACCCCCACAGCCGGGAGTAGATCTCCTCGCGCTCGAGCACACGCCCTTCGCCGGATGCCAGCAGCTCTATCAACTCGAACTCTCGCCGCGTCAACTCCAGCGAGCGCCCGCTCACGAATGCCTGGAAGCGGTCGGAGCGGATCTCGACCTCGCCAGCGCGGAAAGGCTTGGACTCGGTGCGGGCGCTCGTGCGGCGCCGGCGCCTGACCAGCCCCTGGACGCGCGCGATCACCTCCTCGGGGTGGCAGGGCTTGGTGATCCAGTCATCGGCGCCGAGACGCAGGCCGCGAACTCGCTGGGCGACCGTGGAGGGCCCGGTGCAGACGACGATCCCAAGCTCCGGCAGGCTGCCGCACAGCCGCTCGAGCCATTCCCAGGCCTGCGGCCCGAGCACGGTCAGGTCTACGACCAGCGCGCTCAGCCGCATCGAGGCGACCGTGTCGGTCGGCACGGGAGAGGCGAGCACGCGGTGCTCCCAGCTGAGGCGGTCCATGCGCTTGCTGAGCACTTGGATGAAGCCACTGTCGCGGTCAAGCACCGCGATGCGCATGGCCGACGCGCCCTGGGCGCTTGAAGCGCCCCCTTCATCCTTGGAGAGGATGCCCGTCGTCATCTGCGCGCAGTCTATAGCTCTGCCGCGGCGGAGTGTGGATAAAGGTCACAGGATGTTCACACAGCGAACCCGCTTCACACGTCAAACCCGCTGTTTGCGGGCGGGCTGGCCGTCTCGCTTCTCAACCACCGAGCGGGTTCGGCTGGTCTGAGAACTCGCGGAACAGCCCGGTCACCACGAATGCCACTTGCTCGCCGACATCGACGGCGTTATCGCCGATTCGCTCAAGCGCACGCGCCACGAGGATCATATGCATCGCCCACTCGCGCGTGTCCGGATCGTCGCCGATCTCAAGCGCCGCATTGAAGATCTCGCGATTCAGGCGGTTGATCTCACGGTCCTGGCGAGCCAGGTCTTCGGCCAGGCCGATGTCGCGCCCGCTGAAGGACGCCTTGCACTGGACGACCTCCGAGCGCGCATGCGCCCCCATCTTCAGGATCGACTCAAGCACCTCCGGGCGCACAGGCGGCTCATAGCCGGAGAGCGGGATCAGCTTGGCGATGTTCACGCACTGGTCGCCCATCCGCTCGACGTGCACGATCACGTGCAACAGGGCGGCGACCAGCCTCAGGTCGCCGGCGACGGGCGCCTGCGTAGCAAGCAGCGAGAGGATGCCCTGGTGTACTTCCAGGTAGCGCCCGTCGACGCGATCGTCGTCGGCGATCACCATCTGGGCCAGCTCCACGTCCTGATGGGTGAGCGCCTCCATCGTACGGTCGAGCTGCTCGACGACGATGTCGAGCCCGCCGAGCGCGCGCGTCTCAAGCTCCTTCAGCTGTTGCTGGAAGTGATGTCTGCCTTGCACCCCGGTCAGCGGGACGGCTTGGCCGGCGTTGGCCTCGGTACCCATAGCCGCGCCCGCTCCTAGCCGAACTTCCCGGTGACGTATTCCTCGGTGCGGGAGTCATCGGGGTTGGTGAAGATCTTTTCGGTCGCACCGACCTCGACCAGCTCGCCGCCCAGCATGAAGGCGGTGCGGTCGGCCACGCGCGCGGCCTGCTGCATGTTGTGGGTGACGATCACGATCGTCACGCGCCGCTTGAGCTGATCGATCAGCTCCTCGATCTTCAGCGTCGCGATCGGATCCAGCGCCGAGCAGGGCTCGTCCATCAGGATCACCTCCGGCTCGACCGCCAGCGAACGAGCGATGCAAAGCCGCTGCTGCTGCCCGCCCGAGAGCCCGGCGCCGGCCTCGGAGAGCCGGTCGGAGACCTCCTCCCACAGGCCCGCCCCGCGCAGCGCCGACTCGACCCTGTGCCGCAGGTCGCCGGTTTTGCCGGAGGAGAGCCGCAGGCCAGCGGCGACGTTATCGAACACCGACATCGTCGGGAAGGGATTAGGCTTCTGGAAGACCATCCCGATCGCGCGACGCACGGCGACGACGTCGATCGAGGGGTCATAGATGTCGAGGTCGTCGAGCAGCACCTTGCCCTCCGCGCGCGCGCCCGAGATCTCCTCGTGCATACGGTTGATGCAGCGCACCATCGTCGACTTGCCGCACCCCGAAGGCCCGATGATTGCCGTCACCTCGCCGGAGCGGAACTGCAGATCGATCCCCTTGACCTGCTCGACCTCGCCGTAGAAGGCTTTGAGGGCCTGCAGCGTGACGGTCAGACCCGGGCGGAGGAGCGCCGCGGCGGAAGGCTCGGCGCTCACGGCCTGCTGTTGGTTGGCCTGGCCTGTCTGCGTCGGGTTCTGGCGCTTTGGCTCGAGCATCTCGGGTGCGATCTGTGGCGTGGTTGGGTCGATGCGTGGATCTGTGGTGCTCATCGTAGGCTGCTCCTACGTGCGATCAGCCGTGCGAACAGGTTAAGGAGCAGGATCATCACGACAAGCGTGAGCGCCGCCCCCCACGCACGGTTTACCACGGCTGTGGTCGGAGATGTGACATCGTTGTAGATCTGCACCGGCAGCGAGTTCATAAAGCCGCTCAGTGAGAAGCTCGTCTTGAACGTCGCCGCGGCGGTGAACAGCAGCGGCGCAGTCTCCCCGGCGGCACGCGCGATCGCCAGCAACACCCCTGTCACAAGCCCCGGCAGAGCTGTGGGCAGGACGATCCTCGCGATCACCTTCCAGCGCGGGGCACCCAGCGCCAGCGCCGATTCGCGCAGGGCGCCCGGGACCAGCATCAGCACCACCTCGGCCGAACGGGTCACGACCGGCAGCATCAAAAGCGCCAGCGCAATCGAGCCCTTGTAGGCGGCGTAGGAACTACCTGTGCCGGTGATCAACACGATGTAGACGAACAAACCGAACATGATCGACGGCACGCCGGTGAGCACGTCGATGAAGAAGCGCACAAGCTGCGCGAAGCGCCCGTCGCGTCCGTACTCGACCAGCCAGATCCCGACCCCGACTCCGATCGGCACCGCCAGCAGCGCCGCCAACGCGACGATCTCGATCGTGCCGAGGATCGCGCTCTTGATGCCGCCGATCGACTCTTTGGCAAAGAAGGTGTTGCCGGTCGGGTCGGTCGTGAAGAAGTCCCAGCTCCAGGAACTGAGCCCCTTGCTGAGCAGGTAGTAGACGATCAGCGCCAGCGGAATCAGCGCGACGACCGTGGCGGCGACGATCGAGCCGCGGGCCAGGCGGTCTTTGCGCCGGCGCGCGGGGCTCATCTGAAAGCGCTGCAGGCTGTGGGCGGGTGTGCTCACGATCCCAGCGCCGCCGCTATCACGGTGTCGTCTCCGGTGAAGTCGCGCGCGCTGCGCTTGGGCTTGTTCGCGCGCTCGGCGCGCATCACCAGCAGCCGCGCGATCACGTTGACCAGCAGCGTCAGCACGAATAGCACCAGCCCAGCGGCAAACAGAGCCGAGCGGTGCAGTTCCTGGGCCTCACCGAACTCGTTGGCGATCGCCGCGGCCAGCGAGTACCCCTGCCCGAACAGGTGTCCGCTCAGCTGCGGCGCGTTGCCGATCAAGATCGTGACGGCGATTGTCTCGCCGATCGCGCGGCCAAGCCCGAGCATCGCCGCGCCGGTGATGCCGCTGCGGCAGTAAGGCAGGACTGCCAGGCGAATCATCTCCCAACGGGTGGCGCCGAGGCCGAGCGCCGCCTCCTTGTGATCGCCGGGGACGGTGCTCATCACCTCGCGCGAGATCGAGCTGACGATCGGCAGGATCATGATCGCCAGCACCAGCCCGGTGATGAAGTAGTTCGGGATCGTGACTATGCCGCCGCCGATGAAGGGAACCCCTGAGAGTCGGTCGGCCACCCACTGCTCTGCGGGTTGCAGCTTCGGGGCAAGGAAGAAGATCCCCCACAACCCGTAGACGACCGAGGGAACGGCCGCAAGCAACTCGATCAATACGGTGACCGGGCCGCGGATGCGGCGCGGGCACAGCTCGGTGACGTAGACGGCGGTCGCGACGGCCACAGGCACCCCCATGGCCAGCGCGAGCACCGAGGTGATCAGCGTGCCTACCACCAGCGGCAGCGCGCCGAAGTGGTTGGCGTTGACGTTCCAGTCGTTGCCGAACGTGAACCCGAGTACCCCTTCCTTTTCAAAGGCGGGCCGTGCTTCGCCGACCAGACGGATGAAGAAGTAGACGATCAGCGCCAGGATCGCGGCGGCCAGCGCCGTGAGCCCGTACTTCAGTGCGCGATCGGGGAGGCGCGCAAGCGGCGAGCGCTCAAGAGTCGAGCGACCGCCGCTTGCGATTGAAGCTGCCTCCAAGGTGCTGTCTTTGTACCAGAGGGTGGCGCAGCCGGCTAGGCCGGCTGGCCGAAACGGCGACACGCGCCGTCGGCGCGTGTCTGCTGGCTTCGGCGGGCCCCTCTTTTTGTCAATCTAAATCAGTCGATTAGCCGATTGCGCTGCCGTTGCACTGCAGTTCTTTGACAGCGGCCTTCGACTTTTCGAGGATCGCGCTCGGCAGCGCCGCGTAGTCGGCTTCGGCCAGGATGCTCTGGCCCGAGCCGAACCCGTAGTTCAGGAACGCGACGACGCCCTTGGCGGCCGCTTCGCCACCGGGGATGCCGGCCTTGCACATGTCCTTGTAGACGACGATGAAGGTCTGCGAGGTGATCGGGTAGGCCTTCGGCGAGGAGGGATTTTTGATTTTGAACCCGAGGTTCGCCGGCACTACCACGCCTTCAGCGGCGGCGCTGGTCGATTCAAGCGACGGCGCGACGTACTGGCCGGCCTTGTTCTTCACGCTGGCGTAGGTGAATTTGTGCTGCAGCGCGTAGGACTGCTCGACGTAGCCGACCGCGCCGGTGGTCTGCGCCACGGCGCCGGCGACGCCGGCGTTGCCCTTGGCTCCGGTGCCCGTAGGCCACTGCACATCCTTGCCTTCGCCGACCTTGCTCTTCCATTCGGGATCGGCCGCGGTCAGGAAGCCGGTGAAGCCGGCGGTTGTGCCGGAGGAGTCGGAGCGGTGCACGACTGTGATCGCCGTGCTCGGCAGCGACACGCCCGGGTTGAGCGCCTTGATCTCGGCGTCGTTCCAGGTCTTGACCGTGCCTAGGTAGATGTCGGCGATAGTTTTGGCGTCAAGCTTGAGTCCGCTCTGCACACCCGGCAGGTTGTAGGAGACGGTGATCGCGCCCAGGAACATCGGCAGCTGTTGGACAGGCCCGACCTTTTCAAGCGTCGCGATGTCGGCGGGCTTCAGCGGTGGGTCTGAGGCACCGAAGTCGACGGTCTTGCCCTCAAGCGCGGTAATTCCGGCGCCCGAACCGACCGGCTGGTAGTTGACGGTCATGCCGGAGCTCGAGCCCCACTGCTGGTAGACCGGGGCCGCGAAGGTGGAGCCGGCGCCGGAGATGGTCGCGGACGATGAGCTGGTCGATGAGCTGGTTGAACTGGGGCTGGTGCTGGATTTGCCGCATGCGGCGACGCCCAGCGCCAGCAGCGCGCAACTGGCGAGCGCGCCAACCTTGTTCTTGTTCACGACTTCTCCTCTGACTGGATTTTTGTGCGAGCTCAGGAGCATGCGCCACCCCCGCGCCGGCTCGGTGCAGGGTCAGTCTCGTGGTTCGGCGACGTGCCCGTTGTGAACATCTCGTGAAAGCTCGCCGGACGTTCCCCAAGGCTGTGGCTGGAAGCGGTAGCCGAAACCGGGATGGGTGTGGATGAAGCGCCGGTCGGGCATCGCCTCCTCCAGCTTCCCGCGCAGCTTGCTCACGTAAACGTCCACCGAGCGGTCGCCGTTTCGCAGCTCCCCGCCCCAGACGGCGCTGTAGAGCTCCTCGCGCGTGACAATTGCGCCGGCCCGCTGGGCAAGCGCCACCAGCAGCTCGAACTCGCGCACCGACAGCGTCAGCGCGCGGCCGGTCGCGAGCACGAGACCCTCCCCGAGCCTGATCTCAAGCTCGCCGGCGTAGAGAGTCCCGGCGCCCTGATCGGTCAAAGCGCCAGCGTTGTCCTGGTGCACGGCCACCGGCAAATAAGAATGTCCTCGCGCGCGCGTACCGGCGTTGCGATGTCGTGACCCGCTCGTGAAGAACTCGTGAAGCGCGCGACGTGGTCGGCGGTGGCGGCATACCCTTGCCGGATGTCCTTTTTGCGGCCCTCCGCCGACCCCACTCTGGTCTCGCTCGTGGAGAACGCCGGCAGCAACATCCTGCGCTCCGGCCTGCTGCTGCGCGAGTTGCTGGCCGATTTGCCCGAGCGCTCGGGTCTGGCCGATGACCTGAAGGCCTACGAGCAGGAGGGTGATCGCATCACCCACGACATCATCCATCGCCTGAACGGAGGTGGGCGGCGCCTGCGTGTCCCGTTTGCCTCCGCCGACGGCTACACCCTGGCCACCTCGCTGGATGACGTGCTCGACCACACCGAGCAGACGGCGGCGCTGCTCTATCTCTACGGAGTCGAAGCCCCGATGGAGCAGGCTGTGGCGATGGCCGACGTTCTGATCGGCGCCGACGAGCAGATCGTCCGCGCCTTGGAGCGCCTGTGCGTCGGCGCCGAGCCGGGCCCGCACTTGGTCGAGATCCATCGGCTAGAGAACGAGGGCGATCGTCTGCTGCGAGACGGCGTCGCCTCGCTGTTCGAGGGCGGCGCCGCCGACCCGATGGTCGTGATTCGCTGGAAGGACATTTTCGAGTCGCTGGAGGCGGCGGTAGATGCGTGCGAGACGGTCGCGCACGTGATCGAGGGGATAGTGCTCAAACGGGGGCGACGGCGCTAGGCGCTTGCGCGACGGCTGCGTGTGAGCCGGCTGGTGCTCAGAACGTGGTCGGCGGTACGGTCGCTTCCAGCTTGCCCCCGCTGGGATCGCCGACGAAGTAGATCTGGAAGGAGTCACTCGCGCCGGGCAGGACTTCGGGCAGGACGGCGCGGCCGGCTGCCACGATCTTGCCGGCCTTGCGGGCCAGGACGAAGACGACGAGGTTGTCTTGAGTGGTGCTCGACTGGTTCTTGACGCTGCCTTCGGCGCTCGCTTCGCTGCCTTCGCCGCTGACGTGCAGACCTTCGACTGCCAGCTTCGGCGCTTGGCCGCTCGGGTGGGTGCCTTCGCCGACCTTTGCGCTTGCGCTCGCGGGCGGCGTTTCGGTGTGGACCTGGTCGTCGATCCAGACGCTTTCAGAGCCTGGCTGCAGTGAGACTTTGGTCAGCGACTGATCTTCCCCGGGCGAGTTGTTCTGGTAGATCGTCTTGCCCTGGGCGTCGCGCACGGCTATCTCGATCGGGGCCGCCAGGATCGGCTTTGAGGAGGTGTTGCGCAGGCGCACGACCACGGCGGCGCCTTCGTGTCCATGTAGGACTTCGGTTCCCAGCACTTGCACATCGGCGCTCTGCTTAGTCACCGAGACGCCTTGCAGGGCAAGCCGCTCGTGCTTGGCGGACTTTTCGAGCTTGGCACTCTTTTCCTGGGTGGACTGGCAGCCGCCGGTCCCGATCGCCAGGACAAGCACAGCAACGGCGACGGGCGGCCACTTCGCATTCCATACTGGGCGCCGCAGGCGCCCCCCTCCCCCTCCAAAACCAGCGGGGTTCACCCAAACGCCCCGCTGACGTACTCGCGCGTGCGCGGCTCGCGCGGGTGGTCGAAGACTTGAGCTCTGGTGCCGTACTCGACCAGCTCGCCCAGGTGCATAAAGGCGACGTGGTCGGCCACGCGCATCGCCTGCTGGAGGTTGTGGGTGACGATCACGATCGCCACGCTCTCGCGCAGCCCCACGATCAGTTGCTCGATCGTGGCGGTGGAGATCGGGTCGAGCGCCGAGCAGGGCTCGTCGAGCAGCAGCACCTCGGGCTCGACGGCCAGCGCACGCGCGATGCACAGCCGCTGCTGCTGGCCGCCGGAGAGGCGCAGCGCCGGATGGTCGAGGTTGCCGGCCACCTCGTCGTAGAGCCCGGCGCGGCGCAGCGCGTCGATCACGAGCGGTTCGAGCTCGCCCCGCGAGCGCCGTTTGCGCCGCCCTTTCTCGGGGTGCTCCTCGCGCAGCGCGTAGGCGACGTTCTCGAAGATGCTCATCGGGAAGGGATTGGGTTGCTGAAAGACCATCGCGACGCGACGGCGCAGCCGGTTGACCTCGACCTCGCCGATCTCCTGCCCGTCGAGCGTGATCTGCCCGACGCGCGCGGCGTCCGCGGTGATCTCGGTCAGGCGGTTGAGCGAGCGCAGCAGCGTCGTCTTACCCGACCCCGACGCGCCGATCAGCGCCAGCACCTCGCCCTTGCGGACCTCCAGGCTGACATCGCGCACGACCCAGCGCTCGCCGTAGGCAAGCCAAACGGACTGCACACGCATGCGCTCCGCGACTTCGGCGGCGGCCGCTCGTTCGTAGTGGCCAGGATGGTCGTTGGATGGGATTGTTGGCGTTGCCGTGGCGTTCGTGGCCGGCGTCACGACCGTGGGCTTGTCCTCGAGCACGATGCGCCGTACCGGCGGGGGCATCAACGGGTCCATTTCAACCCCCGTCTGCCGGTCGGGCGGCCTTTGCTCAGCATCGTCACGATCAGGTTCAGCGCGACGACCATCGCCATCAACACAAACGCTGCCGCGTAGGCCTTTTCGTACTGGTTGCCTTCCCCGGCAGGCGAGAAGTAGCGGACGTAGCTGGTCAACGTCCCGCCGATCCCGCGCAGAGTAGAGAGCCCGGGCGCGCCGCCGGCGCCTTCGATCCGCAATCCGGCGCCGAGCAGGATGACGATGATCGCCGTGTCGCCGACGATGCGTCCAACTCCGAGCGTGATGCCGCTGGCGATGCTCGGCCGCACCGAGGGCAGCAGCACTCTGCGGATCGTCGTCGCCTGGGTCTTGCCGAGCGCATGCGAGGCCTCGCGCAGGTGTGTGGGCACCTGCATCAGCGCCTCGCGGGTAGCTGTTACGACCAGTGGCAGCGCGATCAGCGACATCATCGCCCCGGCGGTGAAGAAAGACTTGCCGGAGATGGTGCCACCGGCCGAGGTCTGCGAGAGGAAGGCGAGCACCGGACGGGCGAACACGATCAGCCCGAACAGCGCGAGCAGCACGCTCGGCGCCCCGGAGATCATTTCCACCGAGGACTCGGCCGCCCGGGCAAGCCAGGCTGGTCGCGCGTACTCGGACATCCAAACGGCCATCGCTATTCCGACGGGCGCCGCGATCACGATGCCGACGCCGGCGATCAGCAGCGTCCCCTCGATCGGGTCGAGGATCCCGCCTGAGTGCGCCTGGCGCGCGTCGGCGTTGGGGTGTTCAAGCAGCAGTTTCACGCTCAGGTAGGACACCCCCTTCACGAACATGTACAGCACGATCCAGGCGGTCACGAGGCATAGACCGATCCCCACGGCCCAGCAGGTCACGTAGGCGACCCGGTCGATCAGCGGCCAGCTGCTCAGTGAGTCGCGCCGCTTCCTGACGCGCTTGGCTCCGGGTGGAGGCGCCAGCTGTGGGGGCGCGGCTATCGCTTCGCTTGCCATCCCTCAGGCCCTTAGCCCGTAGCGCTTCATCGGCTGCCTTGCCGCCCAACCGGCCAGTGACAGCAGCCCGCAGGAGACGAGCAACACGGCGGTCATCGCGTACAGCGTTTGGCCGACGGGCACGACCGAGAGGCTGTCGACGTAGTCGATGACGGTCGCCGCCAGTGGCCTGACGGGCTCTAGGAAGAACGTAAACCCGTCGAGAAGGTTGGGCGCGAAGCCGCGCGAGCCGCCGATCATCGAGAGCATGATCGCCTCGCCCAGCGCGCGAGCGGTCGCCAGCACGGCGGCTGCAATGATCGCCGGGCGGACGGTACGTAGCGACACTCGCCGCATCGTGCGCCAACGGTTGACCCCGAGCGCGGCGGACCCCTCGCTCCAGGAGCGCGGCACGCTCTCAAGCGCCGCCGCCACGATCGCGACCATGATCGGCACGATCATCAGCGTCAGGATCAGCGTCGCGACAACCAGGTTGGCACCGGTCAGCTGGACGACGTACTGGACCGAGTGCTTGCGCTGGTTGGAGATCAGGTGATGTTCGATCCAGGGCGCGATCGCCAGCAGCCCGAACAGCCCGTAGACCACGGAGGGCACGCCCGCGAGCAGCCGAACCACCGGGTCGATGATCGTGCGCAGGGGCGCCGGCGCGAACTCGACGATAAAGACGGCGGCCATGATCGAGACGGTCATCCCCAGCAGCACCGCGAAGCCGGAGGTCAGGATCGTCCCCCAGATCAGCGGCCAGGCCGTGAAGTGGTAGACGTAGTTGGCCGATTCCTTCGACCCGTTAATCATTGCGTTCAGCTGCTGGTCGGGGTCGCCGCCGCCGCCGAACCAGCCCAGGCCGTTGTGCTGAAACGACGGCCAGGCTTTTATGAAGACGGTGACGACGATCGCGCCGATCAGCCCGAGTAGGGCGAGCACGACGGCGCGAAGGGCCAGCTCGACGCGGCGGTCGTGCCCGTCCGCGCCCGGCTGCCAGATGGACGGCAGCCGGGCCCTCATACTTCCCCGTCTCTCATCGCCCCGGCGCGTCGGCGAGCCGCTAGTGGATCGCGATCCACTGCGAGGAGATGATTTTGCGCGCCGTCGGGTTTTTTTTGCTGATCACCCATTCGATGAACTTCTTGGCGGCACCCTTAGGGCTGCCCTTGGTGACCATCCAGAAGTTACGAACACCCTGGTATTGCCCGGACTTGGCGTTCTGCAGCGTGCAGGGAATCCCCTGGTAGTCCACGGTGTGGACCCCCGGCGTGAAGGCAAAGGACACGAAGCCGATCGCGTGTTCGTCGTTTTTGACCTTGTTCTGCACGAGCCCGTTTGATTCCTCGGCGTTGGCGCTGGGCGAGATCTTCAGCGTCGGCCCCAGGAAGATGTTCTGGAAGGCGTCCTGGGTACCGGAGGAGGCGATGCGGTCGACCAGATCGATCGAGCCGGTCATGTGCGCGCCCGGGACTTCGCCCCATTCGCGCACGTTGCCCGTGAAGATCGCCTGCACCTCCTGTTGGTTGAGGTTGGTGATCGGGTTTGCGTTGTTGGTGATCATGCACACGCCGTCGCGCGCGATCTTCGTGAACACGAGCCCTTTGGGATCACCTTGCGGGCCGATGATCGGGTCGCGCGAGACGTCGCCGATGTCCACGCGCCCGGTGTTGACGTCGTTGACGCCGGCGTCAGAGGTCCCCTGGCTGACTTTGGGGGTCGGCTGGTGCGTGGCTTTGTGGTAGGCCGAGGCGAGCTGAGTCATCAGCGGAAAGATGGAGGTGGAGCCGTCGATCAGCAGCGCGCGCGCGCCGGCGACGGCCGGTACGGCCAGCAGCAGCGCGGCCGCCAGCGAGAGGGTCAGGGTGCGGGTTTTGCGCACGGGAAATGCTCCTTTGGACGGGTACGCGGCCCAGTGTCGGGTCGCTCCGGAGCGCAAACGTGAAAAAGATGTGTTCAGGTCGAGAAGAAACCGTGAACGCGGCTGCTGCGTTATCGATTCCTTCACACGATCGCAACAGTGCGCCAGTCAGCCTGTCGGCTGGTGCTCCGTGCACTCACACTCTCGGCCGCCGTGCTGGCGCTCGTCTACGCCTCCGCGGCCGACGCGGAGATATCGCCCGTGGCCGCGATCGACGGCCCGTCCTCGGAAATCGTGGACTTCGGCGGCGCCGCGATGGCCGCCGACGGCAG
>DATAQR010000107.1:0-11332 GCA_036264565.1 Solirubrobacteraceae bacterium | reverse complement strand
GCGGTCGGTGAACGCTACGCGGCCTCGATCCCCGGCGCGCGGCTAGTGGTCGAGGACTCTGGTAACTCGCCGATCGCCTGGCAGGGCGGACAGCTCTCGAAGGTCATCGCCCGGCTCCTCGACGAGGGCTCCGCGCAGTAGTGCGGCGTAGCGGCCGCCCAGCTCCATCAGTTCCTCGTGCGTGCCCCGCTCGACGATCGCGCCGGCGTCGAGCACCAGGATCTGATCGGCGTCGCGGATCGTTGAGAGGCGGTGGGCGATCGCGATTGTGGTACGCCCTCGCGAGAGATCGTCCAGGGCGCGCTGCACGGCGCGCTCGGTCTCGGTGTCCAGGGCGGATGTCGCCTCGTCAAGGATAAACACCGGCGGATTGCGCAGCACCGTGCGCGCGATCGCCATCCGCTGCTTCTCGCCACCGGAGAAGCGATACCCGCGCTCGCCAACGGGGGTGTCGTAGCCGTCAGGCAGCGAGGAGATCAGCTCGTGGATCTGGGCGGCGCGCGCTGCGTCTTCGATCTGCTCGTCGCTTGCCTCCGGGCACGCAAAGCGCAGGTTCTCGCGGATCGAGGCGTGAAAGAGATAGGTCTCCTGGGAGACCAGCCCGACGGTGGCGGCCAGCGAGGAGAGCGTCATGTCGCGGATGTCGACCCCGTCGATCTCGACACGCCCGCGCTGGGGCTCGTACAGCCGCGCTACCAGGTAGGCGAGCGTCGTCTTGCCCGACCCCGTCTCGCCGACAAGCGCGGTGCGCGTGCCGGCCGGGATCTCCGCCGAGATCTCGCGCAGCGTCCAGCGCTGTTCGTCCTCCGGCGCGTAGGTAAACCACACGTCGGCCAGGCGCACGTCCCCACGCACACCGCTGAGGGTTTGCGCGTCGGCGCGCTCCTCGATGTCGACCGGCAGGTCGAGGTACTCGAAGATGCGCCCGAACAGCGCCAACGACGTCTGCACTTCAAGCCCCACCGACAGCAACGACTGGATCGGGAACAGCACTCGTGTCTGTAGCGTCGTGAAGGCGATCACTGTGCCGATCGATATGGCGGCGCTGCCGTGTGCGATCGAATAGCCCGCGAACCAGTACACGGCGGCGGGCATGATCGCGAAGCTCATCTGCACGGAGGCCATCCGCCAGCGTCCAGCCATGCGTGCGCGCACCTCCAGGTCGGCCAGTTCGCCCGACTCGTCGCTGAAACGCTTCACGAGCTCGGATGAGCGCCCCATCGTCTTGCCCAGCAGGATGCCCGACACCGACAGTGACTCCTCGACGAGCGTGGACATGTCGGCCAGGCGTCCCTGGCGCACCGACTGGATGCGCCTGCGCTCCTCACCGACGCGACGCGTGAGCCACACAAAGAACGGCAGCAGGAACAGCGAGAAGGCGGCGAGTCGCCAGTCGAGCAGGATCATCGCCACGACCACCGCCACGACAGTGGTGACGTTCTGGACGATCGAGGTCGCGGTCGAGGTCACCACGCTGTCGATGCCGCCGATGTCGTTGGCGATCCGCGACTGCACCTCGCCTGTGCGGGTGTGGGTGAAGAAGGCAAGCGACATCCGCTGTAGGTGCGCGTACACCGCGGCGCGCAGGTCGTGCATTACGCGCTGGCCGACCTGGTTTGAGATCCAGGTCTGTGCCACGCCGATCACGCCACCGAGGATCGACAGCGCGATCATGCCTCCGACCAGGAACGACAGCAGCGTCACGTCGTGCTCGGGGATCGCCTTGTCGATGACTTCGCGCAGCAGGAACGGGCTGATCACGCCAAGACCGGCCGCTACGAAGATCAGAGTCAGCAGGCCGCTGAGACGCACGCGGTAGGGCTTGAACAGTCGGCCGATGCGTCGCGGCGAGACATGCGCGGCGGCGGCATCCTCGGGTTGTGCGCTCACCCGCTCGATCTTAGGGCGCGGCGTGCAGCCAACCGTCGCGCGGGATCGTAGGATTGTTCTCGATGGACCTATCAAGCGCTGAGATCCGCGTGCTGGGCTGCCTGCTCGAGAAGCAGCGCACCACGCCCGACCACTACCCGCTGTCGCTGAACTCGCTGCGCTTGGCCTGCAACCAGAGCACCAACCGCGAGCCGGTCGTGCAGTACGACGAGGCGACCATCCGCGACGCTTTGCACCGCTTGGAGCGGCGTGGCTATACGCGGCTCGCCGGCGCGGTAAGGGCCGCCAAGTACCGGCATCTGCTGGCGGAGGCGCTGCCGATGTCAGGCGCAGAGCAGGCGGTTATATGCGTGCTGATGCTGCGCGGGGCGCAGACGCCGGGTGAGCTCAAGCAGCGCGGTGAGCGCATCCATCCGTTCGTCGATCTGACCGAGGTGCACGCCACCCTGAGCGGCCTGATCGACCGTGAGCTGATCTCACGGCTGGGGCGCCGCCCGGGCCAGAAGGAGGAGCGCTACACGCAGTTACTCAGCGACCAGGGGGATCCGAACGGCTCGTTTGACTCGCCGCCCGAGACCCAGACCCTCGCTGCGCAGGCTGGTGCGGGGGGTTCTTTGACGCATGACCACGCGGCGCCCGCTTTGCGCGGGTCCACAGCGGCGAGGGCCGCGAACAGCAGTGACGGAGATCTGCGCGAGCGGGTGGAGCGGTTGGAGCGGGAAGTTGCACAGCTGCGCGAGGTCATACAGTCGTGACGCACGCGGTCCTGATCCTTGCCGCCGCCCAATCCTCGTCGGACACCGCGACCGGTGTCGGCATTCCGCTGGCGATCGCCGCGGGGCTCGTGTCGTTCCTCTCACCGTGTGTGCTGCCGCTCGTGCCCGGCTATCTCTCGACGGTGATCGGCGTCGCTCCGGCGGACATTCAGAACACTGGTGCTCGCCGGGTGCTCGTGCCGAGCCTGCTGTTCATCGCCAGCTTCTCGTTGATCTTCATCCTGCTGGGCTTGACGGCCACTCAGGTCGGCTCTCTGCTCAACGATCACATCGCCACCCTGCGTACCCTCGGCGGTGTCCTGATCATCGCGATGGGCGTGCTGTTCCTGGCTACGCCCTTTGTCGACGCGCTCAACTTCCAATGGCACTCCGAGTCGCTGATGCGCCTTGCCGGCCGTGGTGGCCCGATGCTTGCCGGTGCGGCGTTCGCGATCGCCTGGACCCCGTGCACAAGTATCACGCTCGGCGTGATACTGACCCAGGCCGCGGTGTCGAACTCGGCTGCGCATGGCGCGCTGCTGCTTGCGTTCTACTCGGCAGGCCTGGCGATCCCGTTCCTGCTGATCGCGGTCGCCTTCGACCGGATGACGGGCGCACTCGCGGTTGTCAAGCGCCACTTCCCGGTGATCGTTGGCGTCGGTGGCGCCGTGATGATCGTGCTCGGCGTGCTGATCGTCAGCGGCGAGTTCACGATTTTGAACGCCGAAGCCAACAGGATGCTCCAGGGCACCGGCCTGGACGTCTCCAGCGTCTGAGCGTTGGCGCCGCCCGGGTCGGCGGCCGCTAGGCGGCGGGCTGGGCGGGAGCGGACGTCCGGCCCTCGAGAAACCGATCTTCCCAGGCTTCCTGGTTGCGCTTGGCGTCGAGCACGAACGGGGACCACCCGATCCCCTTGACGATCAACCGGTTGATCTGATCCCAAGGGGAGGGGAGGGGTCGTAGCACGTCCACGAACAGGACGACGCGGGTCTCGTCGGTGTCGTTCCACACCTCGTGGTTGAAGGTGTCGTCGAAGGTCAAACTCTTGCCTTCCTCCCAGTGTCGAATGTCCTGCCCGACGCGGATGCGACACTGCTCGGCTTCGCGCGGCACGATCAGCCCGAGGTGGTAGCGCAACACCCCCTTGTACGGGCCGCGGTGGTCGAGGATGTGCTTACGCGGCGAGAGGATCGAGAACATAGCCGTGGTCATCCCGGGGATCTGACGCATCAGCGCCGCGGTCTTCGGGCACATCTGCACGCCGAGTTTGGCTTCGAAGCCATAGCCGTAGAGAAAGAACGTCTTCCAGCGATCGTCATCGGTGATCTCGATCTGGTCCTTGGAGATGTCCTGGAAATTGGCGAGCGCGTCGCGATCGTCGAGCAATCGCTCGGCCTCCTCGCGGATCGTCTGCCAGTTGGCCTCGATCTCGGCGATCCATGGAAAGCGCTCGTTCTCGAAGAAAGTGGCGTCGCCGACGAGTGAGCGTTTGCCGATGAAACGCTCGATTGGGGTGAGGATGCGTTCGCCGACGGCGATCGTCAGCTCGACGCTCCGCTCCCACAGGGACTTCTTCTCCATCGTTCCTCCTTCTGGTCCGCTGTTCTTCCAAATGTTGGCACGAGCGTCGGCCGCTGTCGGCGCGCCTGCTCCTGCGAGCGGTGGAAGGATTCGGACCGGACGGTGTCCTACCTTTGTTGTACCCCAACCGACGGAGGATTGCCTTGAGCCAGCAGAGCGCAGATCCAGCAACGTGTCGAACCCGGTGGCGCAGCGCGTCGCTCGCCCTCGTAGTGGGCGCGATCGCGCTCGCCGGCTGCGGCGGGTCGAAAAGCAGCAGCTCGGCTTCGACCGAATCCTCACCGCCGGCGACGACGGCAAGCACCGCGTCCACGGCGAGCACGGCCTCGACCAGCTCGCAGACCACTGCGCCGCCCGCAAGCAGCGGCGGTAGCAGCGCACTGAGCCTGTCGGCAAACAGCGAAGGCCAGCTTGCCTACAGCACGAAGTCGCTGAGCGTCAAAGCCGGCAAAGTGTCGATCGCCTTCACGAACATGGCGCCGCTGTCGCACAACGTCACGGTCGAATCCTCCTCCGGCACGGTCGTCGGCTCGACGCCCACATTCCAGGGCGGCAGCAAGACACTGTCGCTGAGCCTGAAGCCGGGAACCTACAAGTTCTTCTGCTCTGTCCCCGGCCACAGGCAGGCCGGCATGGAAGGAACGCTGGTCGTCAAGTAGGGCTTAAGCAGCCTCGCGAAGCGCGGCCAGCTCGGGCGACTCGGCGAGCTTCTTCAGGGCTCGCTGCTCGAGCTGGGAGGCGCGCTCGGCCGAGAAGCCCAGGCGCTTGCCGATCGCGGTGAGCGTCTGCGGCTCCTCGCGTCCGGTGCCGAAGCGCAGCGTCAGCACGGTGCGCTCGGTGTCCGGCAGCTTGGCGATCGCCGAATGCACGATCCGCTCGCGCTCGTTATCCCAGGCTGTGTCCTCTGGTGCCTCCGCGTCAGAGGGCAGCAGGTCGCCCAGCGCGGTGTCGCCGTCGTCGCCGACCTGCTGGTCGAGCGAGACCAGGGCGGCGCGCTGGTGGCGCACCTCCTCGACCTGCTCGATCTCGAGCCCTGTCTCCTCAGCCAGCTCCTCGAGCGTGGGCTCACGACCGAGGCGGACGGAGAGCTCGCGCTCGACGCGCCCGACCTTGCGGGAGCGCTGGGCAACATGAACGGGCAGGCGGATCGTGCGACCGGAGTTCTCAAGGCCGCGCTGGATGGCCTGCCTGATCCAAAGGGTGGCGTATGTGGAAAAGCGGAACCCCTTGCGCCAGTCGAACTTCTCGGAGGCGCGGATCAACCCAAGCATGCCCTCTTGGACCAGGTCCGCCAGCGGCAGCCCCTGGTTCTGGTAGCGCCGTGCGTTGGAGGCGACCAGGCGCAGGTTGGAGTTAATCATCTTTTCCTTGGCCTGCAGGTCGCCGCGCTCGATCTTCTGGGCGAGCTCGATCTCCTGTTCGGGCGTGAGCAGGGGGTAGCGCCGCGAATGCGCGAGCAGCTGGTCGACGGACTCCGGGATGAAGATCTCGGAGCTGAGGTCAAGGGTGGGGGTTATCCGCTTCTTCGTAGTGTCTGGCATCGCGGTCGTCTCGCTAATCCGATGGTCGGAGTCGGAATTGTAGGGCACAATAGTTGCGTTGTCAATCATTTAGTTGCGGCGGCTTAAGGCGCACTTTTGCTTGGATTTGGGGGCCTCGACCTGGTTCGACGCCGGTGGCGCGGAGACCTTCCCGCAGGCAAAGAACCCTCCAGAAAGCCGAAAGCTCCGCAAAGCCTGTATGAAACGTCTACCCGTGCCGACCGACCAGCACTCGCTCCTGTTCTCGCCGACGATGCTCGAGGGCCAGGTGGCGCTCGTCAGCGGCGGCGGCAGCGGCCTGGGCCGCGAGAGCGCGCTGGAACTGGCCCGCTGCGGCGCCAGGGTGGTGATCTGCGGCAGGCGCGAGCAGCCGCTGGCGCAGACCGCGGCCGCCGATCCACACGGCCGCGTGCAGGCGATCGTTTGCGACATCCGCGAGGAGCGGCAGGTCGACGGGCTCGTGGAGGCGGTGCTGGCCGAACACGGCCAGATCGACCTGCTCGTCAACAACGCCGGTGGTCAGTTCATGGCTCCAGCGGAGTCGATCACCCCGAAGGGCTTTCGCACCGTCATCCGCCTGAACGTGGAGGGAACGTGGCTGATGACCCATGCCGTCGCCACCAAGGCGATGATCCCTTCAGGACGCGGTGGCAAGGTGCTCAGCGTGACGCTCTCCCCGCACAACGGCATGCCAGGCATGGCGCACTCGGGCGCGGCGCGGGCGGCGGTGGAGAATCTGATGCGCACGCTCTCGGTCGAGTGGGCGCGCTTTGGCATCCGCCTGCTCGCTTTGGCCGCCGGCCAATTCGAGACACAAACGCTGCTGACCAAGTACCCGCAGGCGATCGTCGAGCGGATTGCCCAGACGATCCCGCTGGGGAGGATGGGCTCAGAGCAGGAGTGGGCATGGTTGGTCGCCTACCTGGCCTCGCCGGCAGGCGATTTCTTCTCCGGCACGGTGCTGACGATGGACGGAGCTCGCGATGATTGGCTTGGTCCGTGGCCGCCTGCGCAGGCTGCCGACGAGCAAGGCACGCCGCTGAGCGAGCAGCGCCGCGAGCCGCAGCAGTAGCAGTAGCAGTAGGCCGGTGGGAGTCGCGCAGCGCCGCGGGCGCCGCCAGCCAGCGACGGTCCGCGACGCCGCAGCGGCGATACCCGTGCGCTGGCCGTCTAAACGTGTTGCAACACGGCGCTCATCGCAGCCCAACATCGAGCCAGCTACCGTTGAGGGCTCTCGTTGCGAGCCTTTAGACGGCGCCGGCAGCCGTGCGAGCCTTGTGCATGACTAGGACGAATGGCAGAAATCGAGCCAGAGACCCCCGACAGTCCCCTGCCTGACTCGCCTGACGGCGAGCGAGGACAGCCGCTGCTCGACCGCCGCACGCTGCTGAAGGGGGGTCTGCTCGCCGGCGGTGCGCTTGCCGGCGGCGGCGCGGCGCTCGCGGACCTGATCTCAAAGCCGGCCGGGCTCGTCGCCGGTCCGCGCGCCGCAAGACATGCGGTGGCGGTGTCCGCCAAAGGTGGTGGCGAGGAGGCCGTCAAGGCGGGGAAGGGCGGGATCGGTTCGGGCAAGCGGCATAAGCCGCCGAACATTCTTGTGGTGATGGTCGACCAGCTGCGTACACCGCGGTGGTTCTCCGCAAGCGCCGCGGCCACCGCGCTGATGCCGAACCTAGCCCGCCTGCGCAAGGGAGGCGTGTCGTTCACGGGTCACTACACGGCGGCCAACGACTGCACCCCCGCTCGCTCGACTCTGCTAACCGGCCTGCACACCCACCAGACCGGCTGCCTGATCACCGGCGGCAGCACGCTCGACCCAGGCTTTCCGACCTACGGCACGATGCTGCGCGAGTTCGGCTACCGCACCCACTGGTACGGCAAGTGGCACCTGACCAAAGGCGACAACCTGTGGGACTCCTTTGAAGACTCCGGTGCGCTCGAGCCCTACGGCTTCGCTGGCGGCACTTACCCCTCGCCCGACGGGGCCCCCGGCCAGGGTTGGCGCGTGGACCCGCACATCGTCACCCAGTTCGAACGATGGTTCGCCAAGGCGGGGGCGGGTGGGACCGATAAAAAGCCGTGGTGCACGACGGTGTCGCTCATCAACCCGCATGACATCGCCTGGTGGTATCGCTGGAGCGAACGCTTCGCCCAAGAGGCCGAACCGCCGTCGATCGTGCAGGCGCTGCCGCCAAACTTCGAGACCCCCGACCAGATGGTGGCGCGCGGCAAGCCGCGCCTACAACGCTCGCTGCAGGACACCGCTCAGCAGTCCTTCGGTCATGTTCCCTACAGCGGCGCCGAACTGGAGGCGGCGTGGTTGCCGTTCATGGACCTGTACCTGTCGCTGCTCGGTGAGGTGGACGGCCACATCGGCGCTGTGCTGAACGCACTGGCAAGTCGGCCGGATGTGGCGGCCAACACGATCATCGTGTTCACCTCCGACCACGGCGAGTACGGCGCCTCACATGGTATGCGCGGCAAGGGGGCAAGCGCTTACGAGGAGGCGATCAATGTGCCGCTGATCGTGCGCGACCTGCGCGGCGCCGCCGCAATCACCCGCGCGAGCGCGCAGGAACGTACGGGTTTGACCTCGAGCGTCGATTTCGCACCGCTGTTGCTGGACATCGCCACCGGCGATGGCGCCTGGCGCAAGGACCGCCACTACTCGCAAATCTGCGGCCGCCACGACCTGCTCTCGATGCTCTCTGATGCCTCCGCGCCGGGCCGCGACTACGTGCTGCACGCCACCGATGAGACCGTCACCGAGTTTGCGATCGAACCCTACGCCGCCGACGCGCCACTGCATGTGGTGGCGCTGCGCACCCCGACCGCCAAGTACGCGACCTACTCCAACTTCATCCCCGGCAGCATCAAAGAGCTCGCCGAAGGCCGCGAAGTCGAGCTGTATGACTACTCGACGCCCGACGGCCGGATGGAGCTGCGAAACCTCGCCGGCGCCAGCTCGCTTGAGGGCAAGCTGGACGCGCAATTGCAGCGCGCGATCGCTGAGGAGCTGCGCGCGCCGTTGCCCAAGCGCCTGTACGCGGCTCACAAGCGGGGTATCGCCGACTACTTCAAAACCGCGGCGAAGTCGGCTGCCAAGGCGACCGAACGTCGCCGCGAACGCTCCGAACGCGAAGCTGGCGGCTTCGGCGAAGGCCCGTTTGGGGAAGGGACGCCAAGCGCAAGTGCCCGGCGTAGAGGACGCCGACGCCGGCGGCTCTCGCGCCGTGGGGCTTAGAACGTGTCTCAGAACCTGCGGCGACCCGGGGTGCGTCCCTGGACACTGCGCTGGATCGCCACGTGACGCCTTGCACGTACTACCAGTACGCGCTGCGGCGCCCCGCGACGACCAGCTTGGTCCATGAACGCACGCGGACGCACCACAGGTTCTGAGACACGTTCTTGACGCCGCTCAGGCCGAGCGCTCGGCCGCGCGCAGGCCGGCAAGCGACCAGACCGCAAAGATCACGATCAGCGCCACAGCGCAGGCGTAGGCCAGCAGCGTGTGTTCGTGTACGCCGGAGATCAGCCCGCGTCCGGCGCCCAGGAAGGCGGTGGCGGGATTGACGCTGGCGACGGCGTGGATCCACCCTTTCAGCAGCCCCAGCGGCACGTACACCGGCGCCAGGAACAGGATCAGGAAGACAGGCGTTTGCATCAGCGGCCCGGCCTGGATCGAGCGGAAGCGGAAAGCCACGCCTGCGGCCCAGCCATAGCCGATCAGCACCAGCAGCGCCGCCAGCCCGTACAGCCCAAACAGATCGACGCCGCTGCCGCCGATCTGCATGCCGGCGATCAGCGCCACACCGGTGATGACCGTCAGCGTGATGGCGGCGCGCGAAAGCGCCACGAAGGCGTAGCCGAGCACGATCCCGCGGCGGTTGCCGGCGGCGAGCATCAGCCGGCGCGCGAAGCCGCTTTCGAAGTCAAACGCGATCGTAAAGCCGGTGAACAACCCGGAGAACATCGACGCCTGCAGCATCACGAAGACGAACTGGAAGGCCGTATAGCCGGAAGGAAACTTGAAGCCGGGAACATCGCCGAGCGCGGACAGCCCGCCGGCGAAGCTGGCGAAGAAGACAAGCGGAAAGATCAGCGAGGGGATGAACAGGTCGGGTCGGCGCGTGTAGGTGTGCAGCCCGCGCCAGAGGATCGCTCGCGCCACCGCGTACATGCTCGGGTGAGAGTGCTCGGAGTTCATGTGCGCTGCAACCTCGTGCGCATACCGCTGGCCGCCAGCGCCAGTCCGACGAGCAGCAGCCCGGCCGCCACCGCGAAGGCGCGCCACAGCGCAGTCGCGTCCCAGCCAAGGATGTAGATGCTGCGAAAGCCCTCGATCAGGTAGGAGATCGGGTTCCAGGTGGCAACGGTGTGAAACCAACCAGTCTTCAGGAGATTGCGCGGCAGGTTGCTGGAGGAGAGGAATATGAACACGAAGAACAGCGGGAACAGCCCTTGGACGGCCTCACCGGAGCCGGTTCGCAGGGCGGCGAAGCAGCCGATCGCGCCAAAGCCGGTGGCGGCCAGCGAGCCAAGCGCGACCAGCACGAGCACTCCTCCCGCTCCGGTGGCTATATGGGCGCCGAAGGCCGCTCCGATCAAGATGTAGGCCGCCGATTGGATCGCGCCGAGCGCAGCCACCCCGAGCAGAATGCCGGCAAGCAGCGACGCGCGTCGCATGGGAGTCAGCGAGAGTCGATTAAAGAAACCGCTCTCGATGTCGGTGGCGAGGTTGGTGCCGGTGTTGATCAGCGAGAACATCCCGCCCTGGATGAAGGCGACGGCGATCGCGAAGGAGATGTAGGAGTGGGTCGGAAAGCCGGGTAGCAACGTGGCGGCTTTCAGCCCGCTGGCGTTGACGGCCAGCAGCATCGACGGAAAGAAGATCACCGGGAACATCTGGAACGGCTGGCGCAAGGTCTTCAGCATCGAGCGCCGCGCCAGCGCCCACACTTGGGTCGAGAGCCCCGCCCTCACGCGGTGACGGGCTCGGTCGGCGTGCCTTCGTCCTGTGTGTCCTCGCCGTGATCGGCTGAGCCCTCCAGGGAGCGCCCGGTCTTGGCCAGGAAGACGTCGTCGAGCGTGGGGGCGTGCAGGCGCAGATCGGCGACGGCGATCCCCTCGGCGTCGAGTGCGCGGATCACCTCCGCCAGGTCGCCCGAACCGTCCGGCAGTTGCGCGGCGACGCCGCCGGCCGAGGCGGCGGCGTCCTCGCCGAAGCGATGCAGCACGCTTGCGAGCCGCTCGCGATCGCCGGGGTCGCGCGGGATCGCCTCGACGGTCTGGCGGCCGATCTGCGCCTTCAGTTCGGCCGGCGAGCCCTCGGCGACGATCTTGCCGTGGTCGATGATCCCGACCCGGTCGGCGAGCACGTCGGCCTCCTCCAGGTATTGGGTCGTCAGAAAGACTGTCACTCCCTCCTCGGCCAGGCGCCTGACCTCATCCCACAGCGCGGCGCGGCTCTGCGGGTCGAGGCCGGTCGTCGGCTCGTCCAAGAACAGCAGGCGCGGGCGGTGAAGCAGCGCCAGCGCCAGGTCCAGGCGGCGCTTCATTCCGCCC
>DATAQR010000010.1:0-11868 GCA_036264565.1 Solirubrobacteraceae bacterium | reverse complement strand
AACCATCTACACCCCTCCTCAGGGGACGCACGGTCTCATCCCCAACTCTACCGGCAGGCCAGGAACTCTACGCGATAAAGCGCTGGTATGGTGGCGACGAACGTGAGGGTGGGAGAGCTGTCCAGCAGAGGGGTATTGCTCGCGGTGGGCGCGGCCGGCCTGGCGCTGCTGATCGCCGGCTGCGGCGAAGGGCGGCGCGATGCCAAAGAACCGAAGGGGACCTACCCCGTCGAAGTGACGAGGGTCAGCTTCCCCCGCATACAGGCCGTGGCTCGCGACACGCGACTGGTGCTGGTCGTCCGCAACCCCGGCACGCAGACGATGCCAAACGTCGCCGTGACGATCGACTCCTTCTACTACCGAAGCGCCTATCCCCACCTTGCGGTCAACAAGCGCCCGGTCTGGATCGTCAACACCGGGCCCGGCGCGATCGCCAAGCCGCCGGTGGAAAGCGAGGAAATCAATCCACCCGGCGGCGGCGAAACCGCCTTCGTGAACACCTGGGCGCTGGGGCCGCTGGCGGCCGGGCACCGGGTGCGCTTCGTCTGGCATGTGACACCGGTGAAGTCCGGCAGGCACGTCGTCCACTACACGGTCGCGGCGGGCATCGACGGCAAGTCGGTCGCGCAGTTGGCCGACGGCGGCAGGCCGGTCGGCAGGCTGGTCGCGCGGATCGCGCCGCTGCCGCCGCGCACGCATGTGAACCCGGAAACCGGCGAAGTCGAGAAAGGCCCGAACCCGGTCTCCCGAGCCGAAGTCGGGGCTGTTCCTTAAGGCCCTTCGGGCCCCGGAGGGTGCATGCACCCTCCGGCCGAGTCGTGCATGCACGACTCGGAACGACGCCGTACATGTACGGCGTCGCAGTCGGCGCATGCGCCGACTGAACAGCATTGGACGCCTGTCGAAAACGACCGTCCCAGCTTTCGCCATCTGCGCGACGCGTCGGCCCGCGCGGAGGGCTACGATGCGATTCCCCGCATGCCCTGAAATTTGACGAGGAGGAATCGAGCCCGAACATGCCACCAAGGACCCGACAGACGAACGTGACAGCCGCGCAGTGGAGCGCCAACGGGAGCGCGCTCGGCTCGATCGACCTGACCCTTCCGGGCAACCAGATCTTCGCCGCCAACGTCTTTAGCGTCGCGGTCCAGCGTCGCAGGCTGCCAAAGCACGTGTTCAAGGCTCTGCAGCGCACACTCGAGCGCGGCGAGGCGCTCGACACGACGCTCGCCGACGCCGTCGCGCAGGCGATGAAGGAATGGGCGATGGAGAAGGGGGCCACGCACTACACGCACTGGTTCCAGCCGCTGACCGGCTCGACCGCCGAGAAGCACGACTCCTTCTACGGACCCGCCGGCGACGGCACCGCGATAGCAGAGTTCTCCGGCAAGGAGCTGATCCAGGGCGAGCCCGACGCCTCCTCGTTCCCGACCGGCGGCATCCGCGCCACCTTCGAGGCGCGCGGCTACACCGCCTGGGACCCCACATCCCCCGCGTTCATCCTGGAGAACCCGAACGGGGCGCTGCTGTGTATCCCGACGGCGTTCACTTCCTGGACCGGCGAGGCGCTCGACCACAAGATCCCGCTGCTGCGCTCGATGGACGCGCTCTCCGGCGCCGCGGTGCGGGCGCTTGAGCTGCTGGGGGTCGATGACGCAGCGCGCGTATTCACGACGATCGGCTGCGAGCAGGAGTACTTCCTGATCGACGAGCAGTACTACTTCGAGCGCCCCGACCTGCTCACCACGGGCCGCACGCTGTTCGGGGCCAAGCCACCGAAGGGGCACGAGCTCGACGACCACTACTTCGGCTCGATCCCCGAGCGCATCCTCGCCTGCATGCTCGAGACCGAGCTGGAGCTGGCCAAGCTCGGCGTGCCGGTCAAGACGCGCCACAACGAGGTCGCGCCCAACCAGTACGAGATCGCGCCGATCTTCGAGAACTCCAACGTCGGCTCCGACCACCAGATGCTGACGATGCAGATCATGCAGAACACCGCGCGTCGCTACGGGCTCGTGTGCCTGCTGCACGAGAAGCCCTACGCCGGCGTCAACGGGTCGGGCAAGCACAACAACTGGTCGATGGGCACCGACACTCACATGAACCTGCTCGACCCGGGCGACACGCCACACGAGAACCTGGTGTTCCTGTTCTTCTGCACGGCCGTGATCCAGGCCGTCAACAAGCATCAGGCGCTGCTGCGCGCGTCGGTCGCCAACGCCGGCCAGGACCACCGCCTCGGCGCCAACGAGGCGCCGCCGGCGATCATCTCGATCTTCCTCGGGGCGGAGCTGGAGAAGGTGTTCGCGGCGATCGAGGCGGGCAAGGCGCAGACGGCCAAGCCGGGCTCGTTCTTGGGGCTGGGCACGCCCGTGCTGCCGCCGCTGCCGATGCACGGCGGCGACCGCAACCGCACCTCCCCGTTCGCCTTCACCGGCAACAAGTTCGAGTTCCGCGCGCTCGGCTCGAGCCAATCGCCGGCGTTGCCAAACACGGTGCTCAACACGATCGTGGCCGAGTCGATCGACGAGCTGGCCGGCGCCCTAAAGAAGGCCCAGCGCGGCTCGACGCTGGAGAAGGCCCTGGCCAAGGTCGTCAAGGACAGCTGGAGCGCCAACAAGCAGGTGATCTTCGGCGGTGACAACTACGACGAGGCGTGGCACGCGGAGGCCGAGAAGCGGGGCCTTGCCAACCTGCGCACCACCCCCGACGCGCTGCCGTGGCTGACCGACAAGCAGACCGTGGCCACGTTCAAGAAGTACAAGGTGCTCTCCAAGCGCGAGCTTGAGTCGCGCGAGGAGGTGTTCACCGAGCAGTACGCGGTGACGCTCAACATCGAGGCCGAGACGGCGGCCGCGATCGCGCGCACGATGATCCTGCCGGCGGCGATCAGGCACCTGAACGAGCTGAAGGCCAGCGGCCTGGACGAGCTTGTCGCCGAGGTCGAGCCGGTCGTCAAGGAGCTGCACTACGGGATCGTGAAGCTGGAGGACGCCAACTTGGCCGACAACCAGCCTGAGGGCGCGCACAAGTGGGCCAAGTACATGCGCGACACCGTCGTCCCTGCGATGGAAGACGTGCGCGAGGTGGCCGATCGCCTGGAGAAGATCGTCGCCGACGACCTGTGGCCGCTGCCGAAGTACTCGGAGATGCTCTTTATTAAGTAGCCGCGTAATGCCAACCCTGACACAGCTATGTCAGGGTTGGCCGTTTCGCTGCTAGCATCCCAGCGCATGCGGGACTATCGGACGGCCTTGCGCGAGGGAGTCGTCATCTACGACGGCGGCATGGGCGCGACGCTGGAGCAGTTCGATTTGTCAAGCGAGGACTACGGCGGGCTGGCCGGCAAGTGCCACGAGGCGCTGATCCTCAACCGGCCCGACGTGATCGAAGGGGTGCACGCCTCGATGCTCGACGCCGGCGCGCAGGTGCTCGAGACCGACAGCTTCCAGGCCTCGCGGCTGAAGCTGGAGGAGTGGGGGCTGGCCGACTACACGGTTGAGATCAACACCAAGGCGGCGGAAATCGCGCGCAAGGCGGCGGGCGAGAGCCGCTTCGTCGCCGGCTCGATCGGGCCGACCGGGTTCCTGCCCGCCTCTGAAGATCCCACGCTCGGGCAGATCCGCTTCGGCGAGCTGGTCGAGGTGTTCGCCGAGCAGGCCGCGGGCCTGATCGACGGCGGCGCCGACCTGATCATCATCGAGACCGCGCAGGACATCCTCGAGGTCAAGGCGGCGATCTTCGGGGCGCGCGCGGCGTTCAAGCAGACCGGCAAGACGTTGCCGATCCACGCCTCCGTCTCATTGCTGCCAAACGGCGGCAAGATGCTGCTCGGCACCGACATCTCCTCGGTTCTATGCACGCTTGAGGCGCTGCGAGTAGACGTGATCGGGCTGAACTGCTCGACCGGGCCGCAGGACATGCGCGACGCGATCCGCTTCCTCGGCGAGTTTTGCCCCGTACCGGTGGCGTGCATCCCCAACGCCGGGCTGCCGCTGCAGGGCCCCGACGGCGAGACGATCTTCCCCGAGCAGCCCGAGCCGCTGGCCGAGGCGCTGGGCGAGTTCGTCGAGCGCTACGGCGTCGGCGTCGTCGGCGGCTGCTGCGGCACGACCCCTGAGCACATCCGAGCGATCGCCGAGCGCGTGGCCACCCGCAACGCCACCGCCCGCAGCCCTGCCGGCCGTGACGCCATTGCCCGCAGCCCCGCCGGCCGCGACGCCGCGGCCCCACCCGCGCCGCGGCCTGCACCACGGCCACCCCACCTCTCCTCGATGATCGCCGCCACCCCCCTGGTGCAGGAGCCGCGGCCGACGATGGTCGGCGAGCGCGTCAACTCGCAAGGCTCGCGCAAGGCCAAGGAGCTGCTGCTGGCCGACGACTACGACGGGCTCGTGCAGATCGCCGAGGACCAGGTCACCGGCGGCGCGCATGTGCTCGACCTGTGCGTGGCGCTGACCGAGCGTACCGACGAGGACGAACAGATGCGCATTCTGGTCAAGCGCATCTCCTTGACCCAGGAGCCGCCGATCCAGATCGACTCGACCGAGCCCGAGGTGATCGAACGGGCGCTGGAGCAGATCCCAGGGCGGGCGATCGTCAACTCGGTCAACCTGGAGGCCGGGCGCGACAAGCTCGACCGCGTCGTGCCGGTCGCGCTCGCGCATGGCAGCGCGCTGATCGCGCTGACGATCGACGAGGTCGGGATGGCCAAGACCGCCCAGCGCAAGGTCGAGATCGCCCAGCGCATCAAGCAGCTCTGCTGCGAGGAGCATGGGCTCGACCCGCAACTGCTGATCTTCGACTGCCTCACCTTCACGCTCACGACCGGCGACGAGGAGTGGCGGCCCTCGGCCGTCGAGACGATCGAGGGGATCAGGCGGATCAAGAACGAGGTCCCCGACGTGAAGACCTCGCTGGGGGTCTCCAACGTCTCCTTCGGCGTCTCCCCGGGTGCGCGCGCAGTGCTCAACTCCGTCTTCCTGCACCACTGCGTCGACGCCGGCCTTGACCTGGCGATGGTCAACCCCAACCACATCACGCCCTACGCCGAGATATCGGACGAGGAGCGCGAACTGGCCGACGATCTCGTCTTCAACCGCCGCGAGGACGCGCTCGAGCGCTTCATCGCCCACTTCGAGTCCAAGGGCGAGGAGGACACGCAGACCGGCGCCGCCGATCCCACCGAGGGGATGGAGCCCGAGCAGGCGCTGCACTTCCACATCCTGCGCCGCCGCAAGGATGGAGTCGAGGACTGGATCGACCGCTCCGTCGAGAAGATCGGCGCGGTGCCGACGCTCAACGACGTGCTGCTACCGGCGATGAAGGAGGTCGGCGACAAGTTCGGCGCCGGTGAACTGATCCTGCCGTTCGTGCTGCAGTCGGCCGAGGTGATGAAGCGCGCCGTCGCCCAGCTCGAGAATTACCTCGACAAGATCGAGGGGTACACGAAGGGGACGGTCGTGCTGGCGACCGTGTTCGGCGACGTGCACGACATCGGCAAGTCGCTGGTGAACACGATCCTCACCAACAACGGCTACACGGTTGTGGACCTCGGCAAGCAGGTGCCGATCCAAACGATCCTCGACGCCGCCCAGGAGCACGAGGCGACCGCGATCGGGCTCTCCGCGCTGCTCGTCTCCACCTCCAAGCAGATGCCCGCCTGTATTCAGGAGCTGCACGCCAAGGGCCTGGACTACCCCGTGCTGATCGGCGGCGCCGCGATCAACCGCGCCTTCAGCTACCGCGCCCTCTACCCGGGCGGCAAGGAATCCGACGAGCAGTACAGCCCGGGCGTCTTCTACTGCAAGGACGCCTTCGAGGGCCTGTCGGTGATGGACCAGCTGATCGACGACGGCGCGCACGACGCGCTGCGCGAGAAGCTGCGCAACGGCGCCGTCGAGTTCCGCGCCAAGGGCGAGGCGCCCGAAGAGGTGCTGAACTTCGCCGACGACAGCGTCCGCTCGGCCGCGCGCGAGGACGCTCCCGTCCCCACCCCACCCTGGTTGGGTGTACGCGAGGTTGACGTCGACATGGACGAGGTCTACTCGCACCTGGACACGCACGTCCTGTTCAAGCTGCACTGGGGCGGCAAGGGCGTCAAGGGCGAGGCCTGGCGCCAACTGGTCGACGAGGACTTCCGCCCGCGCCTTGAGCGGATGTGGGCCGAGCAGGACTATCTGCACCCGCGCGCGCTGCTGGGGTTCTTCCCCTGCTACGCGCAGGGCAACGACATCGTCGTGCTCGACCCGCGCGTTGTCGATCCCGATGCCGGCTCGGACGCGAACGGCACGACCCGCACACCGCTCGACCGGGCCGACCCGGCCAGCGAGCTAACTCGTTTCGTGTGCCCGCGCCAGCCCAAGGGGGACAGGATCTGCCTCGCTGACTTCTTCCGCCCCGCGCTCGACGCGGACGGCCAGCCCTCCCGCGACGGTGGGCCACCGGCCGAGCTCGACGTGATCGCGGTGCAGGCGGTGACGGTCGGCTCGGAGGTGACCGAGCTGATGGCGAAGTTGGAGGCAGACGGCGAGTTCGCCGAGCAGCTGTTCGTGCACGGCCTCGGCGTGCAGACGGCCGAGGGACTGGCCGAGTGGCTGCACTGGCGCGTCCGGGGGATGCTCGACATCCCTAGCACGCAGGGCCGCCGCTACTCCTGGGGCTACCCAGCCGTCCCCGAGCAGTCAGAGCACCTGAAGGTCGAGAAGCTGCTCGGCCTTGACCGGATCGGCATGACGATCAGCGACGGATACGCGCCGATCCCGGAGCAATCGACGCTCGCGCTTGTAGCGCACCACCCCCAGGCGATCTACTTCGGCACGCGCCAGGGCCGCCTACTGCCCGACGGCTCACCTGACGACGTGATCAAGGGCTCGGCCCGCGATCCGTCCTTGTTCGGGGAGCTGGCCGAGGATGACCCGCTGGACGGGGCCGTCGAAGCCGAGGATCAGCCGGCTGTAGCGTCGTAGCGCCACGGGATCGTCCCGTTCGAAGACCCCCGGTCGGAACAGGGGGTATGGCAAAGAAGGTGCGCGACGCGATCGCGATTCTCGAAGAGCATGGCTGGCAGCAGACGCGGCAGCGCGGAAGTCATCGCCAGTTCCATCATCCCGACCGTGCGCAGGTCGTGACCGTCACAGGCAATCGAAACGCTACCATCAGCGTTGGTCAGCTGGCCGACATCAGGCGAAAGTCGGGGATCAAGGAGTTGCGATGACGGAGTATCTGGTCATATACGAAACAGCAGAGGATGGCGGCTGGGGCGCATATTCACCGGATCTGCCGGGCTGCATTGCGTGCGGAAAGACACGTGCCGAGGTGGAGAAGCTCATGCGCGAAGCGATACCGATGCACATCGAAGCGATGCGCGAGACCGGAGAGCCGGTGCCCCAGCCCAGCCACATCGCCGGCTCAGTCGCCGCCTGATAGTGCGGCGAGGAGGACAGCTGAGCCGAAGCGGGAGACGAGCGTGCCGGTCGCTTCGCTTTCAGACCAGTCGCGACGCTCACGTTGCTCGCCCCCCGCTCGCAGGCGACGTCGAACATCGCGGAGAGGATGCGCGCGCGTTGCAGCTCTGAGAGCTGCTCGTGCGCGGCGCCGCCATGGGCCTGCCGCGCACGCCCGTCGTTCCGAGCCGAGCCGCTGGCCGGGTCTCGTCGCGGCCATGTCATGATCCCTCTCCGCACGCGCGGAGCGGTCGCGACCCACAGGGTGGCGCCTCTTTAAGGCGCGCCTCCTTAAGGATCACAAAGCCGCCCCCTGTCGGATCAGGGTGTATGGCGAAGAAGGTTCGGGAGGTGATCGCGATACTCGAGGCACACGGTTGGCGGCAGACGCGGCAGCGCGGGAGCCACCGTCAGTTCAAACATCCCGAAAGCGAATTCGTGGTAACAGTGCACGGCAAGCGAAGCGATACGATGCAGCCTGGCACGCTTGCGAACATCAGACGTAATTCTGGAATCGAGGAGCTGCGATGACCGAGTATCTAGTCATCTACGAGCAGGAGGACGGTGATTGGGGCGCATATTCGCCTGACATCCCCGGCTGCGTATCCGTCGGAAAAACGCGGGCTGAGGTCGAAAAGGGCATCAGCGAAGCGATCCCGATGCACATAGAGCTGATGCGCGAGTCAGGACTGCATGTGCCCGAGCCGCATCACATCGCCGGCTCAGTCACTGTCTGAGCAGACCCAATCAGAGCAAGCTTCTGCGGTCGCCGCAGCCGCTTGATCCGCGCCTCCTCGCGCATCGCCGCGCCGCGATCCGGCATCCGCCACGCCGCCGCCAAATCGACCGGTGGACGACTGGCCGTGTAGCGACTGGCCTTGCCGGCGGCGTGCCTGGCCACGCGCCCGTCGAGATCGTTGGTCCAGCCCGTGTACAACGAACCGTCGCCACAACGCAGCATGTACACCCAAACCTCCGCCATGACAGCCGATTCGCCGCCGCCCGTCCCGCTCCTGCGGGCGCCAGTCAGGGCTGAACCTCGGACGGCAGCGTGCGCGCAGCGCCCGGCAACGGCCCCAGCTTGACCGGCGTCGCGTGCATCGTGCGCAGACGCACGTCGCGCCAGGACAGGCCCTCGCCGACGAGCGCCGGCGCACCCATGATCACCGCGGTGGCGACCTCGACCGCCTGCAGCACGATGCCGTAGGCCAGCGCGTCGGCCGTATGCACGTGGTAGGCGCCCGCAAGCACCGCCACGCAAGCTGCCTGGAAGACGCCGACGTTGGCCGGGGTCGCCGGGATCACCGCGGTGACGTTGACCGCGAACAGGACCGCGGCCGCTGCGCCGAACCCGACCTGGCCCGAGAGGCCGAGAGCCATCAGCAGCAGGTAGCACGACGTGCACTGCAACCCCCACGCCGCCAGTTGGATTGCCGTCGCGATCGCCGCCTGGCGCGGCTGACGAAAGACATTCAGGCCCGCACGGACCCGCACGAGCGCGGCCCGAACACTGGCAAGCGCCCGCCCCAGGCGACGCGATCGCGAGACTGCCGCGGGCGGCACCATTACCGGTGCGAGCACGAGCGCAACCAGCAACGCCAGCGGGCTGAGCGCAACCGCGAGCAGGGCGCCGGTGTGCCGGCCGGCGAAATCGACGCTCGAGAACATCACGCCGCCGAGAATTGCCAGCGCGAGCAGATTGAGCAGCGTCTGCGAGACCATCGTTCCGAGCACCACCGGCAGCGTCTCGCGCGCGCGACCGATGCGCCGCGCCACGATCAGCGCGCGCGAAGGCTCACCCAGGCGCGCGGGCAGCGTGGCGGACATGAGCACGCCGATGAACGTTCCCTGCAAAGCATCGCGGCGCCTGGCCGGACGCCACGTTGGCGCTGCCTTGAGGATCGCGTGCCAGGCCAGGCCGCGCACGAACATCGACGCGCACATCACTCCCAAGCCGGCGGCAACGAGGCCCGGCGAGGAGGCCACCAGGCTTTCCAGCACGCGCGCGACTCCGATCTTTTGTAGCGCCAGGAAGGCGAGGGCGATACCGGCCAGCGAGCTAAGCACAAGTGCAGCGCGCGAGAGCACACGCACGGCGCGGTGGCGCACGGGCGCGGGCGGCTCCAGGCTCGGCAGCCTGTGTGCCGGCTCGCGCGGGCGTAGGTCGGCAGGCGCGAGGCCGTGGCGCACCGCTGCGCGTGCCAGGCGAGTCGCGGGCGCACCCACAGCGATCGCCTCGCCGTAGACGTCGAGTACCTCCTCAGCGACGTGTGACCACGAGAAGCGCTCCGCGCGTTCGCGCGCGGAGGAGGCCATCGCCGCCCGGCGCTGCGGGTCGAGCGCGAGCGCTCGCAACGCCTCAGCCAGAGCCAGCGCATCCCCGGCAGCTACCAGCACCCCGTCGCGGCCGTCGCGGAGTACGTCGCGGTAGCCGGGGATGTCGGAGGCCACCACGGGGGTGCTGGCGGCAAACGCCTCCGTCAACACCATCCCGAAGCTCTCGCCGCGCAGCGACGGCGCGCACAACACATCGGCCCGCTCCAACTCGCGCTCCTTCTCCTGCTCGGAGACCTTGCCAAGCGCGCGCACACCGCGGTCATCGAGCAGCATAGGTGCGACCTCCGCCGTGCTGGCCCCTACAAGCGTGAGCGTTGCCGGGACGTGCTCGCGCAGCGCCTCGAACGCGCTTAGCAGCACCGGCAGGCCCTTGCGCTCGACGGCCTGGCCGACGAACAGAATGCGCAGTGGCCGAGAGGTGTCTTCGTCGGCTGAAAACAGGCTCGCTTGCGAATCGAACACCCCCCCTTGCGAATCGAACACCCCCCCTTGCGCTCGGACACCCCCCCTTGCCTCGCCGGTCGCTGACCCGCCGCCAAGCAACACGCCGTTGGGCACGATCCGGTAGTGGCCGCCGTAGAAGCGCCGCGCCGTCCACGCCGCCGCCTCGGACACCGCGATGCGCGCGTGCAGGCGGTTCATCCGCCGGCGCCCGTCGAACACGAGCGCGCCGAGGTTGTTCGTGAGTCGGTTGGTCGAGTAGGTGTGAAAGGTGCCGACCAGCGGCAGCTCGCCGCTTGACATCAGCGCATCCCAGCCGATCATCGGCACGATCGGCTCGTGGATGTGTGCGACGTCATAGCCGCCGTCGCGCAGCTCGCGACGCAGTGCGAGAATCGCCTGAGGCAGGCCAGTCAGGTTCGAGACGGCGCCGTTGGCGGGAACGCCGAACGTGCGGCCCAGCGAGACGAAGTTCTCGGGCGGATCGAGCCGTTGCGGCCGGGCGCCCCGGTGAGCGCGTCGAGACAATGCGTCGTCGGGATCGAACGGCGCGAGGATTCGCGTTTCATGACCTTGGGCGACCAACTCGGCCGACAGCGCCTCGATATGGCGCGTAACGCCGCCTGGGTACGTCCATGAGTACGGCGACACCAGAGCGATCCGCACGGGTGCACTGTATCGGGTGCTCAGGCTCAAGCGTCAGACCGCCGGTCAATCTCGACGATTACTGCTCAGGAGAGGTTTCCATGGCCTCGAGCGACTCCACCCAGACCGTTACGTCCCGAATCGTACGCGGCGTCGTCTCGAGTTGCTCAAGCACCGCGCTGCGCAGTTCCGATACCGAGAGTTCGACATATATGTGCTGGCTCGTGTTGCGAACGTCGCGCTGACTCACAAGCGCCGCCTCGGTCTCCCTCGACAATACTCCTCGCTCGCGCAAGACCTCCAACGGCGAAACGTCCGCATCCTCGACAGCTCCAAGGCGACCGGCGATCTTCACACTGAGCGCAACCAGGTCCATGGACAACATGTACGTCTTCTCAAAGTTCGCGAGAACGCCACCGGCTCGGTTGCGCTCCAACGGATCATCGGAGTCCCACGCGGCTTGGAGTGTCCGCTCGTCAAGGTCGGGCTCGAACTGGACGACGGCTGCCTTCAACTGCTCGAAACGACGACGCAGCGCGTCGAGTGTCTCGTCGTAGCTCTCGCGCAGCTGAGCCAGGCTCCTGCGCGAGCGGTGTGGGCTCACCGGTCGCCCTCAGCTTCAGCGGCGAACATCTCGGCGGCGACCCGAGCACGCTCGGCCAGCAGACCGCGGCGCTCGCGCGCCTGCGCATCGAAGTCGGCGACCTCGGCGCGCAGCTTTTGCCACGTTCCGTCGCGATCCACTAGCACTCGCCCATCTCGGAGGATCTCGACCATCAGCGCCGGACGGCGTAGAGCGTCCTCGAGCGCCACCACCTCGAGCGGCAGCTCCGTCCGTCTGTCTAGACGTCTTGTCATCGCCACAAGGTTTTTTAGTCCCGGCTCGCGTAGACCGACAAGCACATCGACGTCCGATCCAGCGTAGTCGTCCCCGCGAGCCACGGACCCGAACAGCACGGCCAGCGACACGTTCGGCTCAGTGCGCAGCGCGGCGCGTAGC
>DATAQR010000004.1:0-5150 GCA_036264565.1 Solirubrobacteraceae bacterium | reverse complement strand
CCGGCGAAGCTCGGCACGAGCGCGCGCTCGGCGACGACGCGCGTGAGCCGCGCGTGAGCGCGGTTCCCGGGTAGCGCGGCGCCGGTGGCGATCAGCACGAGCGCGATTAGCCAGCCGGCGTCGAGCACGCCGCCGGCGTGGTAAGTGTCGTTGGCGTTTTGCACCAGGTACAGCGTGTCGGAGATCGAGAAGGCCATCATCCCGAGCGCCAGCAGCACCAGGCCGCGTGCGTGGCGCCAGCCGACCGTCGCGGTCGTGAACACGAGCATCGTGAACAGCGTCAGGTCGCCGATCGGATAGGCGACGTTGGTGAGCGCGCCAGCCAGCGATTCGCCCGCCGTGGCCTGCACGACGGGATCGAGCACGAGCGCGGCCGCGAGCGTCGCGCTCGCCGCCATCCCGATTGCTCCGTCGAGCCAAAGGCCGACGCTCAGATGCACGCCGCCGCGTCGGCGGGCGGCGATCACCGCCACGTAGACGAGCGGGTAGAAGGCGAGGTAGCCGATGTCGGCCGGCGAGGGGTTGGGCAGCGAGACGCCCGCGGCGAGTGAATGCTCGAAGTAGGCGTTGCCCAGACCCCATGAGGCGATCCCAAGCGCCGCGAACGTCCACATCGCGCGATCCCGGCGGTCGCGTGCCGCGCGACGCGCGCACACGACCAGGGCGCTGAGCACGATCGCATCAGAGATCCAGGTCGCGCACAGGCGCTGAGCCGAGGCTCCAGCAACGCCCGTGAGCGCGCGCAAGACGAACACCGTCAACAGCAGTACGCTGACGCCCAACAGGGCTGCATCTGGCCAGCGCGTGCTGTTGCGCTGCGCCGCAGCGTCGGTTGGCGAGGGCTTGCCTGCGCGCATGCGAATGCATCGGCTGAGCTGATCTGAGGCGTTAGCGATCCGGGCCGTTAGCGTAGAAAATACGGTTGAGTCGGCTGTGGCCGGAATCTCCGATGGTCCCGTCTTGCCAGGCCAGCGCAGTCGGATCTTCCGATCAAGCGTCCGGATGCCAGAATGCCGGGTCGCACACCCGAACCGGAGGAAACGCATGGCCACGGACCTGTTGAGCGAGATCCGCAGCGAGATCGCCGCGCGCCTGGAGGAGCTGCGCCCGGCACTCGCCGAGTATGAGCAGCTGTTGCATGCCGCTAGCGCGCTCGGCCTCGACAGCGCTCCCTCAACAGAGGCCGTCCAGCCGGCTCGGCCGCGCAAGGCAGCGACACCCCGCAAGCCCGCGACGCGCAGGGCGCCGGCGCGCGCGACTACGGCAACCGCCCGCAAACCCCGCGCGGCGCGCAAGCAGCCGTCCGTGCAGGGCATTGTGCGCGAGGCGATCTTAGGCGTGCTCGAGCACGGCTCACACACTGTCGGCGAGCTGGTGGTGGTGACGGCGATGAGCACCGCCAGCCTCAATCAGGATCTGCGCAAGCTCGCCGCCGAGGGGGTTGTCGTGAAGACCGAGCGCGAAGGCAAGACAGCCTGGTCGCTGGTAGGCGCGGCCTGAGAAGGGTTGGATTTGGGCGTACTCGTGGTGCTCCGGGCTTTACGAGTAGCGTGGACCCGTTGTGTCCCTGCGCGAGCGCGTTCTGAGAGACCCCGCCACCCGCAAGCGACTGACGCTCGTCGCCTGCATCCTCGGCTCGAGCATCGCGCTGCTCGACAGCACTGTCGTCAACGTGGCGCTGCCGACGATCCAGCGCGACCTTGGCGGTGGCCTGGCGGCGCAGCAGTGGGTGGTCAACGCCTACCTGTTGACGCTCGGGTCGCTGATCCTGGTGGGCGGTTCGCTCGGCGATCTCTACGGCGAGCGGCGTATCTTCGCGCTCGGGGTGGGCGGCTTCGGGGCCGCGTCGCTGCTATGCGCGCTGGCGCCGACGATCGGGCTGTTGATTGCCGCGCGGGCGCTGCAGGGCGTTGCCGGTGCGCTGCTGACCCCAAGCGCCCTGGCGGTGATCGTGGCCACGTTCAACGAGTCAGAGCGCGGCCCGGCGATCGGCAGCTGGACCGCCTGGGGCGGCATCGCCACGGTGCTTGGTCCGCTTGCCGGCGGCGAGCTGCTTCAGATCACCTCGTGGCGGGCGATCTTCTTGATCAACCTGCCGCTGGTGGCGATCTGTGTGGCGCTGATCTTGACCGTGATCCCGCGCGCCAGCCCGGTCGGCGCCAAGGGCCGCAGTATCGATTTCCTCGGTGCCATCCTATGCGCGCTTGGCCTCGGTGGGCCAGTGTTCGCGCTGATCGAGCAACCGCGCCTGGGTTGGAGCTCGCCGGCGGTCTGGTTTCCGATGATCGCGGGGGTGGTGCTGCTGGTGTGCTTCCTGGTGCACGAGTCACGCACGCGCGATCCGATGTTGCCGCTCGCGCTCTTTCGCCGTCGCAACTTCTCGGCCGGCAACGTCGAGACGCTGGCGATGTATGCCGGGCTGGCGATCCTGTTCTTCTTCCTGACGATCTTCCTGCAGCAGATCGGCGGCTACACCCCTCTTCAGAGTGGCTTGGCGACGCTGCCGGCGACGCTGGTCATGTTCGCCCTCTCAAAGCGTTTCGGCGCGCTCGCCGACCGCCACGGCCCACGCTTTTTCATGGGGGCGGGGCCGCTGGTGGCTGCCTGCGGACTGCTGCTGTTCCAGCGCATCGGCGTGCACGTCGACTACGTCACAGACGTGCTGCCGGGCATCCTCGTCTTCTCGCTCGGCCTGGCGATGACCGTCGCCCCGTTGACGGCGGCTGTACTTGCAGGCGTTGACACTGGTCAGGCCGGGATCGCCTCAGCCGTCAACAACGCCGTCGCGCGCGTCGCTGGGCTGCTCGGTACCGCTGCGGTTGGAGCGGCGGTAGCAGCGTCGTTCGTGTCTGGCCTTGACGCCAACCTCGCCGGCCGCCCGCTCGGCCCGCGCGCCGACGCGGTCGTGGCGGAAGCCAAGAAGCTGCCGCTGGGTCGTCCAGACACGAGCGGACTGCCACCCGCCCAGGCCCGTGCCGTCACGACCGCGGCCGACGAAGCCTCGCTGGAAGCCTTCCACCTCGGCCTTGGCGTCGCCGCCCTGCTCGTCGCGGCCGGTGGGCTGGCGGGCGCGATCGGCGTGCGCAACCCCCGCCGGGCGGTGTTGGCCGAGGAGTGCGAGGGCGGTCAACTCGTTGGCGCCGCTCTAGACGCCGCTGGCTGTCACGAGGGCGACTCGGCGCTGGGCGTGGCGGCTCAGCCGACCGCCTCGGCGTAAGCTCGCATCGCCTCGATCACCGGCGCCAGCCTGCGCCCACGCGCGGTCAGCCGATACTCGACGGTCGGGGGCGAGGTGGGGAGGACCGTGCGCTCGATCAGGCCCGCTGCCTCCAGGTCGCGCAGCCGCTCGGCCAACATCCGTGGCGAGATACCGTCGACGGCCTGCGCGAATTCGTTAAAGCGCATCGCGCCCGTCAGCGCGGCGTAGATGATCGACAGCTGCCAGCGGCGCTCGAGCAGGTCCGCGGTCTGGCGGACCTGCACCGGCACGGGCTGACATCTGCGGGGCCTCGAGGCCATCTGTCGATCTTCCTCGTTCGCTCGGCGTCTCTAGGAGACCTGCGCGACCGTCGTGGCGGGCTCCAGCGCGAGCTCGAGCACTTCGTCAATCGACATCACCGGGTGGAAGCCCATCTGCTCGCGCACCTCCTCGGGGATCTCGTCGAGGTCACCGCGGTTGCGCTCGGGCAGGATCACGTCGGTCAGCCCGGCGGCGTGGGCGGCGAGTGCCTTCTGCTTGAGCCCGCCGATCGGCAGCACTCTGCCCTGCAGAGTGACCTCGCCGGTCATCCCGACTGTGTGCTTGACCGGCCGTCCGGATAGCAGCGAGGCCAGCGCCGTCACCATCGTCACGCCCGCACTCGGACCGTCCTTGGGGATAGCGCCAGCGGGGACGTGGATGTGGAACTCGCGTCCTTCGAACGCGGCCTCGTCGATCCCGAGCTCCTCGGCGTGGCCACGCACGTAGGAGAGCGCGATCCGCGCCGACTCCTTCATCACGTCGCCGAGTTGCCCGGTCAGCACCAGCCCGTTGCCCGAGCCGCCGCTTGACTTCATCGCGGTCGCCTCGACGAACAGCACGTCGCCGCCGGCTCCGGTCACGGCCAGCCCTGTGGCTACACCGGGCGTGGCTGTGCGCGCGGCGGACTCTTGGAAGAACTTCTGCCTGCCCAGCGCGTCGCGCACCCGCTCGGAATCGATCTCCACGGGCTGCTCCAGCTTGCCCGAGGCGATCTGCGTCGCGGTCTTGCGCAAGACCGTGCCGAGCTCGCGCTCGAGGTTGCGCACGCCCGCCTCGCGGGTGTACTCGGAGATGATCGTCCTCAGCACATCGTCGGAGACGCTCACCTCCTGCTCGCGCAGCCCGTTGCGGTCGCGCTGGCGCGGCCACAGGTAGCCCTTGGCGATCGCCAGCTTCTCCTCGGAGGTGTAGCCGTCGAAGCGGATCACCTCCATGCGGTCCAGCAGCGGGCCGGGGATCGTGTCGGCGACGTTGGCGGTCGCTATGAACATGACCTGGCTGAGGTCGAGTTCGACGTCGAGATAGTGATCGCGGAAGGAGTGGTTCTGTGCCGGGTCGAGCACCTCGAGCAGCGCGGCGGAGGGGTCGCCGCGCCAGTCGGCGCCGACCTTGTCGACCTCGTCGAGCAGGATCACCGGGTTCATCGTCCCCGCGTCTCGCAGCGCCCGCACCAGCCGTCCCGGCAGGGCGCCGATGTATGTGCGCCGGTGCCCGCGGATCTCGGCCTCGTCGCGCACGCCGCCAAGCGACATGCGCACGAACTCGCGCCCGAGCGCACGCGCGATCGACTCGCCGATCGAGGTCTTTCCCGTTCCGGGCGGCCCGATCAACGTCAGGATCGCGCCCGACTTCGGGTCGGCCTCGATGTTGCGATCCTGGCGCAGCTTGCGCACGGCCAGGTACTCGGTGATGCGGTCCTTGACGTCTTCCAGCCCGGCGTGGTCGGCGTCGAGTACTTCACGCGCGGCCACCGGATCCAGGTGCTCGTCGGAGCGCTTGCTCCACGGCACCGCGATCAGCCAGTCCAGGTATGTGCGGATCATGCTCGACTCGCCCGTCTGCTCGCCCATCCGCTCGAGGCGGCTGAGCTCCTTCAGCGCCTGCTCGTGGACCTCCTCGGGCATGCCGG
>DATAQR010000133.1:0-13199 GCA_036264565.1 Solirubrobacteraceae bacterium | reverse complement strand
GGCGTGCTGCTCGGCGGCATCCTGACGAGCGGGCTCAGCTGGCGCTGGGTGCTGTTCGTAAATGTGCCGATCGGCCTGGCCGCCGCCGCGCTGGCGCCGCGCCTGCTCGTTGAGAGCCACGTCAGTGATCGCAACCGATCGTTCGATATTCCTGGGGCCGTCACCGTCACCGCCGGCCTGGCGCTGCTCGTATACGCGTTGGTCGATGCCGTCAACCTCGGCTGGGGATCGGCAGCGACGCTGCTGAAGCTGGCCGGCGCGGTACTGCTGCTGAGCGCGTTCGTGGTGATCGAGCTGCGCCAGCGCTATCCGCTGATGCCGTTCTCGATCTTCCGCCTGCGTACGTTGCGTGGCGCCGACATCGTGGTGCTGCTAATCGGCATGTCCCTGTTCTCGATGTTCTTCTTCATCTCGCTGTACCTGCAGGACGTCCTGCACTTCTCTCCGATCAAGGCCGGGCTGTCCTATCTCCCGCTTGCCGTGGCGATCATCGCATCGGCGGGGCTCGCCTCACAGCTCGTCACGCGCGTGGGCTTCAAGCCGACGTTGATCACCGGTCTGCTGTTCGTGACAGCCGGTCTGCTCTGGTTCTCGAGGGTCAGCGCGCCGGGAGGATCATTCGTCGGCGACGTGCTCGGCCCCTCCGTACTTGCGGCGATCGGCCTCGGCCTATCCTTCGTGACGGTCACGATCGCCGCCGTCACCGGCACCAAGCCCGACGAGGCGGGGCTCGCCTCAGGTCTCATAAACACAGCCCAACAGGTCGGCGGCGCCCTCGGCCTGGCGATCCTCGCGACGGTCGCCAACAGCCACACGAAGGACATACTGAGCAGTGGTAACCACGACGTGGCAGTCGCCTTGACTGAGGGCTTCCAGCGCGCATTCCTGGTTGGCGCCGGGTTCGCCTTCACCGGCGCCATCCTGGCAGCGGTGCTGATCTCCTCGAGCGATAGCCGCGAACACGCCGCCTCAGCACGCGCTGAACTCGCGGCCGCCGAGGCTGCTGGATGACGGCGCCGCGTCTCGCGTAGTTGGGGACGGTGCTCAGCCGGGTCGGCGCGAGGCACACGTGTTTTTTTCGTGTTGCATGCGTTTACGGATCCCACTTTCTGGGGACCCACCACTCAAGTATCCGGACAATGCGGGCTTGCACAGAGATGAAAGCCAGCTACATCGCCGGGTGAGAGCGAGTAGGCCGATGTTCGAGGTGGTCGCGGCGCAGTCCGCGGTTGCGTCGCAAGCTCGCCGACCTGAAATCACAGAGCAGTTCGATGACCGTCCAAGCGACCACTGGTCGCTGCCTCGACACGTCAATAGGAGTTGGTGAGATAGCGCTCAGAACAGTCGCTGAGGTGGAGCACCGAGACCAGGACCGGCACGTCAGCGAGGCCGAATCCGGCGGGGTGCTGTTGACGGGCGCCACCGGATTCGTCGGGATGGAGCTGCTGGCCCGCTATCTCGAGCACACCGATCGCCGCGTGTACACGCTTGTTCGAGCTCCGAGCAAGCGCGCGGCAGCGGTTCGCCTCGAGCGCACGCTACGTTCGCTGTTCGGCTCCGACCATCCTTACGCTGGCCGAGTTACGCCGGTGCGCGGCGACATCACGCACCCGTTCCTCGGCCTGCGCGGCGATGGGGACTGGCTCACCGAGCAAGTCAGCGAGATCGTGCACGGCGCCGCGTCCGTGTCCTTCGAACTCGATCTGCAGGAGTCGCGCGCGATCAACGTTGAGGGCACAAGACGGGTACTCGAGCTCGCGCAGCGCTGCCAGGCTCGCGGTGGTTTGCGGCGCCTGTCCTATATATCCACGGCCTACGTAGCGGGCGAGCACAAAGGATGCTTCAGCGAGGACGATCTCGACGTCGGACAGTCCTTTCGGAATACCTATGAGCTCTCCAAGTTCGAGGCGGAGGGTCTTCTCACCCGAGCACGCACGCAGTTGCCGATCACCGTGCTGCGCCCGAGCATCGTCGTCGGAGAGCGTGACAGTGGTTGGACAGCTTCGTTCAACGTCCTGTACTGGCCGCTCCGCGCTTTTGCGCGCGGCGCCTACATGGCGTTGCCGGCTCGTGGCAACGCTCCCGTGGATGTGGTGCCGGTCGACTATGTCGCCGACGCGATCTTCGCGCTCAGTCAAGCGCCCGAGGCCGAGTCGAGCACCTTTCACCTCACCGCCGGCGCGCACACAAGCAGCGTGGACGAGCTTGTCGAGCTCGCCACGGCGCGCTTTCAGCGTCCAGCGCCACGCCTGATCGCGCCCTGCCTGTACCACCGTGTCGTGCATCCGCTGCTCGTTCGCGCCAGCCGTGACCAGCATTACCGCAAGGCGCTGGCGCGCAGCGAGACTTTCTTCCCGTACTTTGCGATGGGTGTGCACTACGACGATCGTCGCTCTCGCGTAGCGCTTCGTGGCAGCGGCATCGGGCCCACACCGCTGCGCGGCTATTTCGACCGACTCGTCGACTTCGCGATCGCGGCGGACTGGGGGCGGCGGAAGATAACGCGAGATGGCGCGGCGGGAAGTCCAACCCCGCGCCACCGGCGGGCGGGCCAAGTTGGGGTTTTGGCTCGATCGGGGGTCGGCCGATGACCAGCACACGCCTATCGGCGCTAGACGCCTCATTCCTTGCGGTGGAGACACCGACCGCCCACATGCACGTCGGTTGGGTTGCTGTGTTCTCGCCCGACGCCGACGGGCGACTGCCGAGCTTCTCAGCCCTGCGCGATCACATCGAGCGCCGCCAGGCGCGCGCTCCGCGCTACCGCCAAAAGCTCGCGTCTGTCCCACTCGGCGTGCACGCACCCGAGTGGATCGACGATCGGGCCTTCTCGGTCGATCGTCACGTCTATCGCGCCCCCGGACCGCTTGCAGACCTGGTGGACGAGGTGATGTCGGTGCCACTGCGCCGTGACCGTCCACTTTGGGAGATGTGGATCTGCGAGAGCGCCCCCGACCAACAGTTCGCGATCGTCGGTAAGGCCCATCACTGCATGGTTGACGGCATCGCAGCGGTCGAGCTGGCCTCGCTGCTGCTCGACCTCACACCCGAGCCGTCAGCCTGCGAGCAGGGCGGCGGGCGCGCCGAGCCCGAGCCCGACAGAGCGACGCTGCTGCTCAGAGGGGCTCGTGACCGCGCGGCGGAGCAGCTCGGCCTGCTGCGCCGGCCGCTGCGCGCCGTCACGTCTCCTGCGCGCGCGTTGAGCGAGTTCGGCGGCCGCATCCCACGTATGGCCAGGGCGCTGGAGCACTCGCTGCAGGCGGCGCCCGCCAGCTCACTGAATAAGCCGCTGTCGCCGCTACGTAGCTTGGCATGGGCACAACGCCCGCTTGAGGATCTGCGCAAGGTCAAGCGCGCTTATGCAACGACCATCAATGATGTCTTGCTCGCCGCTGTGGCCGGTGGAGCGCGCGCGTTCTTTGACCGGCGCGGAGAGCAACCGGTCGCGCTTAAGGCGATGGTCCCCGTGAGCGTACGCGACGATCGCGATGTGCTTGGCAATCACGTCTCGTTCGCGTTTGCCGAGCTCCCGTGCGAGGAGCCCGATCCGGTGCGCCGACTGGAACTTGTGAACAGGATGATGACCCGCTGCAAGCACGATCGTGAGCCGGAGGGCGCAGACCTGGCCTTCAAAGCCGCCGAATATGCACCCGGGGTCATCCAAAACGCCATCTCCCGGGTCTTTGCCAGCCAGCGCACGTTTAACCTGGTGGTCTCCAACATTCCCGGCCCGCCAGAGCCGATGTACATGCTCGGCTGTCCGCTGCAGGCCGCCTACCCCGTAGTCCCGTTGGCCGACCGGCATGCGCTTTCGGTCGGGATGACAAGCGTCGGCGATCGCGCCTGCTTTGGGATCTACACAGACCGCGAGGCGATACCGGACGCCGGACACTTCGCGGCCGATGTCAATGACGCGATCGACGAGCTGCTTGCCAGCGCTTAAACGATGGCACTCATCCCCTTCCCGCGCGCGTCGCTACGTTCTCCCGCCCGCCGCCTGCTCCGTTCAGGTTTGCTCGATGCGCTGGCAGCTCCTCATGGCGTCGAAAGCTACCTCGAACACCTCCACCCCAGCTTCTTGCCACGCGGTCCACGGGCACAGATCGCCGAGATCCGCCATGGCGCCGGCAGCGTAACCCTGACGCTGCTCCCAAACGAGCGCTGGAACGGTTTTCGCGCCGGGCAGTTTGTCCGCCTGACCGTCGAGGTCGACGGCGTACTTGAGACGCGCTGCTACTCGCCGGCCTGTGAGGAGCGCTCGGGCGGGGAGATCGAGATCACGGTCAAGGCGCACCGCGCCGGCAAGGTCTCACGCTATCTGCACGAGCACGCACGCCCAGGTATGACCGTGGGCCTGTCGGACGCCGAAGGCGATTTCGTACTGCCTGCAGAGCGACCCGCACGCCTGCTGCTGATCAGCAGCGGCAGCGGCATCACGCCGGTGATGTCGATCTTGCGCACACTCTGCACAGAAAGACACTGCGGCGCCGTGACGTTTCTCCACTACGCCCCCACCCCCAGCCACGTCGTCTACCGCCAACAGCTCGCCGCGATCGCCGCTGAGCAACGCAACGTACAGGTCGTGTTCGCCTACACACGCGAAACGGTTGCCGGTCAGCTGGCCGGGCATATCAGCAGCGAGCATTTGCGGCGGGTCGCATGCGACTATCGCCGCTCCCACACATACGTATGCGGCGCCCCTGGCCTGATCGCATGGGTGCGGTCCAGATGGGCAGATGAGGGCATCGAACGATTGCTGCGCACCGAGAGCTTTCTGCCACCCTCATTCGCGACCGCCCGCTACAGCGCCGCCGCCGGCATGGTTCACTTCTCACGCTCAGACGCGCAGGTGTACGACGACGGTCGCTCGCTGCTCGAGCAAGCCGAACATGTCGGCCTTCGGCCACCGTTCGGCTGCCGGATTGGCATCTGCCGCATGTGTACCTGCCGCAAGACCGCGGGGAGCGTGCGCAACGTCCTCAGCGGCGAGATATCCAGCCCCGCCGAAGAAGACATTCAACTGTGCGTGTCGGTGCCGGTCGACAACGTGGAGCTCGCCCTCTAAGACCAGGAGGCACTATGACCACCGCCACCGCCCCCCAACTCAGCCGCCAGCAGACCGATGAGCTCGGCCGCGAACTGGACGCGATCCGCAAGCTCGTGCTCGCCGATCTGGGCGAACAGGACGCAGACTACATCCGCTCGGTGATCCGCCTGCAGCGTAAGTTCGAGCTCGCCGGCCGCGGTCTGCTGTTCTTCGGCTTCATCCCGCCGGCGTGGCTGGGTGGCGTCGCCGCACTGTCGCTGTCGAAGATTCTCGACAACATGGAGATCGGCCACAACGTCATGCACGGCCAATACGACTGGACGAAGGACCCCGAGCTCGACGGCAGAAGCTTCGAGTGGGACAGCGCCTGCCCGAGCGACCATTGGCGCCATTCTCACAATTACATCCACCACACTTACACCAACATCGTCGACAAGGACCGTGATGTCGGTTATGGCGTGCTACGCATGTCCGAGCATCAGCCTTGGCACCTCTATTACCTCGGCAACCCGCTCTACGCCGCGCTGTTGGCTGTCTTCTTCCAGTATGGCGTCGCGCTGCACGATCTCGAAGTGGATCGAATCGTTACCGGGGAGATCACCCTTCCGGAGAAGCGCGAGCAGTTGGAAGCAATCGGGCGCAAGGTCGGCCGACAGACGCTCAAGGATTACGTCCTGTTTCCGCTTCTGTCCGGCCCGTCGGCGCCGCTGGTGTTTGCCGGCAACGCAAGCGCAAATCTCGTGCGCAATCTGTGGGCGTTTACGACAATCTTCTGCGGTCACTTCCCGGACGGAACCGTTCAGTTCACCGAGCTCCAGGCCGCTGAGGAGACCCGCGGCGACTGGTATTACCGCCAGCTGCTTGGCTCAGCCGACATAGACGGCGGGCAATTGTTTCACGTCCTCTCAGGCAACCTCTCCCATCAGATCGAGCATCACCTATTCCCCGATCTCCCCTCTAATCGCTATGCCGACGTCGCGATCCAAGTGCGAGAGATCTGTGAGCGTCACGGCATTCCCTACAACGTCGGGGGACTCGGCAAACAATTCGGAAGCGTGGTGCGCAAGATCGCACGCCTCGCGCTTCCAGACTGATACCGGTCATCCGCCGCCACGACCGACCAAGAGCGCTCGGGTGGCCCTCGAATCCGAGTTCACCGGATCCAGCGAAGTCACAATTTCAAGGAGGGTGGCGAAGTCGTGCTGTCCCCCTGTGCCGGCAGCCGCCAGACATCCAGGAGCTTGAAGTCCGGCGCGATCTCGGCGATTACCCACGGATGCTGTTCGTGCGTGGCGTTTGGAAGTCTCATTTGACGCTCCACAGGATCGCATCACCGCCGCCGCGGATCGACCCCTTCCAGCGCCCAGTGGCGAACCACAGCCGAGCGCCAGCGCCCGTCCTCCTCGCGGGTCAGGATGAACCGGCTGATCGTCAACTGACCGCCCTCGTGATCGCCGTAGAGCAGGTCGACAGTCAGGATGCCACCGGCCAGGAATGCTCCGCGCAGACCCTCGCGAAAGGGATCGTCGGGCTCACGTATCGCGCCCTGCCAATAACCAGTGTCACCGGCTGGCACGTACAAATCTCGCGTCTGCGGGCGGTGCTCGTCCGGCTCGGCGTGCGGTGTGTCGATCTGCGGGCGCTGTGCCGCGAAGCGCCAGGCTTGCAGGACCGCTAGCCCATTGCCGACGTTGCGCAGCGGGATCACGAGGTAGTAGTTCTCGCCATCTCGCTCGACCGCGGCCATGCCGCCCTCGACCCTTACCATCCGACCCTCGCCAAAGCGAACGACCTCGGGTGGGTCGGTAACACGCGCGGGAGCGAGCACCGGCCGGAGACCAAGTAGCAGCGCGCGCTCCGCTATCGCCGTCGAGCGCTCGGCGATGCGCGTCGAGTGCTGTCCGAACCGCACCGAGCGGAACGTCGCGGCGGCCAGCACCAGCGTGCCGCCAGCGGTCGCGAGCGAGCCGATCGTGGACCAGTCAGCCATCGGCGCGAACGCTACTAAGCGACTCGCGCCAGCGGTTGGAGACGCCGTCCGTCGGATACCCTGACCTCGAATGAGCGACGCCTCACGACGCCTCAGCTACAGAGCACTTCGCACGCAAGCGGCCCGGCTGGTTCACCAGCCACGTATTCAATCCCGCCGTCGCGGCGCTGACTCGCCTGGGCATCAGAAGTCCCCGCCCGACCTGAGCCTCGTCATCTTTGACTGTGACGGCGTCCTCGTAGACAGCGAGGTGATCTCCAACGGCGTACTTGCCGACATGCTGAGCGCCGAGGGACTGCCGACAATGCTCGCCGAGGCACGTCGTGACTACCAGGGAATGCTGCTCTCTGACGTCCAATCCAAGGCAGAGCAGAAGCTCGGCCGTCCCCTCCCGGACGATTGGCTATCCCGCTACGAGCAAACCCGCGCCGCGGCGTTCCGAGCAGGGCTAAAGCCCGTGGCAGACGCCCCCGAGGCGGTGCAACGCTGCCTGGACAGCGGACTTGCCGTCTGCGTCGCCTCGCAGGGCAAGCTCTCCAAGACCAGCCTGTCGTTGTCGCTGACCGGCCTTGACCATCTCTTTCCCGAGCACACACGCTTCTCCGCCCACACGGTCGCACGCGGCAAGCCCTGGCCGGACCTGTTCCTGCACGCCGCGCAGAGGATGTCGGCCGATCCCGGCCAGTGCGTGGTCGTCGAGGACACGCCATCCGGAGTACTCGCCGGAGTGTCCGCCGGCATGCGAGTGATCGGCTATGCGGCCGACAGCGATCGCAACGCGCTGCGCGAGGCCGGCGCGCAGCAGCTGCTGGATTCGCTCGAGCAAATACCGGGCGTGCTCGGTGTGAGCTGAGGCAGCCTCTATGGTCCCGGGCGTGTCGGGCGAGTGGTCGGATCCAGAGCGCATCGAGGCCTACCTCGGCCGGGAGATCCCGCACCGGGACGTCGCCGAGTCACTGCTGCTGGACGCCCTGCCCGAACGGATCGACCGCTTCCTGGACCTCGGGACAGGCGACGGGCGGCTGCTGGCGCTCGTCGGACAGAGACATCCGGAGGCTCACGGAATCGGGATCGACGCTTCCGCCCCGATGCTCGAGCGCGCGCGGCGCCGCTTCGCCGACAACCCCCTGATCGAGCTACACGAGCACGATCTCACTGAACCCCTTCCCGCTCAAAGCGGGGCCTTTAACGCGATCGTCTCCGCGCTGGCCATTCACCACCTACCCGACCAGCGCAAGCGCTCTCTATTCAGCGAGATCCGCGAACTACTGACACCCGGGGGTGTGTTCGCAAACCTCGAGCTTGTGAGCTCTCCCACCCCCGAGCTACACGCGCGCTTCCGTCAAGCGATCGGCCGGCCGCACGAGGACCCCAGCGACCAACTCGCCGGACTGGGCGACCAGCTCAAGTGGCTGCGCAAAGCCGGCTTCGCTCAAGTCGACTGCCGCTTCAAGTGGCTCGAGCTGACGCTGTTCGTCGCGGTTAACATGACCGGTTCCTCTACGAGCACGACGGCGAGAGCTGGCACCGCACCCGCATAGCGCCCTGACGCGCCCTGGCGCCAGCTCAGCGGCGCGGCTTGCTCGGCTGACGCGACTTGGATTCGCCAGGTGCCTTCGTCCCCGCCCCCGCGCCGTTTGTCGCCGCCTTGCGCCGCGCCGGCTTCTTCTTCCCCGAGCCGCCGCCGCCCGCTTCGCCGCGGATCCGCGCAAGCGACTCCTGCAGTGCGCCCATCAGGTCAGGGGCGCTCGACGCCACGGGCCCCCGCTCCTCCTCGATCTTCGGCGCCACGATCTTCTGACCCTTCTGCTTGCGCTTGATGATCCGTTGCAAATGCGCGCGGTGCTCATCCTTGTAGCGAGACGGGTCAAAAGAGACTTCCAGCTCAGCGATGATCGCTGCGGCGTTCTCGATCTCCTCACCGCTGGGCTCCACCCCCACCGACACCGCTTCGGCGATCTCCTCGCGCGAGCGTACCTCCTCGGCAAAGCGCACCGTCGTCAACGTCAGCACAGCGCCGCGCGGGCGGATCGAGACCAGATGCTCCTTGGCGTGCATCACAAAACGGCCGAGCGCGACACGTCCGGACTTGGCCATCGCCTCGCCGAGCAAACCGTACGCGCGCGCCGCCGCCTCATCGCGCGGGGAGAGCACGTACGGGCGGTCGTAGTAGACCGGGTCGATTTCGCTCTCACGCACGAAGCACTCGACGTCGATCGTCTGGCTCTTGTGCGGAGCCGCCGCCGCCAGCTCCTCATCGCTGAGCAACACCCAACGCCCGTCCTCGAGCTCATAGCCCTTGGCGATCTGATCCCACGGCACCTCCTGGCCGCCGGCCGAGCAGACACGCCTGGTTTCGATCGGCGAGGCGTCGTGCGCGTGCAACTGGTTGAAGTGGACGTCCATGTCGCGCACGGCGCTGAACAGCGCCACCGGCACGTTGACCAGGCCGAAGCTGAGCGAACCGGACCACAACGGACGGGGCATCAGCTGCCGCCTCGCTTGGCGGGGGTGCGCATTGCCTTGGTCGACTTGCTCGGCTTGCTCGCGGACGACTTGCTCGCGGATGCCTTACCCACCGGCGGCTTCCCCGGCGGGCGCTTGCCAGCGGGCGAACCGCTCCCACCGCGCTTGCGCGCGCCGTGCTGCTCGATGCTCTGCTTGAGGACGTCCAGCAGATCCACCTCGCGCGTGATCTGCTCGCGCTCGGGGGGCTCGATCGCCTCGCCGCGCGCCTTGCGCTCGATCAACGCCATCACCTCCTCGCGATAGCGATCCTGGTAGCGGTCGGGCTCGTACTGCGCATCTAGCTGATCGATCAACAACTGTGCGGTATCGACCTCGAGCTTGGTCGCCTTCTTGCTAGCACGCGGGATCTCCAGCTGACTGTCAGGGACGATCTCATCGGCGAAGCGCATCGTCTGCATGACGATCACGTCCTCGCAGGCGCGTACTGCCGCCAGGTGCTCCTTGTTGTGGAACACGAAGCGACCGATGCCGACCCTGCCGGAGCGCAGCAACGCTGCGTGCAGCACGCGGTAGGCCTCCTCCCCCAACTTGCCGGGACTCAGGTAGTAGGAGCGCTCGTAGAAGATCGGGTCGATCTCCTCCTCGGCGACAAAGTGATCGATCTCCACCACGCGCGCCTCGGGTCCATCGGCGATCGCGAGCTCCTCCTTACTGAGCACGACGTACTCACCGCAGGACACCTCGTAACCCTTGACGATCTCCTCGTAAGGGACCTCCTGGCCCTCCTTCACGCACACCCGCCGATGCTCGATCGCGGCGCCGTCGAGTGCGTGGCGCTCCTTGAAGGCGATCCGCTTGGACTCTGTCGCCGAGTGCAGCTTGACGGGTACGCGCACGAGGCCAAACACGATCGTGCCGTTCCACAGTGAGCGGGGTATGGGCATCAGGCTACCCACCATACGGGACGGATTGCCGATCTTCTATATGGATTTGGGCGTGCCAGCGGCGTTGCAGCGGCCTTATTCCACCTTCTGCGCCCGCGATCGACCATCTCCGCGACGTCGTGCCCGCAACACGGCTGCTCACCCAGCTCGTCGAGGAGGTTGGCGAGCGGCGTTCAGCCCGTCTGCAGGGCCTGCACGAGCCCGGGAAGCTCGGCAGCGGGAGCCGCCGCCAGCCGTCGCAGCCGCTGCTGCTCCTCGGGCAGTGCCGCGAGCGCCTCTCCGATCAGCCGGCGCAGCTCGGCCATCTCCCGCTCGCCGCCGGGCCTACCGCGGAGCGCAACCGCGCGTAGTGTCGAGTTGATCCCGCCGAGCGTGTGCTGCAACTGCTCCTCGCGCGTCCACGGCGGGGAGGCGACGACGGCCGGCTCGCAGTAGTAGCACCGCCACGTGTACTCGTCGGCGCGATACCACTCGTGGGCGCCGCAATCGCGGCGACCCTTGGGAACAAGACTCGCCAGCGCGCCCGGCAGGCCCCGCCGCAGCCACGCCCTCGCTCGATACCGTCCAGCGCTCATACTTGTCATGGTATCCCCCTCACCGACGCTTGCGCCTGTCTCGCAGTCCACGGAACTTCTCCTCCCGTTGGTAGCGACGGCGCTCCGTTCGCGGCAGGCTCCGGTCACGTGCACGACGCGAAACCTCCTCGTCGCTGAGGTTCTGAAATTCGCTCTCACGCTGCCTCCGTCCCATCGACGAGGCAGAGTAATCGTGAGCGCGGCACTACCAACTCGCCCGACGCCACTCGGGGCCCCAAACTCGGCGCATGGATCGCGCGGCAACGGGGTAGCAGCGATTTGAACATGGTTTCGTGCACAACCGTTGATCACGGCTCAAAACGCTATGCGCGTTCGCGTGACGTGGATGAGAACCTCAGCGAGCTGTTCGCCCGCTGGCAACAGCGCCAGGACGCCGGCGCACGTGAGGCGCTCGTCGAGCGCTTCATGGGGCTGACGCGCAGCCTGGCGCGCCGCTACGACCGCTCATCGGAGCCCTTCGAGGATCTGCTGCAGGTCGCCTCGCTCGGCCTGCTGAAAGCGATCGACCGCTTCGATCCCGCTCGCGGGCACCCCTTTCCGTCCTTCGCCGTTCCCACGATCCTCGGCGAGATGCGCCGCTACTTCCGCGACTGCGGCTGGTCAGTACACGTGCCGCGCGGCGACCAAGAGCGCGCGCTGCGAGTGCGCAACGCCCAGGAGACACTTGCAAACGAATGCGGACGCGCGCCGACGGTTAATCAGCTGGCGCAATATCTGGAGTTCGACAGCGAGCAGGTGCTGGACGCGCTGCAAGCGATCCAGGCCTACGAAAGCCTCTCACTCGACGCGCCCCGACCGGGCGCGGAAGACGAGGGCGCAACCTATGGCGAGGCGATCGGTGGCGAGGACGAACGCTACGAGCTGGTCGAGCTCGACGCCGCCGTCGTTACCGCCCTCGAGCACATACCAGCGCGCGAACGAGCGATGCTGCACATGCGCTTCGTCAAGGATATGACCCAGACGGAGATCGCTGCACAGGTGGGCCTCTCGCAAATGCAGATATCGCGCCTGTTGCGGCGATCGCTCGACCAGTTGCGCGCCCTGACGAGCGACAGCGTCGGCAGCGGCTGACTCGCTCAGCGACCGATGGGTCGGGGTATCGTTCTTGCCAGAGACGACCGTCGAGACAAAGCTTGCGGTCCATGCGCGCCCGCCACTTCCCAATGGCTGAGCTAGCTAACGTTCGCCTGAGCCTCACCAACACGGCGGAGAACATCGTCGTGGTCAGAGCGGTGCTATCGGGCATCGCTGAGAGCGCGGGGGTTGACGCGGGCGACCTCAGCGACATCCGCACGGCCGTCAGCGAGGCGTGCAACAACGTCGTGATGCACGCGTACGGCGGCGAGTTCGGGGCTATGGACGTCTCGATCGAGCTCGGTGAGGACGTGATGCTGGTGATCGTCCGCGATCGAGGTTTCGGCATTGGCGAGCACACACGCGAGGACGGGCCCTACGCCGACAGGATCGGCCTACATGTAATCCGCACGCTCACGCGTGAAGTCTGCTTCGAGGAACCTCCGGGCGGCGGCACGCACGTGAGCATGGAGTTCGCCGCCCACGGCTTGGAAGCGCTCTACCCGCGCCTGATCGCCGGTCCAGATCTCGACCTGACTGGGATGATGCCGCGCTTCACCGCGGCCGTCAGCATCGCTCCCGTGAGCCTCGCGCAATCGATCGTCCCGCGCTTGGCCAGCACGCTGGCCGCGCGAGCGCATTTCTCGACCGACCGTCTCTCCGACATCCAACTGCTCGCTGACGCGCTGACGGCGCACGCCGTCAGCGCTGTCTGCGAGCAGCACGTCAGCTTCGGCATCAGCGTGCGGCCGCGCGACCTGGAGCTGCGCATCGCGCCACTACGACTCGGCCAGGCTGAGGGACTGATCCAGGCATCAGACTTGGACGGGCTCGGCCGGGTGATCGAGAAGCTGGCTGACCGTCACGAGATCCTTGCCGGGGAGTCGCACGAGACGCTAGCGCTGAGTATGCTCGACCAGCGCTCGAATTTGAAAGGCTACGCATCACCGGCGCGCTGACCAAGAAGGTGTTTCAGGATGAGCGGTGCGGCTGGGGCGTTGCTGGACCAAGCTGGGCGTCGCGGGGCGCCGCAGCGCGTACTGGTGGTACGTGCAAGGCGCCACGTGGCGTCCAGCGCA
>DATAQR010000129.1:0-6937 GCA_036264565.1 Solirubrobacteraceae bacterium | reverse complement strand
AGTGCGGCGTCGAGCGGCGCTCATATCCGCCTGGTGAGCATGGGCGCGGGCGCCAGAAGCAGAGCGAGTACCGGTTGCAGCTGCGCGAGAAGCAGAAGGCGCGCCGCTACTACGGCGTGCTCGAGAAACAGTTCCACGGCTATTACGAGAAGGCCTCTCGCCAGCCTGGCATCACGGGCGAGAACCTGCTCGCGATGCTGGAGTGCCGCCTGGACAACGTGATGGTGCGGTTGGGCTTCGCCGCCTCGCGACGCCAGGCTCGCCAGTTGATCAGGCACGGGCACTGGACCGTAAACGGGCGCCGGGTGGACATACCCAGCTACCAGGTGCGGCCCGGCGACGTGATCGCGATCAAAGCGGGAACTCCAGCTATGCAGGTGGTTAGGGACGCCACCGAGCTGACCGGCCAGATCCCCGCGTGGCTCCAGGCCGACCATGAGTCGCTCACGGCCAAGGTGCTGCGCAAGCCGGAGCGGCGAGAGGTGGCCGCCCCGGTGCAGGAGCAGCTCATCGTCGAGCTGTACTCGAAGTAGGCGTTTCCCCGCGCCCCCGCCTCTACGGGTGGTGGCGCGCTCCAGGCGCGTTCGCGAAAGCGGCGATGGCACTAGACCAACACGACGTAAGGACCCCGATGCTCGACTTCCAAATCCCCCGGATCACAAGCGAGTCCGCCGAGGACAGCCGCGGCACATTCACGATCGAGCCGCTCGATCGCGGCTTCGGCTACACATTCGGTAATTCGCTGCGGCGTGTGTTGCTCTCGTCGCTGGCCGGTGCAGCCGTCACCAGCGTGCGCATCGAGGGTGTCGCGCACGAGTTCTCCACCGTACAAGGGGTCAAGGAGGACGTCACCGACATCGTGCTTAACCTCAAGGGGATCGTCTGCCGCATGCACTCCGACGCCTCCGAGGTCGAGGCGCCGCTGGTAGTGACCGGTCCGGGAGAGATCACCGCCAAGGACATCGACCTGCCCGCCGGCGTTGAGATCCTCAACCCCGACGTGCACATCGCGACACTCGAGAAGAAGACCAAGCTCGAGCTGTACATGACGATCGGCCGCGGCCGCGGCTACCGGCCCGCCGAGGAGAACAAGTCGGCCGACCAGCCGATCGGCGTGATTCCGATCGACTCGATTTTCTCGCCGGTCAGGCGCGTGGCCTACGCGGTCGAGCAGGCGCGTGTCGGGCAGAAGACAGACTTCGACAAGCTCACGCTCGACATCGAGACCGACGGCTCGATCGAGCCGCAGGCCGCGCTGCGCGAGGCCGCCGAGCTGTTGATCTCACAGCTTGCGATCTTCACCGACGCCGACCGCATCCAGGAGCTGCGCGCGGCGCCGGGTGGCCAGCTCGACGGGCACGGGCTTGCCGTCGCCGGTGGCGGCGCGCCGGCGGCGCTGCAGGGCGAGGAGTGGAGCATCCTGATCGAGGAGCTCGAGCTCGGCGTGCGCTCGTACAACTGCCTCAAGCGCGCCGGCATCCAGACCGTCGGCGACCTGATCTCAAAGTCCGAGGCTGAGCTGAACGCGATCCCCAACTTCGGCAAGAAGTCGATCGACGAGGTAATCGAGACGCTGGAAGCAAGAGGGCTGCACCTGCGCCAGGACTAGGGCAGGCGAGCGTCTACGGCCGCCGCCGTCTAGACTTGGCGGTCGCCCAGCGATCCTGTGGGAATAGAGATATGCGTCACCAAAAGACTAGAAATAAGCTCAGCCGCGACTCGGCGCACCGCAAGTCGTTGCTCATGAACCTCACTAAGGAGGTGCTCGAGCACGAGCGGATCAAGACCAGCGAGGCCAAGGCCAAGGCGGTCAAGCCCGAGATCGAGAAGCTGATCACGCTCGCCAAGCGCGGCGACCTGCACGCCCGCCGCCAGGCGCTCTCGGCGCTCTCCCAGGACAAGTTCGCCGTGCACAAGCTGTTCGAGGAGGTCGCTCCCCGCTACGCCGAGAGGCCCGGCGGCTACACGCGCATCCTCAAGCTCGGGCCGCGTCGTAGCGACGCCACCGAGATGGTCTACCTAGAGCTGGTCTGAGGAGCGATAGCCGGCGTCTGGCGGCGTCCTCGCTCGCTCGCGTGCAGAGCACGCCACGCTCGCTGCGTCCTTGCCAGACTTGGCTCTCGCACCTCAGACCGGTGTACTGACAAGATCAGCACGATATGTAGATGGTGACTAAGCTCACGATCGAGTACGACGGCGCCGGCTTCGCGGGCTGGGCGCGTCAGCCGGGACGGCGCACCGTCGAAGCTGAGCTTGAGCGGGCGCTGCGCACGATTCTCGGTGAGCACGACCACGCGGGCGACCCACTCACGCTCAGCGTGGCCGGACGCACCGATAGCGGTGTTCACGCATGGGGACAGGTCGCAAGCTACCGCCACGAGGCGGTCGATCCAGGGCGTCTGAACGCGCTGCTGCCAAACGATCTGGCGGTGCTCGCAAGCGAACCGGCGGCGGTGCGGTTCGATGCTCGCCGGGACGCGACGAGCAGGACCTACTGCTACCGGGTGCTCGCTCGCCGCACACGCGACGTGTTCGAGCGCGGGCGGGCGCTGTGGTGGCCACGCTCGCTCGATCGCGACGCGCTCGCCGCCTGTGCCGCGCTGCTGACGGGCACACACGACTTTACAGCCTTCACGCCGACCGAGACCAAGCACGTTCGCTTTGAGCGCAACGTCCTGTGCGTGGACTGGCGTGAGCACGGGGACGTGCTCGAGTTCTGGATCGAAGCCGACAGCTTCATGCGCCACATGAACAGGGTGCTGGTGGGGACGATGCTCGAGGTCGCCTCCGGGCGCAGCACCATCGACCAGTTCGAGCAGTTGCTTGAAGGCAGGTCCCGCTCAGACGCCGGGCCGACGGCGCCGGCGCACGGGCTGGCGCTCGCCTCGGTCGCCTACCCGGACGCTTGAAAGCGGGTGCGGCTGCGCCGACCACGCCGAGCGATCGAGCATCACCGCGCGCGGCGCAGCGGCGGCCGGCCCGCCGCCTATGCTGAAGACGATGGTTCAAGTGTTGCTCACCAACGACGACGGGATCGAGGCCGACGGGCTGCAAGCACTGCGGCGAGCGCTGCTGGAGCTCGACGGGGTGCGCCTCGTGGTGATCGCGCCCGATGGCAACCGCTCGGCGATGGCGCGCTCGATCACGACGCGGCGGCCGCTGTGGGTTGAGGAGGTGTCCTTCGCCGACGGAACCAGCGGCTACGCCACCGACGGGACGCCGGTCGACTGCGTGCGGCTGGCGCGGCTTGGGCTGGTCGAGGGGTTCGAAGCGCAGCTGGTGGTGGCCGGTATCAACCACGGCGCCAACCTGGGCGACGACATCACCTACTCGGGCACGGTGGCCGCCGCGCTTGAGGGGATCGTGCTGGGGCTGCCGGCGATCGCCGTCTCCCAACAGTCGCGCGGGCGCTCGCTTGACTATCGCTTCGACGGCGGGTTTGACTTCGACGTCGCCGCTGGCTTCGTGGCGCGGCTGGTCGAGCGGCTGGAGGACGTGCCGATGCCGCCGCGGACACTGCTTAACGTCAACGTGCCCGCCGGCGAGCCGACGGGGGTGGAGGTGGCAAGCCTCGGCCGGCGCATCTACCGCGACGAGTTGAAGGTCGTCCCCAACCAGGACGTCACGCCGCGGCGCCGGCGCTATTGGATTTACGGCGCCGATCCCGGTTTCCACGACGAGCCGGGGACCGACCTGGCCGCTGTCTCCGAAGGGCGGGTCGCGGTCACTCCGATCCACTTCGACCTGACCGACCGCCGGGGGATCGAGGCCCTGCGCGAGTTCGACCTGCACTCCCTGCTCGCCCCGGTGGGCGAGCCGACGGGCAAGTGAGCGCCACCAAGCCGTCCAAGCAGACGCTGGCGCGGGCAAACGAGTTGCGCGAGCAGCTCGAGCATCACGCGCACCGCTACTACGTCCTGGACGACCCGGAGATCTCCGACGGAGACTACGACCAGCTGCTTGACGAGCTGCGCGTGATCGAGCAGGAGTTCCCGCAGCTGGCTACGCCCGACTCGCCCACGCAGCGCGTCGGCGGCGAGCCGGTCGGCAAGCTGGAGAAGGTCGAGCACCTCGAGCCAATGCTCTCGCTCGGCAACGTCCGCGGCGAGGAGGAGCTGCGCGCCTGGGTCGCTCGGATGAAGGCGCACCTGGGGCGCGAAGGGATCGTGGCCACGCGCTTTGAGTACGTGGTCGAGCCGAAGGTGGACGGGCTGGCGATCAGCCTGCTCTATCGCGACGGCGTGCTCGAGCGCGGCGCCACGCGGGGCAACGGCGAAGTCGGCGAGGATGTCACTCACAACCTGCGCACGATCGGGCAGGTTCCGCTGCACATCGACGACGCGCCGCCGCTGCTGGAGGTGCGCGGCGAGGTCTACATGTCGCTGAAGGACTTCGCGGCGCTGAACGAGCGGCGCGCAGAAGCGGGGGAGTCGACGTTCATGAACCCGCGCAACTCGGCGGCCGGCACGATCCGCCAGCTCGATCCCGCGCTCGCGGCCGAGCGGCCGCTGTCGATGTGGGCCTACCAGGTCGGCGTCGCCCCCGATCTTGACTTCAAGACGCACTGGCAGGCGCTTCAGTGGCTGCGCAAGCACCGTTTCCCGGTCAATCGCGACATTCAGCGGTTGACCAGCGAGCAGGAGGTGATCGAGCAATGCCTGCGCTGGCAGCAGCGCCGCGGCGAGCTCGACTTCGAGATCGACGGGGTCGTGATCAAGGTCTCAGAGCTGCGGCTGCAGCGCCGGCTCGGGGCGGTCGGGCGCGAGCCGCGTTGGGCGGTGGCCTGGAAGTTCCCGGCCACCACCGCCGTGACCAAGCTGCAGGCGGTGATGTGGAACGTCGGCAAGTTCGGCGACCTACGACCCTACGCGGTGCTCGAGCCCGTCGCCGTCGGTGGGGTGACGATCAAACTCGCCACGCTTCACAACGAGGAGGACATCGTTCGCAAGGACATCCGCGCCGGCGAGGATGTGATCGTCCTGCGCGCCGGCGACGTGATCCCGCAGGTGCTCTCGCCGGCGCCGCACGTCGTCGAGCACTCCAAGCGCCCGCCGGTTACCCGGCCGCCATCACGCTGTCCCAGCTGCTCCACACCCACCGTCAAGCCGGCTGACTCAGTGTTTTCGCTCTGCCCGAACCGCGACTGCCCCGACCGCGTCTGGCATCTGCTCAAGCACTTCGTCGGCCGCGCGGCGATGGACATCGACGGGCTGGGGGAGAAGCAGGTTGCGCTGCTGCAGAAAGAGGGACTCGTAAAGAGCGCCGCCGACTTCTACCGTCTGGCCGAGCATCGCGAGCGGCTGCTCGAGCTGGACGGCTTCGGCGAGCTGTCGCTGACGAATCTGCTCGCCGCGATCGAGGCCTCCAAGCAGCGGCCGTTCGCGCGCGTGCTGTTCGCGCTGGGGATCGAGGAGGTCGGCGAGGTCACGGGGCGCAACCTGGCGACGCGCTTCCGCGACATCGACGCGCTGCTTGCCGCCTGCGCCGAGGAGATAGCCGAGACGCCGGGGATCGGTGAGAAGATGTCGCAGTCGATCGAGGCGCAGCTGCACGACGAGCGCATGCTTGCGCTGATCGCCGACCTGCGCGCGATCGGGCTGCGCTTCGCCGAAGCCGGGCCGGCGCCGAGGAGCGGGTCGCTCTCCGGCAAGGTGGTTGTGCTCACCGGCACGCTGCCGACGCTGACGCGCGAGCAGGCGACCGAACGCATCCAGGCCGCCGGCGGGCGCGTCACCAGCGCCGTCTCCAAGGAGACCGACTATCTGGTCGCCGGTGAGGCGTCGGGCTCGAAGCTCCAGAAGGCAAAGCGGCTACTCGTGCCGGTGCTCGACGAGGACGGGTTGATCGACCTCTTGGCCGGTGGATAAAAAGGGGCTCGTTTTTTGGGGATTGATTGCGCGTACCCGCGGGCAGCCCGCGGGTACGACTCAGTAACGAGCGAGGCTGATCGCCATGCTGTCCTGGATCGTGTGTGCCTCGCCCGTTTCGATCCCGTCGTTGAAGAAGGCGAAGGCCAAGATGTCTCCACTGACGCTCTGGCAGTAACCGGCCAGGTTTGAGGCGCCGTTCAGCGTCCCCGTCTTTGCTTGGCAGCGGCCGCTGGCCGGCGTGCCGCGCATCCGTTCTGAGAGCGTGCCCGTGTGGCCCGCCACAGCCAGGTCGCCCCGCAACGTGGTGCCGAGCGGGGTGTGCGCGAGCGATGCCAGCAGGGTGACCACTTCGATCGGCGAGGTGTGGTCGGAGTGAGATAGACCCGAGCCGTCGATCAGGTAAGGGTGGATGTGAAAGCGCGCGATCGTCCTGCGCACGACCGCCGCGCCCGCGGCCGTCGTGCCGGCGCCGCCGTAGCGAGCGCCGAGGTCCTTGATCAGGGTCTCAGCGAAGAAATTGTCTGAGGGCGGCAGCGTTAGCCCCAGCAACTGCTTGAGCGTCGGCGACCTCACGCTTGCGATCGTGCTGGCGCCGGACGGCGCTGGTGCCGCTGTGCCGCCGTGGACCGCGATGCCCTGGGCGCGCATCGCTCCGCGCAGCTCGTAGGCGGCGTAAGCGGCGGGGGCGTGGGCGCCGCCCTGGTTGCCGGTTTCGCCGCGGTTGAAGGAGAGCGCGCTGAGGTTTCCTTCCAGTTCTGGGTCGGGCTGGTAGCCGCTGGAGGGGTCGCCGCGCAGGGAGTCGAAATACGATTCGTCGCCGTCGACGTTGCCGCTGACGCTGCGGATGCCCGCTCGCCCCAGTTCCAGCGCCAGCCGCGAGACCGTGGCGCCGACGCCGCCATAGTGCAGGCCGACGAACAGCGCGCTGCCGAAGGTCGGGTCGCCACCGCCGTGCAGGTACAGGTTGCCCACCCAGCGGCCGCCGGGATCGAGATGGCCGACGCCAAGGACGCTCGTGGAGAGCTGTTCCTGTGGGCCCATCAGCTCGAGCGCGGTCGTGGCGGTGT
>DATAQR010000070.1:0-2505 GCA_036264565.1 Solirubrobacteraceae bacterium | reverse complement strand
TCGGCGACGCTGCGAGCCGTCTTGGCGCGGGTGTAAATAGGCCTGACTGGAATATTCTCCTGTGTTCCAATTGTCATGCGGAGGTGGAGGACGGGTCGGTCGCGCTACCCGATACAGTCCTGAAGGCGCTTGCGTGAGCGGCGCGCAGGCTGAACGAGAAGCCACACCATAATCCGGGGTAGCTCAATCGGCAGAGCATTCGGCTGTTAACCGAAGGGTTGTGGGTTCGAGTCCCACCCCCAGAGTCTTCGCGCGCAAGCGCCTCGATTAGCTCACTCGCGCAGGTACCGGCGTCGTGACTGTGAGACCAAGCGGCCATTGAGCGGACGCGCTCGCGGATCGACTCGTCGGTGATAACGCCTTCGACGGCACGCCGGATCGGGCGCGCAGATATGAAGCGGCGAGGGACGCGTAGACCGGCGCCGGCCCAGGCTAGACGTGCCGCGTTCTCGTTCATGTCGCCGGCGACTGGGCAGGCGATGACCGGGACGCCGAGCGTCAGTGCGCGCACGACCGTGCCGTGGCCGGCGTGGCAGACGATCGCGTCGCAGTGGGGAAGTGTGCGCGCGTAGGAGAGCCAGTCGCACACGCGGGCGTTGGACGGGATCGCCAGCGGCCGCGAGGGAAGACGACGGTTGTAGGTGGCAATCACTCGCACCGGCGCGGCGCCCAGGCCCTCCAGGCTTGCGTGCAGGAGTCGGTGCTCGGGGTCCTGCACGGTCGACGGGGCGATCAGTACGAGCGGCTCATCGCCGGGAGGTAGCTCGACATCCTCGGCCGGTGGCTCCCAGGTGAGCGGGCCGACGACGTGGACGTGCTCAGGCCAGGAGCGGGCGTACTCCAATTGGGGGAAGGTGGCCACCAGTGCGAGCTTGTCGCTGGTGCCGCCATGAAGGCGCGATTGCGGCGGCAGGCCAACGCTCTCGCGAGCCTCGTTGAGCGAGAGTCGGCCGCTCTCGATGCCGCGATCGATGGGCGCTTGAGCACGCTTCCAGAAGGCGCGGCCGAGCGGTGTTCGTGCCTGAATCGCTCCGTAGGAGTAGATCGGAAAGCCAGGAGATGACTCGGGGAAGACGTGGGGGATCAGCGTCGCGCAGGGAATGTCGTGCAGCTCCGCGCACAGCGAGGGCGCCAGCGTAAGGATGTCGTGGACGATCACATCGGGGGCCAGAGTCTCGACCAACGGCAGCGTGTCGCGGGTGGCGTAGACAACCGCCTCGTAGAAGCCGAGCGGTTGGGGTGGCCGGCCGTCGTTCTCGACCGGGATCGGGAAGGCGCTGTACTCGGGAGCGGCGGCGAAGCACAGGCCCTCGCTCTCGATCGCCGCTCGCCAGCGCTCCCACGTCTGCACCGTCACGTCGTGGCCACGTGCTCGCAGTGCGCAGCCGAGCGCGATCATCGGAAACGCGTGACCAGGGTCGCCGAAGGCGCCAAGCAGTAGCCGCAGAGGCCGCTTGGCGCTGGTGGCTGGTGAGGCCTGAAACACGCGTGATGACGCGGCGGGGGACTAGCCGGCGATCTCGGCTAGCAGTCGCAACTGCTCGAGGCGATCGTCCTTGCTGAAGGCGATCGGCGTGATTCCGAGCGTGCCGACGCCCGCCTCGCGGTAAACGGCCAAACGCTCGCGCACGACATCCTTCGGTCCACACAACGACACCGTGTCGATCAGGGCGTCCGGGATCGCGGCCATCGCCTCCTCGCGCTTGCCTTCCAGGTAGAAGTCCTGGATTACTTTCGCCTGCTCCTCAAAGCCGTAGCGGCAAACGAGGTTGTTGTAGAAGTTCTGCTTGCGCGAGCCCATGCCGCCGACGTACAGGGCAATGAACGGACGCATCGCGTTGCGAGCGCCCTCCAGGTCGTTGGTGATGAAAACGTTGACAGTCGGCGCGATGTCAAACCCGTCGAGACTGCGACCCGCACGATCGGCCCCTTCCTGCAGCAGAGGCCGCAGCTCGGAGACATGCTCGGGGCTGAACAGCGTCGGGATCCAACCGTCGGCGATCTCGCCCGCAAGCGCCGTGTTCTTCGGGCCGATGGCCGCCAGGTAGATCGGGATACGCTCCTGCACCGGCGAGATCGTCAGCTTCAGCGCCTTGCCCGGGCCGTCGGGCAGCGGCAGTTCCAGCGTCTCGCCTTTGAATTCGACGCGCTCGCGCGCCAGGGCCATGCGTACGACCGCGACGTACTCGCGCGTGCGCTGCAGCTGCTTGCCGAAGCGCTGCCCATGCCAGCCCTCGGCCACCTGTGGCCCGGAGGAGCCGATGCCAACGATCATGCGCCCGTTCGATAGCTGATCGATCGTGGCGGCGGTCATCGCCGTCATCGCCGCCGAGCGGCCCGGCATCTGGAAGATGCCCGACCCGAGCCGGATCTTCGACGTCTGTCCCGCCAGCCAGCCGAGCACCGTCGCCGAGTCAGAGCCATACGCCTCGGCGGTCCAGACCGAGTCATAGCCGAGCCGCTCGGCCTCCTGTACGATTTCAAGCTGGTCCTGCGAGCTGAGAC
>DATAQR010000058.1:0-4866 GCA_036264565.1 Solirubrobacteraceae bacterium | reverse complement strand
GGCAGACCTTCCCGCCTTCCGGCTCTCCTGTCCGGGGCGGGGGAAGCCCATTTGCCCACTGCCAACTCGTGTGAAACGCACACGAGAGCGAATGGGTGGGTGATCAGACGAGGCTCAGGATGCGCTCCTGCACCTTGTTTGCAAGCTCTTCGCTCTCCTGGCGACGCTGGCGCAGCTCGCGCTCGACGCGCACGCGGGTCTTGCGCAGCTCGCGCTCGACGCGGTTGCGGGCGGTGACGCCGCGGCGCTCGAACTTGCGCAGCTGGGCGCTAGCTTTGGCGGTGCTGTTGTAGTTGGCGATCGCGTCGCCGACGCCTGAGGCCACGCGCTCACGGGCGATCAGGGCGGCGCCGACGGGGATCAGCACTGCACGCTCCGCTGTGCTCGACTGCTTCGAGGCGGCACGGGCGGCGGGCTTGGACGCGGTCGTGGAGCGCTTGGAAGCGGCGCTCGCGCGGGGTTTGGCGGAAGTGGTCTTAGCTGCGGGCATGTGGAGGGGATCTCCTAATTTCTTGAGGGGCACACTTGTTCTGGTCAGTGCCAAGATAGCACCGAACGCATGTTCCTAACCCGCTCTGGGGAGATCGTTACACCCGAATCTCAAGCCACGGTGAACAGCGTGTAAAGAAGCCGTGTATATCCCGGTCAGCTTGTAACAGATGGAACGTGTGTTCGCTCCAGCCAGCGGGTTGGTTGTTGCAACTCTTCCGTGGTGGGCAGCATGTACGACGACTCCCACGCGCGCGCCAGCGCGCGTGCCCCCCCAACTTCTACGACCTCGTCGCAGAAGGCACGCCCGACCTCGTACTGGCGCATCTTCATCTCCAGTCCCAGCAAGCGCTCGACGATTCGCCATTGCCAGGCGCGGCTGCGCCGACGCCTGTTCATCGCGGTTCGCATCTTCTCGAGCGAGGGCAGCACATCGGCGCCGACGGCGTCCATCACGTGCTCGGCGTGCCCCTCGATCAGCGACATCGTCGCCTGCATGCGGTCGACCAGCGCCCAGCGCTCCTCGCCGAGGCCGATGCGCAGCAGCTCGCCAGAGCGCAAGCGCTCGACCAGCGTGCGCACCTCGGCGGCGCTGGGTACGCTCGGCAGACCGCCGATCCGCACTCCCACCTGCATCCCGTCGAGCAGCTCGCGCAGCATGCCCCCGAGGTGGTCGCGCAGCCACGGCGCGCCGCCGAACTGGACGGCGTGGGTGACCTCGTGGATCGCGACCCAGCTGGTGAACTCGTCGCGGTCGAGGCTCAGGTTGCGTGCCGCCTGCGCGATGTTCGGAGCCAGCAATAGCAGGCGCGGCGGGCGTTCGGCGTCGAGTAGGAAGATGTCGTACTGGCCGAGCACGCGCTGGGAGAGCACTCCGGTGAGCGCGCCGACCTGGGCTCCGAGCAGTAGTTGTGTGGTCGAGCGCAGCGCCGGCCCCAGCGGTCCGGAGCTGTTGCCCAGCCGTTTGGTCATCGGGTCCAGCAGCGGTTGCATCGTGGCGATGTTGGCTTCGATCCAGCGCGGCCGGTCGATCGACTCGATCTCGGGGATGCCTTGGCTCAACGGAAGGCCCGTGTAGGTCGACACGCGCGCGGCGAAGTCCTCGGCGAGCGACTGCACGCCATCCGCGCCGACGGCGCTGACGTAAGGCGAGCCGCCGGACAGCATCTCGCCCACACGCTGCGCGACGTTCCAGTCGATCCCGTTCATACACGCAGCCTAGGAGGTGTCCGGTATCTGCGCGCCTGAGCGCGGATACCGGCCGATGAGGGAGGCTTATGCTTGACCGGTGTCGGTGCCCAAGATCGCGTTCGCCCCCTCGGCCGATAGCGCGGCTGGGCCGGAGGCGGCGGGTCCGCTGTTCGAGCGCGCGGCCGCGCGCGACGTGATCGCCTGGCTGCGTCTCCTCAGCGATCCAGGCGACTCGGCTGCGGTGGTGCGTGCGCTGGGGCGCCCGCCGATTGAGCTGCGCCAGGTCGACATCGCACGGGTTGTGCAGGTCGCGCGCAAGGCGAAGCTCGATCTGGTGGCGGCGCTCGGCCCGGCGATGGAGGCTCAAGGGATGCCGCCGGAGGCGCGCGAGCGGATCGAGCGCTTCCAGGCGCTGCACAAAGAGGCGCAGGTCGCCTTCGAGGCGCTGCTGCCGCGCTTGCATGGCTCCCCGCGCGAGCTGGCCGCCGAGCTGACCGCGGCATCTGAGGCCGCGGTGCTGGTGGGCGACGGCGCGTTGGAGTCGCGCGCGCAGACACTGCAGGATGCGATCGAGCTGATGCGCGAGGAGGTGCTCGGCGGTGCGGAGCGGATAGCGGGCAGACTCGGCGAGCTGCGCCTGGACACCGACCTCGACATCTCCCACGGCGTGGTGCGCTACCTGGAGCTGGTGAAGTTGAACGCGCTGGCGGACCGTCCGCCCGAACAGAGCCTCCTGGACGCGATCGATGACATCAATCAGCGCTTGCTGGCCGCTTGCACCCCCCTGCAGCGGGAGATATTCCAGAGCTCCGCTTTGGACCAAACGCTGCTTGCGAGTGAGCGCGGCGAGCCCGACGGTCAGGCGCCGCGACCGGTCGTGGTGCCCGGCGCGGGCGACGCGTTTGCGCGCCGCGAGGAGCCCTCACTGTTGGCATTTGTCCCCCGCCGTGGAGATGGGCTGGTGCTCTCAGCGTCGGATATCGACACCTACCGCAGCTGTCCGCTGCGCTACAAGTACGCGCGCGTCCTGAAGGTTCCCTCGCCGCAGACGCTTCATCAGCGCTTCGGCATAGCGGTGCACCAGGCGCTCGAGCGCTACCACGGTTCCGAGCACACGACGGTCGGGCAGATGCTCGAGCAGTTCGAAGCCTGCTGGCGGCGGGGAGGGTTTGGCGACAGCGCGCGTGAGCTGGAGTTGCACGGCAAGGCGCGAGCGGCTTTGGTCCTCTACCACCGCCACCTAGAGGCGCATGAGGCAGAACCGGTTTGGTTCGAGCGCTCGTTCTCCTTCAAGCTCGGCCCGCATCACCTGCGCGGGCGCGTCGACCGTGTCGACCGACTGGCTGACGGCAACTACGAGATGATCGACTACAAGACCTCGCGCCCGAAGACGGCCGAGCAACTACACGATGATGTGCAGCTGTCGCTGTATGCGCTGGGCGCGCGCGAGTCCTGGCAGGTGCAGGCCGAGCGGCTCTCCTATTACTACGTGCTCGACGATGTCAAGGTTCCCGTGCCGAGCGCCGAGATGGACCCCGATTGGATCGCCCGCGTCGTCCAGGAGGTCGGCGCCGCGATCATGGCCGAGCGCTTCGAGCCGACCCCGGCGCCGGCGACGTGCGCGCTGTGCGACTACCGGATCGCGTGCCCGGCGTGGGAGCGGTAGCGAAGCGCAGGCACACGCGACCAAGCGATTGTGCGTCGTATATTCGCTGTTCATCCCTCAAAAGAGGGGATCTTTTGCGGAAGTAATTGCTAATATATACATCACTATGCTGGCTGATGAGCAGATCCATGAGTACAATCCGTGGTGGGGGCGCGATCGATGGTGGCACGAAGATCCGCACCTGCGCCGTCTGCTCGCGCGACCTGTGCGGCTGCCGGCGCCGCAGATCGAGGAGATTGACCTGTCGCGTGCGGCGGTCCATATCCTGCGCGGTCCGCGCCAGGTGGGCAAGTCAACCGACCTGAAGCTGCTCGTTCGCCGTGCTTTGGAGGCCGGCGTACCGGCTCGCCAGATCGTCTACCTGTCACTCGACTTGTTCGAGAATCAGCCGGCGAGGACGCTGGTGGCGACGGTTTCGCGTGCGCTCGAGCTCGCCGGACTCAAACCGAGTTCGCCGCGGCTGATCCTGCTCGACGAGGTCACCGCCGCGCCGAGCTGGAGGACCTCGATCAAGGTGCTGTGGGACAGCGGCCGGATCGACGCCGACGTGGTCGTGTGCACCGGCTCCTCGGCGATCGACCTTGCGCGGGGAGTCGCCGAGCGGTTGCCCGGACGGCGCGGCGCGGGACGTGACATCCTCGTCCTGCCGCAAAGCTTCGCCTCCTTCGCGCGAGCGCTCGACTCGGCGCTCCCGGCCGGACCGGGGATGACCGTTGCGGAGATCCTCGGGGAGGATGGCCGCGCAGTCCTCACCGACGCACGTGTGCATATGGGGTCGTTGCGGATGGCGCTCGAGCGCTACCTTGTGTTTGGGGGTCTCCCCGCATCCGTCGCCGAGGCAGCATCGGGTTTGGACAGGCCGAGCGAGGAGGTTCGGCGTGTGCTGTGGGACTCGCTCGTGCGTGAGACGCAACGTCGCGGAGCGAGCGTCTCCGCTGCGCACGCCCTGATCGAGCGGATCGCCCGCTCGCTTGGTTCGAAGCTCAGCTGGTCGCGGCTTGCTCGCGAGCTCGACGTTCCGCTCGGCAGGCAGGCGGACGGCCCCAATAGGCGTGGCAGCGACCCGCGCACGGTTCAGAGCTATGTGGAGTTGCTGGCGATCAACTACTTCGCGCTCGTCCTCTACTTCTGGAAGGCGGACTCGGGCTCAGCGGAGCTCGCCAAGGACAAGAAGGTCTATTTCGGCGATCCGCTGCTGCACACGATCGCCTGCACTCGTACGGCGCTCCCGCGCGACACCCACGCCGCGGTCGAGAACGCGCTGGCATTGGCGCTTTACCGCCGCTACGAGCCCTCTGAGCGCAGCGCCGAGGCCTTCCCGTGCCCGGAGCGCCTGCACGTGTGGGGCACCGGCAAGGGCGGTGAGATTGATTTCGTCTGCGGGCCTCGCTCAGAGATCGACGCCGTCGAGGTCGGCGACTGGAAGAGCGTCTCTCGCCAGAAGGCCACCGCCCCGATGCGCGCCCTCCCAGGCCGCCCGGCGATCGTCGCCACACGAGAGGAGCTTCATTTTGGTCCCA
>DATAQR010000033.1:0-2491 GCA_036264565.1 Solirubrobacteraceae bacterium | reverse complement strand
AAGATCGCCCGGCCGAGGCAGATCTACACGGGGGCGCGCGACCGCGACTACGTGCCGCTGGATCAGCGCGGCTGACTCCTAACCTTACAAAGCTGTGGGCTTTCATTGGAGGTTGTTTGATAACCTCCAATGAATGGGGTCGTCATGGCCAAGGTTCTAAAGCGACGCTGGCAGAGCGACATTGGCGGCCTTGGGCTGCCGCGCCGAGTCACCCGCTCGTGCGACTACGAGGCCTATGTCCCCGATCCACTGACCGGCCGTACATTCGCTTTCGAAGGGGATGTCGCCGCCGATATCGCCGACGCTGAAGCCGCTATATCGCGGATGAATGCCGAAGCTATGGCGCTCGTGGACACCGAGGCGCTTGCCCGCATCCTGCTCCGCGCCGAGGCCGTGGCGTCCTCGCGCATAGAGGGCCTTGAGGTAGGGGCCAGGCGTCTCCTGCGAGCCGAGGCCGAGCGTTCCCTGCATCAGTCCTCCTCCGATGTCACAGTAATGGAGGTGCTGAGGAACATCGACGCCATGGTATACGGCGTCGAGCGCGTTCAGTTGGGAGACGAGATCACGCTGGAGTTGCTTCTCGAGATTCACCGCCGCCTGTTGAGGGGGACATACCTCGATCGATACGCGGGACGCCTGCGTGAGACGCAGAACTGGATCGGCGGCAACGATTACAACCCCTGTTCAGCCGCATACGTTCCGCCGCCCGCTGAGCACGTCTCGGAGTTGCTCGCAGACCTGTGCGACTTCTGCAACACCGACGAACTTCCAGCGGTGGCCCAGGCTGCCATTGCGCACGCGCAGTTCGAGACCATCCATCCATTCGTGGACGGCAACGGCAGAACAGGGCGCGCGCTGATACATCTCGTCCTACGACGCCGAGGGCTGGCATTGCGCGTCCTGCCGCCCATCTCGCTCGTGCTGGCCACTGGGGCGCGCAGCTACATCGACGGGCTCACGAAATATCGCTACATCGGCTCCCCCACGTCGCGTAAGGCGACGGAAGGGGTGAACACGTGGGTCGCCGACTTCGCGGGCGCCTGCACGCGCTGCGTGTCGGACGCGACCGTATTCCAAGAACGCGCCAAGGAACTAGAGAAGAGGTGGCGCCAGCGACTCGGGACAATACGCGCGAACTCCGCCACCGACGTGCTGTTGAGCAGGCTCTCCGGAGCGCCGGTCCTCACGACACACAGTGCCGAAGCCCTGATCGACCGCACATTCAAGCCAACCCAAACAGCGATCGGGCGACTGGTCGACGCTGGGATCCTGCGGCCAGCCACGATCACAAAGCGAAACCGTGTCTATGAGGCTCCGGAGATCATCGAGGCCTTCACCGCGCTGGAGCGTCAGCTTGCAAGCACTGGAGGCGACACCCGCGCCTCGCCTCCAGTCCGACCGGTGCCCTACAGACCCAAGCGACCGCGTAGTTGAGGTCGCGCGCTGGCGCCTCACAGCACCAGCGTCGCACCGTGCAGGCGCAGCCACTTGCGCTGTTCTCGCCAGGTCGGGAAGCGACTCTCGACCAGCGCCCAGAAGCGGCGCGAGTGGTCGCGGATCTCCAGGTGGCAGACCTCGTGCCAGACGACGTAGTCGAGCGCCGGCTCGGGGGCGAGCAGCAGGCGCCAGTTGAAGCTCATCGCGCCGCTGGCGGAGCACGACGCCCAGCGCGTGCGCTGGGAGCGAATCGAGAGACCCGCGTAGGACGCTCCGATGGAGGCCACCGCATCGTCCAGGCGAGCGCCGATCTCGCGTCGCGCGAGCCGGCGATAGAGGCGTTCGACGGCCGGACGATGGTCACCCTCGGGCACTAGCAGCCGACAGCCGCGCACGTGTGCACGCTGGCGCCCCGGCTCGGGGACGAGCACGAGCGGCGTGCCGAGGTAGGGGAGGGTGGGAGCGATCTCATCCACGGCCGAGCATGGTATGGGCTCGGCCGGGTGGATAATGCGCCAGCAATGGCCCGCTCGATCGTGAAGCTTCCGCCCGAGATACGCTCGCCCTACCAGGTGTTCCTCAACGGCGTGCCCCAGCTCCAGGGGCGCGACTACCAGGTCAAGGGCAGCACGCTGATGTTCGCGCGCGAGCTGCGCAAGGACAAGATCTCAAAGCGCCGCTGGCTGCTGGGCGCCTGGGGGGTCGGCACCTACAAACAGGACGACTCGGTCGATGTGCGCTACGAAGCGGTCGACGGTTCGCCCAGGCTGGCTGAGGCGCTGGAGATCGAAGTCGCGTAGTCGCTACGCGGATGGCGCCTGAGCGCTCGCGACCAGGCGCGCGGGCGTAACGGCGCTCTGCCAGGGGCGCAGCAGCTTCAAAGCGCCGAGGATGGCACGCGTCGCCGGCGAGCGGTTGAGCGTGTAGAAGTGGATTCCGGGCGCGCCGCCCGCGAGCAGCTCGGCGCACTGCAGCGTCGCGTAGGCGACGCCGAGCTCGGCGACCGCGTCGGGCTGGTCGGCTCGCCCCTCGAGCTCGCGCAGCAGCTGCGGCG
>DATAQR010000187.1:0-7651 GCA_036264565.1 Solirubrobacteraceae bacterium | reverse complement strand
GCGATTGCCTGACCTGTGGTTCGACCCGTCGGACCTGCGAAATCCGTGGCGGCTCGCGTCAGCCGAACAGATCACTGTCTCCGTAGCAGAATCAGCCGAATCCGCCACCCCGAGCGGACCGCTCGGCCAGCGCTACCGCGCCGCCAACGAGAACACACGTCGCAAGCGAGCCGAGCCGTTCGAAGTCGATCCAGATCAGCTTGACCAAGCCACACAGCTACATGCCGCGACGCAGAACGCGTTGTCAGCAGTGGTCGAGATTCGCGGCCGCGAACCCGTCTCACCAACCGGAGAGCCCAACTACGATCTCGCCTGGGAGGAGCCCGACGGATCAGTCGTAGTCGTCGAGGTCAAGAGCCTCAGGTCGACGAATGCCGAGCGACAGCTGCGTCTGGGACTCGGCCAGGTTCTCCGCTACCGCTCGCTGCTGGAAGCCGACGGTCGCAAGGCAAAGAGCGTGCTTGCGCTGAGCGCTCCACCACACGACCCTCGCTGGGTCGCGCTTTGCGATCAGCTCGGCGTGTCGTTGATCTGGATGCCCAACCTCGACACGATGCTCGATCAGGCTCTGGGAACCTGAGCGAGGACACCTCCGGCCGGATCAAGCGATGCTTGAATGCAGCCTACGCCTGCCACCGGCAACCCGCCGGCGCGCCGCAGAACTCAAGCCCTGTCTCGTGGCTCGCACTATCGCTGTGGCGTGTGGATCTGAGGCAAAATACCGCCACAGACCGCGCCGGTCAGCCAGCGAAGGGGAGAAAACATGCCTCAGATCGCCATCCGAGAGGCCGTAGCCCTCGGCGACGGTCATCTCGACGAGCGTATGCGCATCGACATAGTCCACCTCGAGGGGCGAGACCGACAATCGAGCTCCGTGCAAATCGCGATAACGAGGCGACAACGATGTCAGTAGCGCCCCTGCCTGAGCGAGCGTGTCTATTTCTGCGCTATCGATCCTCGGCCACGCCATCGCCTCTAGATAGAAGCGATTGAGATGAAGTCCAGCCACGACACGTCTGGCAAACCAGTCGAACACCATCGAATTCAGCACCGCCAGCGCCGCCAGCGCCTCACGCTCGCTTGCGAACAAAAGCACCGGCGCGGTATTTCCACACCGCCACGCCGGTGGAACCCAGGTGGCGAGCACCGTGCGCGTATTGGTGGCAGAGGTGACGTCGCAAATGGCGATTCGTGCCTCCACACCGGACTTCGGCTCGATCACATACTGTGGCCGACACTCGCGCAGGCGATGACCGTTTGACCAAGACCACTTAGCTGTGCGTCCAGCTCCTTGGACCCAGTTCTTGGCGAAGAACTCGTACTGGGAGACCATACGTCCCTCGACCAGAGGAACCAGCGGCCCTCTACCTGTCGCGCGCCAGCGGCCATCGCCCCACGCCAAGCCACCCAGCTCGTCCAGGCGGTAGAACGCTCGTCGCTTGCGATCCTCGGTCAGGTCGAGTTCCCGCCGGTATGCGATCGAGCCAAACGGACCGCGTGATGAGAAGAACTCGACGCCGCGACGTCTGTATTCGATCATCAAGCGACGCTCCGAGGCAGAGGTCACATCGGGGATCGATTCGGCCACCCCTACCACTAGGCGCAGATCTGCTCTGTGCAACCTGGTGTGCCTCTTGTGAACCTCGTTCGCGTCGGCGGCGAACGCACGCACCCGAAAGGCCTTCGTCCCCTCGGGGCTTCTCTCAGCTCGGAGAATGCCGAACTTGTATCGCCCATCGATTGGGAAGTAACCGCGCCGGTTCTCGAAGCTCGTCCACCGCTCGATCTTCAGGTGTGACAGGTAGAGCCTGCGAAGTGCAGCTGTCCCAAGATCCGAGCTCCAAGCTCCAGGCAGCAACGCCGTGATCCTTCCCCCTGCTCTGACGAGGTGAGGCGCGAGCTCGGTGAACGCCTTGTAGAGATTGCGGTCGCCACGGCCGTGCGCCGAATAAAGGGGCGGCAGCTCGGGATGTCCAGCCTCTTCCAGAAGCAGCCGCTTCAGCGTCACGGCTCGGTCTTCGCTGTCCGATCCTCGCCCGTCCCCAACTCGCTCGCGAAGCGAGTCCCAAGGCGGGTTCATGATCAACGCATCGAACGACTCCTCCGACCACCAGTCGCGTGTGATTGCGTTACCTCTCACAACGCGCTCACCAACGAGGCTCGGCGTCATGCTCGACTCACCGGCCACTAGCCAAATCATCAAGCAGCTGAGCTCACGAGCCACCGGGTCCAGCTCAACGCCGTGAAGGCGGGTGACATGACGCCGAATCTCGCGCTTGCCGGCCGTCGGCCCGATCAGCTCTCGCAGGACCGCGATCAGCAGCCCGCCGGCGCCGGCAGCCGGATCGAGGATGCGTAGCGGAGGGGGATCGCCGCCGAGCAGCAGACGAGCCATCGGCCTAGCGAGACCCTGCGGCGTGGCATATGCGCCTCGGCTCTTTCGTGCAGGATCGGCGCTCTGGACGAAACCTACCCATCTGTCCATATGCTCGAGCTCTCGTATGCAACGAGCAAACTCAGCCGCTTCGTCGGCCAGCGGTTGCCACACGAGCCGGTCCGCTGCGTCGAGCGCGGCCAACGGCTCGACGGTTAGTGCCTCAACCGCATCCAGTAGGCCGAACCGGTCGAGCGTACGCCGCCGCCCGAGCAATCCCTTGTGGGCCCCGGCCTGAGCTGCTATCGCGAGGTTTGCGAGCCGAAGCGCTTCCCGACTATCAGCGGCCTCGCGACAACGCTCGACCAGGCGCGACCATGTGACGGCAACGCCCGACTCCCCGCCGTTCACCTCGTTGGGCCTCCGATGACGATCGCCTCAGGGCTGTCGGGAAGCTCGACGTCGCGCCGGTTCTGAGCAGCCACGGAACGGCGTGTAGTCAGCGAGACGATCGTCGAGTGCGAGAAGATCTCGCGCACAAGCGGCGTATCGCGGTTGGAGAGGATCCAGTAGACGCCCTCCTCGCTGAGACGCTCGCATATCTCACCAAGCACGACCAAATCAGGCTGGCGAAACCGCTTCTCTGTATAGAGATAGAACTTCGAGGTGTCGCTCAGGGGCAGATACGGAGGATCGAGGTATACAAAGTCTCCTGCTTGCGGCTCCTCGAGCACGTCGCGGAAGTCGGCAAGGCGTATATCCACATCCTCCAATGCGCTACTCAGCTCAAGTAGCTCCGCTTCCGTAATCCCCCGGAACGGACGATCCCCCCACGGCACGTTGAAACGTCCCCGCCTGTTGACTCGCCAAAGGCCGTTCCACGCGGTCTGGTTCAGATACAGGAACCGCGCCGCGCGCCCAATCGCGGTTGTAGGTTCCTCCCCGTCGCGTACCGCGTAGTACGCCTCTTCGTTGTCCATGCCCATATAGCGGCTCACCGCCTCGTAGAGGCGCTTGGGCTGGTCGCGCGCCCGAACCCAACAGTTGATCAACTCCGGGTTCAGGTCCGCCAGGACGGTCGGATCGGACGCCCTCGCGCAAATGTCGAAGAAGACGGCTCCTCCGCCCAGGAAGGGCTCGTAATAGCCGGCGAAATCGGCCGGGAAATGCGGCCTCAGATGTCGGAGCAGGCGAGTCTTGCCACCCGCCCAACGAAGGAACGGACGCCGCGCCGATCTGGCCTCGAACAAAGACGTTTGGGCTGACATGGACGCCCGACTAAAGCAGTCCCCTCGGACACGAGAGCTCTGCTAGTGGCCCCGCGATATAATTCCTAGTCCGCAGGACAGGATTCGGTAAGTCCCCCCAGCAGCGAGGTTCTCATGGCTACGATCGACCGCATCGCAAAGCCCTCCCCGATCGTCGAGGACGATCAGGGGCAGCTGCTTGCCAAGCAGGGCATCTCTCGTGAGGTGGTACGCGAGCTCTCCAAGGTCAAGGGCGAGCCCGACTGGATGGCCGAGAAGCGCGTCAAGTCGCTTGAAATCTACGAACGCAAGCCCGTGCCGACGTGGGGTCCCGACCTCAGCGGCTTGAACCTGGACGAGCTGGTGCTCTACTCCCCGCCCACCGCCGGGCGCTTCAACAGCTGGGACGACGTCCCCGAGGAGATGAAGAAAACGTATGAGGATCTCGGCATCCCGCAGGCCGAGCGCGAGCATCTCGCTGGGGTCGTCGGCGTCTGGCGCCAGGAGCCCGTCTACGAGGGGCTGAAGGAAGAGTACGCCAAGCTCGGCATCCTCTTCTGCTCGATGGACACGGCCATCACCGAGTACCCCGACCTGGTGCAGAAGTACTTCATGAACAAGTGCGTGCCGCCGCAGGACAACAAGTTCAGCGCGCTGCACGGCGCGGTTTGGTCCGGCGGCTCGTTCCTATACGTGCCGAAGGGCGTCAAGGTGGACCTGCCGCTACAGGCCTACTTCCGCATGGAGGGCGCCGGCGAGGGCACCTTCGAGCACACGCTGATCATCGCCGACGAGGGCTCGGACGTGAACTACATCGAGGGCTGCACCGCGCAGACATACAGCGTCAACTCGATGCACTCCGCCGTGGTCGAGATCTTCGTGCACGAGGGGGCCAAGGCCCGCTACACGACCGTGCAGAACTGGTCCAAGGACGTTTACAACCTCAACACCAAGCGCGCCGTCGTCGACGCCGAGGGGACGGTCGAGTGGGTCGGCGGGTCGATGGGGGCCAAGTACGTGATGCTCTACCCAGGCTCGTTCCTGATGGGCGAGGGCGCGCGCGCCGACCACCTCAATGTCGGCGTCGCCGGCAAGGGGGTGCACAAGGACACGGGCGCGAAGGTCGTGCACCTGGCGCCGAACACCACCTCCAACATCCTCGCCAAGTCGATCTCCAAGGACGGCGGCATCATGGGGTACCGCGGCCTGGTCAAGATGGGGCACAACTCCGCCGGCTCGAAGGCGCGCGTGCAGTGCGACGGGCTGATGATGGACGGGCTCTCGCGCTCGGACACCTGGCCCGACATTCAGATCCAGAACCCCAACGTCGCGGTCGCTCACGAGGCCACGGTCGGGCGTATCTCCGACGACCAGCTCTTCTACATGGGCTCACGCGGCTTCACCGAGGACGAGGCCGCCGCGATGATCGTCAACGGCTTCATCGAGCCGGTGACCAAGGAGCTGCCGATGGAGTACGCGGTCGAGCTGAATCGGCTGATTCAGTTGGAGATGGTCGGTTCAATAGGCTAGGGCTCGCGTTTGCGAGCCCCGATAGACAGCATCCCTGCCCCGCCGTTCCTGACGCACCTGCGCTGGGTGAACTCGAAGCCGCTGCACATGAGCCGCCTGTGCGGCCGGCCGGTGCTGGTCGAGTTCTTGGACTTCTGCCGTCACAACTCGTTGCACACGCTGCCCTATGTGAAGGCCTGGCACGAGCGCTACCAAGCCGCCGGGCTGCAGGTGGTCGGCATCCACGCCCCCGGCTTCGCCCTCTCCCGCGAGCGCCCGGCCGTCGAAGCGGCCGTTGCGCGCCTCGGGATCGCCTACCCCGTGCTGCTCGATCCCGACCTCGAGATGTGGCGGGAGTACGAGAACAGGGGCTGGCCGGCCCGCTATCTGTTCGACCTGCAGGGCATGCTCTTTCACTACCACTACGGAGAGGGCGCCTATACCGAGACGGAGCTGGCGATCCAGGAGCTGCTCGGCGTCGAGCGTCAGCTGCTCGCGCCGCTGCTACCGCTGGACGCCTACAGCGTGCCCGCCTCGCCGCACACCTACAGAGCCTTGGTGGGCTGCAGCTCCGAGGACTCGAGAACATCGAGCAGACGCAGTAGCGTCGGCGGGCCGTCGCCGTCGATCAGCACCGCCCCACCCGGCCAGTACGGGCTGTCGCCGGGGCCGCCGCGCAGGAAGTAGGCGTCGTAGGTCCAGCAGCCCGTGTTCAGCAGGCGCGCGCCGCCGGGGCGCCGCCACTCGGCCTGGTCGTCGCGCGGCAGCGGACCGGCGCGATGGGTATGGCCGAAGATCACGTGCGCGTCGCCCAATCCCAGCCGTGCCGCCACCTCGCCCATCGCGCGCAGGCCGGCGCGACGCAGCTCGGGGGCGGATATGTCGGCGTTGAACGTGCCCAGACCCATGCGGTTCAGAGCGGCGACAGCGACCGGAAAGGCGCCTGCTATTGCGCGGCGGCGCAACGCGGGGCCGAGCGCAGCCAGGCCCGCCACACCCGCCGACTCGACCGCATCGCCCAGCTCCTCCCCATTGGAGAAGTCACGATCGCCGCCCAGGGCCCGCCACATTCGCACGGTCGACTTGCCGTTCAATGCTGCGCCCGTCGGCGCCTGGCGCGCCACCGCGTCGATCCACGCGTACACCGGCGCCGTCACCGCCTCGTAGTCGGCGGGCGTTGCGAACCCGCTCGTCGGTCGCCGCAGCGCACGCGCGGTCATCCCGATCCCCAAGCACTCCATCGTCGGGATGCTCAGATGGCAGTCGAGTTGGTGGCCATGGGTGGCGTATACGTCATCGCGCAGCCACATGCCCGGATAGGCGCCGCTCACTCGCGCCGGCGCCGCCCACCCGGCTATCGCCGCCAGCATCGAAGATGACTCGCTCGCCTCGAAGCGCTGCTCCAGCCCGAGTGGTTGGAGCAGCCCGTCTTCCTCACGAGCGCGCAGCCACCCCTCGCCCAGCGCGTGGTCGTGGTTACCGGCGAGCACCACCACCTCGCGACCGACGAACGCCTTACCTAGTTCCTCGAAGAACGGACGCGCCCTTGCCAGCGCATCGCGGCGCGGACCGTGGCGCAACTCGAGCACGTCGCCGAGCAGCACTAGGCGCTCGACGTTGCGCAGCGCTTCGAACAGCGCGCGCCGTGCGGCCGGACGCTCCAGCACCGCCGCGCCGGAAGACCCGCCCAGATGCAGGTCTGAGACGACGAGCGTGCGCACTACCGGAACCCGATCCCAAAAGCGCTGCCGCCCGGACGCGCCAAGCGCCCCGCCAGCAGCCAAACCGGCCGAGCACCCACGCCGGGAACGCTCACGATGCCGCCGCGGCGGCTTCTCTGATCGGCTTGGGCAGCATGAAGCGCACGTCCTCGCGCACGACGTGGAACTCCTGCACGTCCTGCACTCCGCGCGCGCGGAAGAAGTCGATCAACTCCTGTACGAGGTTCTCCGGCGCGCTCGCACCCGAGCTGATGCCGACCACACGCTTGCCGGCCAGCCACTGCTCTTGAACTTCGTCCGCGTTGTCGATCAGATATGCCTCAGTACCGAAGTCGCGGGCGACCTCTACGAGACGCACCGAGTTCGACGAGTTGCGCGAGCCGACCACCAGCATCAGGTCGCAGCCGCTCGCCATCTGCTTGACGGCCGCCTGGCGGTTGGTGGTGGCGTAACAGATGTCGTCGGTGCGCGGACCGGCGATGCTCGGGAAGCGCTGCTTCAGGCGTGCGACGATCGCGCTGGTCTCGTCCACCGACAGGGTGGTCTGCGTGATGTAGGCGACGCGCTCGGGATCGTCGATCTGCAGGCTCTCGACGTCCTTCTCGTCCTGGACGAGCACGATCCGCTCGGGCGCCTCGCCCATCGTGCCTTCGACCTCCTCATGCCCGTCGTGGCCGACGAGCACGATCGTGTAGCCCTGTTCGGCGAAGCGCACCGCCTCGCGATGCACCTTCGTCACGAGCGGACAGGTCGCGTCGACCGTCCGCAGCTTCCGCGTCCGCGCGTTGGCGTGCACGCTG
>DATAQR010000134.1:0-3047 GCA_036264565.1 Solirubrobacteraceae bacterium | reverse complement strand
GTGGGCGAGGTCGCCGGAGAGCAACTCGGCCAGGCGCTTCGTTGCCGTGTCATAATCGCCCGCGACGGCGGTACCCCATGTCAGCCCCGCGGCGATCAGCGACGCCCAGGGAGTTGCTGTCTCCACAGCCTCAAAGACGGTCTGCGAGATCGTCGCGTCGGCGTCGTAGATCGCCGCCAGCGACGTCAGCGGAGCCATCTCTGCAATCAGTTGAATGTCGGGGCGCAGTCTGCGGACGGCCTCGCCCGCACGGTGGATCAGCGCTTCGGCACCCTCGCGGTCGCCGCGATCGACCTTGCGCATCCCCCGGTTGAAGTCGACCTCCCACAGAAAACGCGGGCTCCCGAGCCGCCTCGCGATCTCCCCGGCGCGGTCGACCGCACGCTCACACTCGTCGATCTGCCCGAGTGCGTAGTGCGCCACCGCCGACATCTGCAGAACGCGGAAGCGCAGGTCATCACGGTCGCACCCCTCGGCAAGGTCGCTGAGCAGGAGGAAGCTCTCGGCAAGCGTGCCAGCGATCGTCAACGGCTCGTCGGTATGCGCGGCTTGTGCGTTGAGCCTGGTGAACTGAGCGAGCACACGCGACTCGGTGTCGCCCAGGCGCTCCTCGAGCTCGTTCACGCGCGCCAGCAGCGCATCGAAGACGTGTTCGTCCTCGGTGTAAAACAGCGAGTAGCAGAGCCTGAAGATCATCCGCAAAGCGAGCTTGGGCTCCTGATCGCCGAGCGCGTCCAGGCCCTCTCTCAGCAGCCCCACCACAGCGGCGTCTTCCGCGCCCGTCTCCAAGCCGAACGCCATGTCACCGCCGGCGAAACCGAGCGCGGCGCGCGCGAGGGTAGCAGCGTCCCCGGTGCTGCGCGCGGCGTCGGCCGCGGCCAGGAAGGCAGCGCGAGCGCGAGAGAGATCGGCCGCGAGCAGATCCTGCTCCCCAAGCTCGAGCAGCAGCGGAGCGCGTGTCGCGAGCTCGCTCTCGGCGATCAGGGCGAGCGCCCTGCGCAACTGGAGGGCCGCCTGCTCGTGATCGTGGGCCTCCGCCGCCGCCTCCGCGGCACGCCGGTAGGCGCCGATCGCGAGCTCAGGGCCAGCGACCGACACCGCCATACCGTAGTGGCGCGCGAGCTCTGCCGGCTCGGTCTCGGGTTGTTCCTCCAGCGCACGTGCCGTTGCGAGGTGAAGCCGCGCTCGTGTCGCGTCGTCTGTGCCCGCCGTCAGCGCTTCCCGGATCAGGGCGTGCGGGAAAGCAATCGTCTGCTGCACGGCGGGCATCTCGTCCACCAGCCGCTCGGCGACCGCCTGCCCCACCGCGACAGCAGCGGATTCGTCGTCGATCCCAGCTGCTCTCGCCGCCAGCGCGACCGGCGCAGAGGGTCCAATCGCGGCCACCGCTGTGAGCAGCCGCTCGGTCACAGGCTCCAGGCGCGAAAGGCGCTCCTCCACAAGATCAGCCACCGCGTCAGGGGCCGGCGCGGCCTCGAGCTCCTCCTCCGAGCGCAGCGCCCCACGCTCGTCCAGGTCGCGCGCGAGCTCGGCGGCGAAGAAGGGGTTGCCTGCGGTGCGAGCCCGTAGCTTCGCCGCCAGGCGCGGCGTGATCGAACGGCCGACCCTGGCCGCGACCAGCGCCGCCAGACCGCTGTCGTCCAGACCCTCCAGCTCAAGCTCCGCGAGATCGCCCGTCCGGCGCAGCTCACCCAGCACCTTCGTGACCGGGTGCCTGCGACCCAGCTCCCGCTCACGTGCGGTCACCACCACGACGATCCCCTGCGCAGGCGGGCTTTCCAGCAGGTGCCCCAGCGCCTGAGCGGACGCGGCGTCGCACCAGTGGGCATCGTCGAGCACGACATGCAGCGGAGCCCCTCCCGCGGCGTGCGCCAGCGCCGCTGAGATGCCACGCAGCAACCGGTAGCGAGCCCCCTCGGCGACCACCACCTCAGCGGCCCCCGCCCGCTCACCCGGCGCGACTTGATCACTGAGCTCAGGGACCAGCCCAGCCAGCTCTGTCCCGGCGGCCTGGGCCAGACTCGACCGCCAACCCTCACCGCCTGACCGGGCAAGCTCCCCGATCGCACGCACCCACGGCTCGAACGCGATCGCCGGCTCGGGCGGGCAGCGTGCCAACACAACCGCCGCTCCATGAGCGTGCGCTTCGCCGGCGGCCGCGGCAGCGTGCCGAGTCTTGCCGATGCCAGGTTCGCCCAGCACCAACACCGCGTGGCTCCCCAGCCGGGGGGTTGTGGCCTCTCCAAGCAGGCCGATCTCTTGCTCGCGGCCGATCAGCGGCTCCCCTGCGTATGCGGCCAGCATCCGCGGCAGCGGAAGGCGTTGCGGCCGCTGAGGCGCGTCCTCATCTTGCAAAACCGAGACCCCGTCCTGGCCCGCTCCAGGTGAGCCGTCGTGGGCCGCGGCATGTGCGAGGTCCTGCTCAATCGCCACGAGTTCGCGCCAGCGGAGCTTCATAGCACGCACCGGCACGGGAACGCCCTTGAGGTCAAAGCTCTGCGGCTGTTCGAGGGCCGCACCGTCTCGGGACGCCACGAGAGCCGCCACCAGATCATGCACCAGCACCTCACCGCTGCCAGCGGCGGCGCACAGGCGGCTTGCGATCACGACAGACATGCCGTGCAGATCCTCGCCGGCGGCGATCGGCTCCCCTGCCGCGACGCCGACCCGTGCCTCGATCCCGATCTGTCCGCGCGCCCGGTCCAGGCGCTCGACAGATACCTGTATGCGGGCCGCCGCGCTCAAGGCGCCCAGGGCGCTCTCGAAGCTTGCCATCGCCCCGTCGCCGAGTGTCTTTATCAGCCGGCCGCCTGAGGCGGTCACAGCGCGCGTGACGTCCTCGACGTGCGCGCGGCGAACCTCCTCCATCCGATCGTCGCCCAAGCGCGCGAGCAGCGCTGTCGAATCGACCAAGTCACTGAACACAACGATCGCCACCCCGCCCATGGGTCATACATACTCGCGTATGGACCCCCGGCACGTTGGCACGCTTGAGCCGTTGCGGAACCTGCTCGACTTGACGTCCGAGGGACGCCCCGGCGATTGGT
>DATAQR010000117.1:0-6305 GCA_036264565.1 Solirubrobacteraceae bacterium | reverse complement strand
TAGCAGGCACCGACGCGCTCGTCGAGGCCGAACGCGTCGCGATGGGCGTCGAGCCAGCCGGGGCACGGCGTGGCGTCCTGGGTGAGGAAGCAGACGAGTTCGCTCCCGGTCAGCTCCATGCCGAGGTTGCGGGTGCGGCCGTGGCCGAACTCGTCCGGCTCGATCGTGACGAGCCGGACGCCGGCGGCAGCGACGATCTCCAGCGAGCGGTCGCTCGAGCCGGAGTCGATCACCAGCACCTCGTCGGGCGCCTCGCGCGCGAGTGCGTCGAGCAGCTCCGGCAGGTAGCGCTCCCCGTCCTTGACGGGGATCACCACGGAGACCTCGCTCACGGGCCCAAGAGGCGGCGCTTGATCCGCCTGATCCGCCAGAACACCGCCCGCACCGCCCGTAGCGCCAGACGCAGCTCCTCAGCGCCAGGTCGCTGCATCAGCTTGTTGAGATCGAGGTGCAGCCGGTCGAGCCAGTAGGCGCGCTCCTGCCACTGTGCGATCGCGGCGTTGGCTCTTGCCTGAGTCTCGAGCAGCTCGGATTCAAGCGCCGCGACACGGGCGCGCAGGCGCTCGTTCTCGGCCTCTATCTCCCGCTGTTGGTGCTCCACGTCGGTGCTCGGCATTTCACAGATTCTCCGCTATCCGCGCGGCCGCGCGGTTGAACACGGCGAAGCCTACGACGAAGATCGCCACGACGATCGCCAGCGCCCCGAAAAGAGAGCCCCAGCTGCCGAGCACTTCTCCGGCGCTCGGCGTCGCATTTGTGATCATCGCGTGGCGGAACTGCTGGAAGATCACCGCCAGCGGGTTGAGCATGTAGATGTGCAGCATCGTGTGGCTCAACTTGGCGGTGACCGTCTGGATCGAGATGATCACGGGCGAGGCGTAGAAGAGGATCTGGGAGATCACTTCCCAGATCGGCTGGATGTCGCGGAAGTGTACGAACAGCGCCGAGAGCAGCATCGCCATGCCGGCGGAGAACGCGATCAGTGCAGCCACGATCAGCGGCAGCTCGAGCCAGCTGAGCATCGGATGCACACCGGCGCTGATCGCGAAGATCGCGACAACGATCAGGTTCAGCCCAAGGTTAAACAGCGCCAACAGCACGACCGAGATCGGGATCACCATGCGTGGGAAGTGGATCTTGCGCACGAGGTTCTCGCGGTCAACGACGCTGCGCACGGCCCCCGCGGTCGCTTCGGCGAAGAACGTGAACAGCACGATCGACCCGAGCAGCTGCGCTCCGTAGAATTTTTCGCCCGCGGTCTTGCCGTTGTTGACGTGGCCCACCTTGGTGAAGAACACCCACAGCACGCCGAACAGCAGCAGGGGACGCACGAGCGTCCACACGTAACCGAGCGCCGAGCCGTAGAAGCGCAGCTTGAATTCGGTGCGCGCAAGCGTGAACGTCAGCGACCAGAAGCGGCGGAAGTCGTCGCCCAGCGCTGAGGGGCCGTGCACGCCGTGGCTCGCGGGGGAGCGCCGCGCGAGCGGAAGGCCGATCTCCCCGCCGGCGCTCACGTGCGCTCGATCTTCACGCTGACCGGGAGCTCGAGGATGCCGCCGCTGGAGCTGCCGTGGATGACGATCGAGGTCATGTCCTCGACGAGCGCGACCGCGTTCTCGCCGGTCCCCTCGCGGGCGAGCGAGGGAGTGAGGACGTAGCGGCTCGGGGTCAGCCAATTGGGGATCGCGAACCTGGCAAGTGCGCTCTCGCCCGCTTTGAAGGAGCCGCTCGCGCCGCCGTGCTGGTCTGAGCGCGCCACGACGATCGTGTGCCCGAGCTCGGTGCGCAGGGTGGCGGCGAACACCGGGTCGAGCAGGTCCTCGCCGAAGCGCACCTCAAAGCACATGCTCAGTGCGTCCTCCTGGTCGGCGCTCGTGACGCGCTCGCCGGCGGTGTTCTCAAACCACGCCTCGGCTATCGTCGTGCCGGCGGCGGCGGGCTCGCGCGGGGACTCGTGCGGGAGCTGGCCGAAGTTCAGCTTGTGATAGGCGCGCCCGATCGCACGCGGCTCGCCGATCTGGACCATGTCCCCGCGCTCCATCAGCATCGCGCGATCGCAGAAGCGCTCGACCGAGTACATGTCGTGGGAGACGAACACGATCGTCCTGCCTTCGCGCTTGAGGCGGAAGAACTCCTCGAAGCACTTCTGCTGGAAGGCGGCGTCGCCGACGGCGAGCACCTCGTCGATCAGCAGGATCTCCGCGTCGACCTGGATCGCGGTGGCGAAGGCGAGCCGCACGAGCATCCCCGAGGAGTAGTTCTTGAGCTTCAAATCGACGAACTCCTCCAGCTCGGCGAAGGCGATCACCTCCTCGAAGCGCGACCTGGCCTGCCGCCGGGAGATGCCGAGCATGATGGCGTTGATGATCACGTTGTCGCGCGCGGTGAGGTCCATGTTGAAGCCGACCCCAAGCTCGATGAAGGGGGAGAGCCGTCCGGCGATCGATATGCGGCCCCCGTCCACGCCGTAGATGCCCGCGATGCACTTCAAGAGCGTGCTCTTGCCCGAGCCGTTGCGCCCGACGATCCCGAAGAACTCGCCCTGGGCGATCGCGAGCGTTACGTCCTTAACGGCGTGCAGCTCGTCGTACTCGGTCGAGCGCAACGGGTGCAGCGCCCGCTCCTTGAGCGTCGAGTACTGCTGGTGGGGCAGGCGAAACGTCTTTGAGACGCTCTCGATCGAGATGGCGACCGGGCTCGCCGGTGGGAAGGCCGCCGTCTGCGTCGAGGTGGGCGCCTCTGTGGTTGCTGTGGTCGACAAGGGCACGTGAACGCTAGCAACGCGGCCCTGCGTATCGCTCAGCCGGCCGGTAGCGGGTCGATCCAGCGAAGACCCTGGAAGCGTGAGAAGTCGGCGTCGCACGAGCAGAGGAGCGCTCCGTGCTCTATCGCCAGCGCGGCGAGATGCGCGTCGGTTGTCAGGTTGCCGGCCGTGCCGAGGGGCGAGAGCAAATCGCGCAGGACAGCCGAATGCCGATCGGTCGGGTGTATGACCGTTACACAAGGCTGATCCAACCATCCGTCGACTATGTCCAGCGCCTCCCCAGCCTCGAGCGGCTGGGCAAATATCAGGGGGCGCGTACTGAGTCTGACGAAGCCCAGGAGGACAGACCAGGCCAACGCGATGGTCTCTGTGCCCGAGAGCGCGGTCTCTATCCACTCACGTGCGGGCTTGTGACGTTGTGAGGAGACGTCGGCCGCGTACAGCAGCAGGTTGACGTCGGGGAGCTTCACTTGCGCAATTCGAGCTTGCGCAGTATCTCGACGTCCTCGAGCTCGGCGGCAAGCGTCAAGGCTCGGTCGAGATCTATGCCCTTCCTCACGCCCATGTCGCGAACCGGCATGCGATAGCGTCTGGCGGCCTGTGAGCCGCCGCGGAGACCTGTACGTAGGGCCTCGTTGAGGGCCGCCTTAAACGACACCCCGCGCTCCCGCGCCACCTGGCGAAGCTTCGAGGCGACATCCTGATCCAGTGTCACGGTCGTCCTCATGAAGGCATCATAGCAGCAACAAGTCTGCTGTCATGATGTATCGGAGGAGACCGCGATTGCGGACAGGTCAAACGCGCAGGAGCAACCCCAGCGCCCCTCCTCCCGCGCGGCCTTGGCGAGGGTTGCGCAGTTAGCTGAGCAGTGCCCGCGTCCGTTCGAGCAGCTCGCTGGTAGCCTCGCGCGCGTCAGCGAGGCTTGCCTTGGCGACAAACGAGGCTGTGTAGGACGCTTCGTTACGTCGCTCGCGAGACGCGTCGAGGCTCTCGAGCAGATCCTCGGTGTCGCCGTCGAGTTGCTCAAGTGCGGTTTCGAGCCGCAGGACGTGTGCGCGGTCACCAGAGGTTACGCGCAAGCCGACCCCCTGTAGGATCGCGTCGCAGGCGCAGACCGTGGCGTTGTGCAGGAGCACCGACTGTGACTCCGCGCCGAGGCTGGCGGTGTCGGCGTCGCTGCGAAACCGGTCGGCTTGATCGAGGAATTCGCCGGCTCGCACTCGATCGACATAGATCTTTTCGATGCGGGCGTCGGTCATGCTTGCGCGAGCTTATTGAGATCGCCGAGGAGCGGCGTGATAGGAGACTCGAGCACAGTTCGGGCAAAGCCCGACTTCTTGGCGAGCAGACGCCGATACTCATCAACGCTCAGGACTGTCAGGTCGATGGTGCGCCCAGCGGTCTTGCCGATCGGGCGCACCAGACGCCGTAGCTCCCGTAGATCACTGTCGCCGATGACAAGGACATCGATGTCGCTGTCGGGCCGGCGTGTTCCGCTCGCCCAGGAGCCGTAGATCGCTGCGGCGAGCACGTGGGACCCCTCCAGCGCGGTGCGCAGCTGCTCCTCGACACCCACGGAACGACGCAGCAGTTCCACCAGAGGCTCATGGAGCGGACCCTCGCTCGCGGCCTGGAAACGGTGGGGTCGTGCCGTCGCGTCGCGATAGATGATGCCGGCCCTTTCGGCTCGACCCAGCTCGCGGTGAACGGAGGAGACCGGCGCGCCCAGAGTCTGTGCCAGCTGCTGCAGCGTCCAGCTGCGCTCTGGCTGCAAAAGCAGCAGAGCGAGCAGATGCAGCTGCGTCTCCGAGCGGAAGAGCGGCAGGATCGCTGGGACTGATGTTCTCATTACAGAGAAGTATATCCCAGAAAAAGCAAATAAGACCGTACTACCGCGTCGAGGTGAGCGCCTGGCGGCAGATCCGGCGGGGGGCGAACTCGAGGATGCGCCACTGGGGGCAGAGCTTTGTGAGCATCCACTCGGGGGAGAGGAAGGCGGTGCCCCAGTCGGGGGTGACGATGCCCAGTCGCCCGTCTACGCTCGCCGACGCGACGCGGCTGACGTGTCGGCGCCGCTGATCTGCCAGCGAACCCCCGGGCCGAATTCGAGGACGATGCCCGCGGGGCTGATCAGATCCCAATAGGGCGGGTCGTCGTCTGCTTCGGCTGAAGCAGGCTTGATGTCGAGCGATGAGCCGTCCGAGAGCCTGCAGAGCAGCTCGCCGGACTTCTCATCGATACTGGCGTCCTCGATCGAGCGTCCCACCAGCTGCGCTGGGTCAGCCGGCGAGAACTCGGCATCTTGGGTGGCAAGGCGCCAGAGCTCTCCATGCGAATCGCGAACTTCGACGTGGAGGACGTCTGGATAGGCGATACGCGCGTCGACGATCAACCCTCGCATCGAGCGCAGGACGGTTGTCGGTGAGGCGTCGAGGGCTACGACGGTCGCCATGAGTCCTTCCATTCTTGCAGCCAAGCCAGCAGTTCTCCGTAGCTCATGTCCTGCGGCTCGCCGCCCGATTCCTTCTCGGTGTGCAGCGCGTCGCTGGCCTGGAAGCGCTCAGATGTGGTCAAGCCGGCCTCCCGGCAGGCCTGCCGGAATTGCTTGATGTCGCGCTTGCGGGTCATGGATGCGGCTGGTCAAACCCGCTGCAGCACGTACACGTCCTGGTTCTCCTGGTTGCGGCCGGGGGCGAACTCGAGGATGCGCCACCGGGGGCAGAGTCTCGCGAGCATCCACTCGGGGGAGAGGAAGGCGGTGCCCCAGTCTGGGTTGACGACGCCCCAGTCGCCCTGCTCGCCGAACTCGGGGGCGTACCAGGCGCCGTCGCGGTAGAGGGCGTCGCGGATCTCCAGCGACTGCTCGACCGGGCGCAGCCCGTGCGTGGCGTAGTGGGCGATCGACGTGAGGCCGTGGGTGGTGCACACGAGGTGGCCCCCCGGACGCAGGACGCGGCGCATCTCCTCGAACCAGCGCAGGCCGAGCTCCGGTGCGAAGTGCGACCAGATCGAGATGGCGTAGGCGAGGTCCAGCGAGCCGTCTGGCAGCGGCAGCGGCGGAGCGTCGCCGTTGACGAAGAAGTCGATGCCCGGCAGGTTCTCCTCAGCCCAAGCGATCGCCGGGGCGTTGGGGTCGCAGCCGCGCCAGTGGGTGTCGGGGCACGCGGCGGCGAGCACGCGCACAACTCGCCCGGAGGAGCAACCGAAGTCGATGCCGTGACGCAGATTCGCGATGTCGACCCCCGCGCCGATCAAGGCGTCGAGGATCAGGTCGGCGTCGTAGAGCCCGCCCGCCGCCGACAGCGGGCCGCGCGCCATGACGTGCACGTCCTCAGGAGGCTGAGCGTGTATGAGGCCGGTCTTCGCCAGCAAACCCTCGGAGCTGAGCCACGTGCCAAAAGCGAGCAGCACCTGTCGTCTTGCCGCGTCATCATGCCCGGCGTCGTAGTGCTCCCACGCGCCGGGGGTGTCGCGGATTAACTGCTCGACGGCGGCGATGTCGTCGTCGTTCAAGCGCTCATACAAGAGACAGGTCGCCGGC
>DATAQR010000104.1:0-1561 GCA_036264565.1 Solirubrobacteraceae bacterium | reverse complement strand
TGCGCAGCGATCCACTCGACTAGGTCGTGGGCCTGGCCGACGGTCAGCAGCGCGTCGACGAGCACAGCGTCCCGCTCGCCAGAGATGAGCGTTGCCGATATCGGCGACCAGGACCGCGCCGTCTCACGGGGAGCCAGGTCGCCGGGGGGCATCGGCTCTGGTGGGGCGACGTACACGTCCCAGCTGATTGATGCGGAGCGCTCTGTCATTGGAACTCCTCGAGTGTCGTGGGCTGTGGGGCCGAGTGAACCGTGAGACAGTCTCGGCGGGCTAGGGCGGCGTTCGCATCAGAACGGCCCTAGTCGCGTGTCGGCCCGGCCCGCCCGGGCGAGGTGTGCTCAAGCTCCAGGGAGGACGTACTCGAGCTGCTGGCGGGTGCTGATCCCGAGCTTTGAGAAGACCTTGTGCAGGTGGTACTCGACGGTCTTGCGACTGACGAACAGCTCGGTGGCGATGTCCTGGTTGGACGCGCCGTCGCGCGCCATTCGCGCGATCCTCGCCTCGTGGGGGGTGAGGTCGTCGCCGGTCTCGATGCTTCGTTTGCGGGAGTTCTCGCCCGTCGCCAGGAGCTCGCGTTCGGCGCGCCCGGCGAACGCCTCGGCCCCCATTTTCGTGAAGCTCGCCCGCGCGCTTCGGAGCTCCTCGCGCGCATCGACGCGCCGCGCGCCGCGGCGCAACCATTCGCCATACAGCAGGCGCGCGCGCGCAAGGTCGAGGGCGCCGCGACAGCGGCCGAGGCGTTCGATCGCTTCGCGGTAGAGGCCTTCGGCGGTCGCGCCGTCGCTCAACAGGGCTGCGCAGCGTGCCTCGAGGCCGAGCGCCCACTCGGTCCCGGCCGCCTGCGTCCGCTGGCGCAAACGGTCGAGCGCGTCGGCCGCCAGTTCGAGCTTGCCGCTGCGGGCCGCCGCCTCCACCAGCTCGGGCAGCGACCACATCGAGGGAGGCAGCTCATCCTGCGCGCTCGCGCGCTGAGCGTTGTCGAGTGCCGTTTCGTAGTGCGCTAAGGCGTTGTGGAGAACAGCGCGGGCGTGCTCGCCGAACGTGAGCACGAAACCCTCACCACGCGCGATCGCATCCCGCTGAGCCTCGTCGATCAGCTTCGACGCCCGCGCCTCGTCACCCTCCCAAGCGGCCAGCATCAGCTTCGCAACGCTGATCCGTCGGCTGCCGGTCGCGTCGATGATCGAATCGATCTCCTCGACCAGCGCCGCCGCTGAGTCCAGCTTCCCTTCGAACACGTGCATCAGCGAGAGGTGCATGAGTGCGATCGGCAAGACGCCGAGAGCACCCGCGTCGCGGGCGATCAGTACGTATCGGCTGGCCAGCACGTGCCAGGTCTCGTCGTCGAACACGTCCGCCGCGACGCGACACGCGAGCCACGGCCAGCGCACGTCCTCCTCGTAGGCACCGTTCCCGTCGAGCAACGCGGCCAGTGCGAGCTTGAGGATCGGTGCGCCTGCGCGGATGCCGTCGGTGAACCTGACGGTGAGGCCATCGAGGAGCACGTCCGAGGCAAGCTGCGGCCCCGGGGGCGTAGGCGCGGTGCGCGCCGCGCTCGCCG
>DATAQR010000099.1:0-2649 GCA_036264565.1 Solirubrobacteraceae bacterium | reverse complement strand
AGGACGCAGTATCGCGCCGCCCAACGGCCGGCTCAGGCGTGCTTGCGGGCCGTCTTTAGGTGTTCGCGTTCCTGGTGCTTGTCCACCACGTTCGCGATCAGCTTCAGGTACTGGGTCGGGCCCGTCGCCTTCGCCTTGCCGTATGTGAACGCCTCGATCCAGTCCGGGACCTTGCCCTCGGCCGCCATGATGTTGAAGAACTCGCGACGCATCTCCACGTTGATGCGAGCGTCGGCCGCCGGGCCCTTGGTGACCTCCAGCTCGGGCATCTGCAGACGAAAGTGCTGGATGTCGCCGCGGCCGTGCAACTCGACCCCGACGACCAGCTTCATCGGCGCCAGCGCGGTCACTTCCTCGACGAAGCGGCGCGCCGCCGTCTCGATCAGGGTCTTCGCGTCGCCGCTCATCCGCTCACGCCTTCCAGGTCTCTAGTGTCCACCACGAACATCAGATCTTGTGGCGCTGCAATAGCTTCTTGCCAATCACCATGCGCTGAATCTCCGAGGTACCCTCTCCGATCAACAACAGCGGGGCGTCGCGGTATAGGCGCTCGATCTCATACTCCTTGGAGTAGCCGTAGCCACCATGGATGCGGAAGCACTCCTCGACACAGAAGCGGCCCGCCTCGGAGGCGAACAGCTTGGCCATACCCGCCTCCAAGTCCGAGCGAACGCCTGCGTCCTTCAGGCGCGCGGCGCGCAGCGTGAGCAACCGCGCCGCGTCGACTTGGGTGGCCATGTCGGCCAGCTTGAACTGGATCGCCTGGTGCTCTGCTATCGGCTTGCCGAACGTCTTGCGCTCCTGTGAGTAGCGCAGTGCCAGCTCAAGCGCCCGCTGGGCGATGCCGACGCCGCGCGCGGCGACGTTGACGCGGCCGACCTCCAGCGCGTCCATCATCTGCGCAAAGCCTTTGTTCAGGCCCGCGTCCTCGCCACCGAGCACATTCTCGGCCGGGCATTTGTAGCCGTCGAAGACGAGCTCGGTGGACTCGACGCCCTTGTAGCCGAGCTTTTTGATCTTCGGCGGCACGTTCAGGCCCGCGTACTCGCCCGTGTTCTCCGAGACGCCACCCTCCTTCTCGGCGATGAAGCAGGTAAAGCCCTTGTGGCGCGGCTGCGCTTCAGGGTCGGTCTTGACCAGCACGAACACCAACGCAGACATCAGGCCGTTGGTGACCCACATCTTCTGGCCGTTGATCTCATAAGTCCCGTCGCCTGTCTTCTTGGCTGAGGTCTTGATCGCCTGCACGTCGGAGCCGAGCTCGGGCTCGGACAGCGAGAAGGCGGCACGGATCTCACCGGTGGCCATGCGCGGCAGGTACTTCTGCTTCTGTTCCTCGCTGCCGAACTTCATCAGTAGGTAAGAGCCGATGAAGTGGGTGTTGATGACACCCGAGATCGAGATCCACCCGCGCGAGAGCTCCTCGACGATCATCGCGTAGGTCGTCAGATCCAGCCCCATCCCGCCGTACTCCTCGGGGATCGTCACCCCGAATAGGCCCAGCTCCTTCATCTGCTCGACGATCGGCTCGGGGAACAGGTCCTCGTGGTCGTAGTGCTCGGCGTTGGGAAGGATCTGCTCGTCGGCGAACTGACGCACCATCTCGGTGATCGCCTTCTGCTCGTCGGTCTTCTCGGTGTAGGGGGCGGGGGCTACGGCCATTCGCGGGACTCCAGGATCGCTTTTCTTCGAGTATCGAGAGAATACCCGCCGTGAACTTCGCCCGAGACCTCCTGCGTGCCCAGCCGCCCGAGCGGCTGGCGCTGGTCGAGCTTGCGCGCGACGGCGGGCGGCGCGAGTGGACGTTCGCTGAGATCGACCGGATGATCGAGGGGGCGGCGGCGACACTCACGCGCCAGGGGGTGCGGCGCGGCGACGTGGTGATGACGCTGATCGGCAACCGTGTCGAGTGGGTCGCCACGCTGATGGGCTGCTTTCAGATCGGCGCGGTGGCGCTTCCCTGCACCGAGCAGCTGCGCGCAAAGGACCTGCGCCAGCGACTGGCGGTGACGCGGCCCTCGCTGATCCTCGCCGACGAGCGCAACCGCTCCGAGCTTCTGCAGGCAAAGCCAGAATGCCCTGTCCTGTGGATCGGCGACGCGGCGGGAAGAGAGGCGCTGTTCACCGCGGTCGAGGCGCCCGAGCCGGCGGACCTCGGCGAGGGCGATCCCTGCCTGATCACGTTCACGAGCGGCACCGCCGGCGAGCCGAAGGCAGTCGTGCACGGACAGCGCTATCTGTACGGACAGCGAGTGCAGGCGCAGAGATGGCTCGGGGCGCAGGCGGGCGACGTGGTCTGGTGTACCGCCGCCAGCGGCTGGAGCAAGTCGGCGCGCAACGTGTTCATCGCGCCCTGGCTGCGGGGAGCCACGGCCCTGCTGCACGACGCCCGCTTCGACCCACACGAGCGGCTGGACCTGATCGAACGCGAGCAGGTGAACGTGCTGTGCATGGCTCCGACCGAGTATCGCGTGATCGCCAAGCGCGCAACGCTGCGGCCGTTGCCGAGCTTGAGGGGGATGGTCGCCGCCGGCGAGGCGCTGAACCCGGAGGTGCTGTACGTGTGGCGCAAGGCGACGGGCCTGGACGTGCGCGATGGCTACGGGCAGACCGAGACCGGCCAGATGACCGCGATGCCGATCGGGCGGG
>DATAQR010000073.1:0-4900 GCA_036264565.1 Solirubrobacteraceae bacterium | reverse complement strand
ATCCGCAACCTGATTTGTGACCTTCTTCTATATGGGGTTGGGCACGTCGATGAACGCGTGCTCGACGTCGAAGCGCTCGCTCAAGTGCTCGCCCACGCGCCGCACTCCAAACGTCTCGGTTGCGTAGTGCCCCGCGGCGATGAAGTGGATGCCCGCCTCCTGGGATTCGCTCATCACACGCTCGGCGGGCTCACCGGTGAGGAACGCATCGGCGCCCATCGCCACCGCGTCGCTCAAGTAGTCGTTGCCTGCCCCCGACACGATCGCCACGCTCCGTACTCGAACTGGGCCCGTGTCGAACACAAGCGGGGCTCGCTTGGTGAGCGTTGTCACTCGCGCGAAGAGATCCGTCGCCTCGATCCCCTCGCCCGGGAAGCGCGCGAGCGAGCCGATCGGCTCGCCGTCGTGCACGGCGAAGGGCTCGAGCGCGTCCGCCCCGAGGGCGCGCGCGATCAATGCGTTGTTGCCGATCTCGGGATGCGCGTCGAGCGGGAGGTGATAGGCGGCGAGGCTCATATTGGCGTCGAACAGCAGCTTCAGACGGCGCTTCATGCGGGCGTCGACAGCGGTCGGTCGCGAGCCCCAGAAGAGGCCGTGGTGGACCACCAGCAGGTCCGCTCGCTCGGCGATCGCGCGCTCGAACAGATCCGCGCTTGCGCTCACGCCGGTGGCCACCTTCGCCACAATGGCGCCTCCCGGCACCTGCAGGCCGTTGGGGCAGTAGTCCTTGAAGCGTGCCGGTTGGAGCAGATTGTCCAGCTCGGCGATCGCGTCTGTCAGCTTGCACGGCATGGGGCCGACCTTAGCCGCTTGTGCGGTCTTCCTTGGGCGTTCGGGCGCAGTGTGGGATACTGCAGCCGCGTCGGGGCGTGGCGCAGCCTGGTAGCGCGCGCCGTTCGGGTCGGCGAGGTCCCCGGTTCGAATCCGGGCGCCCCGATTGCCCGAAAAGCCGCTAGGACAGGGGCTTTTTGGCCTGTGCGGCGAGGCGCAGCAGTCGCCTCGCCGCGCCGTAGTTGCCGCGTTACTGCCCATTCACTGCCCAAACTCGCCGGTTCGGCGGGCCTTGCTGGCGCCCGCGAGGGCTTCGCGCGGCCCGCGAAGGCGGCTCGCGCGGACGTCCTCTCAGAGCTCTGGCAGGGGTGCGAGCTGCGCGGCGACGGTGTTCGCCGCTGCCCCGGAGAGAAGGCAAACGGGCTTCTCTCCCCAAGTTTGTGGGGGATGCCAGACACGCCAAACGCCTTCCCTTCCAGACCTGAGCGCGGCCGTGGCGCGGAGGATGGTCGCGGGCAAGCACGGCTGGCGCTCACGGCAAAGCTCGCCACCGACGACGGGCTGCTCGACATGCTCGCCGATCGTCTTGCCGACCGGCTCGCGGCGCGCCTGAGCCCGGTCGAGTCGCCCGAGGCGCTCGTCGATGCTCGCGAGGTCGCGCGGCTGACCGGCAAGACCCGCCGGTGGGTCTATGAGCACGCCCGCGAGCTCGGCGGGGTGCCGCTCGGCACCGGTCCACGCCCACGGCTTGGCTTCTCACCCGACGTGATCGCACAGCTCAAGGCCGCCCTGCGGCGGTCCGCCAGCCCGCCGCCGCTGCGCGTAAAGCCGCGGCGGCGTCATGGCAGCAGCAGCGCCGGTCGCACGGTCGCCCAGCTACTCGACGGGCAGCGGCCCGTGGTCGGTTCGCGCGCCGAGACGGGAGGGCAGCGCTGATGGGCCGCCCAGCAACAGGAAGCGTGATCCCGCCGACCGCCAAGCAGCCCTGCTTCGGGCTGCGGTTCCGCGCCTACGGCAAACGCAGGTACATCACCCTCGGTCGTCTCGAGGACGGATGGACGCGGCTACGGGCGGAGCGTGAACTCGCCGTCGTGCTCCGCGAAGTCGAGCTAGGCACGTGGCAGCCATCCCAGCCAGACCCCGTGCCGCAAGCGCCGCAGGAGGAGGACGTGTACTTCCTGGAGTTCTCCGAGGATTGGCTCGACGCCAAGGTCCTCGAACTCGCGCCGGAAACCGCCAGGAGCTACCGCAACGACCTGCGCAAACACCTGATCCCGTTCTTCAAGGACCATCTGGTCGGCGCGATCGACATCAAAGAGGTCGACCGATATCGCCAGCACAAGGTCAGGGAAGGCGCCGTCTGCCAGGCGGCGATCGACGCCGGCCGTCCGCTGATGGTCGAGATCGTCGATAAGCGCGGGCGCCGCTATCAGCGCGTCAAGGAGTCTCTGTCGGCGCGCTCGATCAACATGCACATCGACCTGCTGCAGCAGATCCTCGAGCTCGCCGTCGAGTACGACCTACTGCTACGCAACCCGGCCGTCGGCAAGCGTCGGCGGCTGAAGGTGACCAAACCGCGCCCTGTCTATCTAGACAGCGCCGAGCACATCGCGGTGATGCTCGAAGCCGCCGCGGACCTCGACGAGCGCGACAGCCGGTTGGTCTGCGTCCACGACCCGCGCGGGTGGACCTACACGCAGCGCCGCCACAACCAGACCAGCGGACGCAAGGCGGCGATCGCCGTACTGATGCTCGCCGGCCCCCGCGCCACCGCCGGTGGCGCGCTGCTCGAACGCGACCTCGACCTCGCCAACGGCCGCATCGCCGTCGCACGCGACAAGACCGAGGCCGGGACGCGCGAGATCGACACGCTCCCGCTGCTACGCGAGATCCTCGTCGAGCACCGGACGCAGAAGCTCAGAGAAGGTCAGCCGAGCGGACCTGACGACCCCGTGCTGATCAACGCCATAGGCCGCGCCCGCGACCGCTACAACCTCGGCGACGTGGTCGCTGCCGTGGTGCGCCGCGCCGACGAGCTGCAAGCGCAACGAGATAGGCAGCCACTCCCGCTCGGGATCACGCCCCACAAGCTCAGGCACACGTTCGCCTCAATCCTGGTGGCGCTCGGCAAGGACCCCAACTATGTGATGGAACAGCTCGGCCACACCGACCCCGCCTTCACGCTGCGCGTCTACACGCACATGATGCGCCGCAGCGATGCCGAGCGCAAGCAGCGAGCAAACCAGAGATCGGCTCGAAAGCTATCGCAAGCGTTGGCTCACCTCAACAGAAAGCCGGACATAGGCTGACCATCGGCGGCGATCCGCCGTCTCATCACAGTCGCACCGACGATCCACGGCCTGCCCGTTCTCATCATCCGCGTGATCGCCGCCTGCGCCTTTATCCTCGGCGACGGTGCCGTCGCGCGGGCGAGCCGCCCCGCCCAACGGCCATCACGTCTAGTGTCTGACGATGTTGTGGATCTCCAGCAGTTCTGGCTGGCCTGGGTCTATCCCGACGTCGGCGAGCACCGGCATGAGACGTTCGCCGAATGCGTCGAGCTGCTCACGCGAGTCCCAGATCTCGCTGACTCGGAGGTTGGGATCCGTTCCGAAGCACACGTGGTAGTCGAGTCCGTCGGGCGGCCAGTTGCCGGCAGCTTCGAGTCTGCGCACAGACTCGTCGTATTGCTCGGCGGTCAAAGAGGCCGGAGCGAAGCGGATAAGGATGCTCATGGCGAAGTCCTCCTGGCTCGGGTAAGCCGACTGTAGCCCAGCGGTCGAAGCGAGTCAAAGGCGCCCATCGAAGCGTCAGCCATTGCGAGGGTAGATGGCTTCAAGCGCCCAATGTCGCGCGACACCGGGCCGCTATTGACCGTGCTGGTCGCCGTCATTCTCGACCGGCGGCCATGCCGCTGGCTAGGCACAGGCCGTCTGCAATCTAGGACACGACTTTGGGCCTCTCTGGGCGTTATAGACAGAGAAAGGGAGGTCAATAATGTCCAACAAGACAGTCGCCGTACTCTCGAGCCTAGCGGTGGCGGCCGTGCCCGTGGCTGCGGTGGCGCATCCGGCCAAGCCGCCCCATCCGCCGAAGCCGCCGCATCCCACTAAGCCGTCGCATCCCACTAAGCCGTCGCATCCAACGCCTCCGCCCCAGGCGCACAAGTGCAAGCCGCACGCGGTCGCCTACCGGGTGTCCGGCACGCTGGTCAGCTCCAGCCTGACCGCAGCGGGTAAGAAGATGGCGAGCGGCACCATCACGATCACGGTCACCGGCGCGAACAGGGCCGCGAGGAATGCGGGTGTCGCCACGGGCGGCTCGGAGACGTACACGCTGACCAATGTCAGGGTGAGCTACGCGCATCCAGTGGCGCAGCCCAATCCTGCTGCGGGTACCCGCACGGTCGTGAAGGGCGCGATCACGGTTGTCGCCCCGAAGTGCCAGGACATGAGCGGTGCCGGCGTAGTGACGATCAAGCACGTCACGTTCACTCCGCCGCACAAGAGCAAGTCTTAGGGATCGAAGCATCGGTGCGTCTCGCCCGCGACTCCGTACTTGCGGGGGCGAGGCGCACCGACGCCCGCACGGCCCGGCGTCTGTCCTTATCTGCCGCTTGAGCTCGATGCCCCGGCCGGATCGAGTTGTCCTGAGAGGGTGATCGTCTTCTCGATGCCATCGACCGTCACGCGCAAACCGCCCGACTGGGGGTCTTGGTGGCCCACCGCTAGCGTCTCATGCTTCCTCTGGAGCCTGCGCCAAGCCACCAGCTGGTGGATCGAGACGACATAGCAGGTGCGTTCAAACCAAAGGGGCGGCATTGCGATTCGCTCGGCCACGACCCTAACAGGCATGTGGCTCCTTGGGTCGATTGTGTTCCGCTTGGCGCCTGTGGCGGGGATGCTCGGCTCGAGCAATCGTGGTGTCGTGCTCGGGACTTACGCTGCTAGCTGGGCGAACTGGGTGTCACCGACGCGGCACCGTCGGCGGTGGCGATCAACCAACCTGCTCGAGCGGCTAGCCGAAGCGCGAGGGACTCGAGCAGCGCCTCCATACCGCGTCACGTGTAGGCGATCTGCTCATCCCAATCGCCGGGGCGTCCCTCGGACGTCAAGTCGAGCAGGTTCCG
>DATAQR010000055.1:0-7898 GCA_036264565.1 Solirubrobacteraceae bacterium | reverse complement strand
ATCACTTTTGCTGTGCGACGAGCCCACCGGACACCTCGACGGCGATACCGGCGAGCGCGTGCTCGATCTGATCGACGCGCTACAGCGGCGCTTCGCCTTCGCGCTGGTCATCGCCACCCACGACCCCGAAGTAGCGGCGCGCTTGCCGCGAGTGATCGGACTGCGGGACGGTCGGATCGTCGGAGAGGACAGGTTCGCGTGAGTGCTCCCGCCCGTCTGGCCCTGGCCGGGCTGCTGCGCGCACCCGCGCGAACGATCCTGCGAGTCGTTGTGCTCTCCTGCGCGGTCGCGCTGCTCGGATCGATGCTGCTGTTCGTTAGCGACTCGCTGCGCACGATGGCCGGATCGGCGATCAGAAGCGTGCCGCTCGACTGGCAGGGCCCGGTCGCATCGTATGAACAGGCGCGGAGGGTGGCCACCGGCGTAGCGGCCCAACAGGGAATCCTGCAGGCATCGCCGGCCGCGACCGCCCCATTCGCCGGCGCCGTGCACGCCGGCGCGAACGAAAGCACCAGCGCCGGAGCGGGCGCGATCCTAGCCGTACCCGCCGACTACCTGACACACATCGACACCTTCCACTTCCTGCAAGGAACGGTGGGTCCCGGCGAGGTGGCGCTCGACCAACAGATGGCCGCCACGCTCAAGACCCAGATCGGAGAACGAGTGAGCCTGGCCCCTCGCCCGGGCGCTCCCGCGCGGACGTTCAAGGTGTCCGGGATCGTGCTGGTCACCGCCCCGGACGTGATCTTCCAGCCACTCAATCCCCTACTGGGACCCGCGCCGGCACAGCCGCCCGCGAACATCGCTGTCATGGGGCTCGACACGTTTGCCAGGACGCTCGCCCCGGCCCTGCCCGCGATCACCCCAGCGAGCGCTGGCTCCTCGGCCGTCCCGGGCGCCCAGACCGGCGTCCAGTGGCAGGTCCAAGCGCAGGTCGATCCCCGGAGCCTCGGCCACACTCCGGCTCAGGCGCTCACAGAGGCCGGGTGGACGGTCAACCGGGTGCAACGCTCGCTGCCCGGACAGGTGCAGTTCGTCGACAACCTCTCCGACGCACTGAACACCGCAAGCGGCGACGCGCTCTACGCCCAGACCCTCTACATCATGCTGGCTGTCCCAGGAGCGCTGATCGCGCTGGCTCTGGGCTACCTGGCAGCGCTCGGCGGCGTCGAGCGCGACCGCCGCGACCTGGCGCTGTTGCGCGCCCGCGGCGCGACACGCCGGGGACTGCTCGCACTCGCCGCGATCGAGAGCTCCATCGTCGGGTCGCTCGCCGGCCTGCTGGGAGCCGCCATCGCGTTCGCCGCCGTGTCGCTCATCATCGGCGGTGGACTCGGCCTCACGGCCGCCAGGGTGACTGTCACAGTCCTGGTGTGCGTCGCGCTTGCGATCGCCGGAGCCGCCGCCGCGCGCATCTACGCGAGCGCCTCGGTATTGCGCGAGAGTGTCTCAGAGGGACGTAGAAGCGTGCAGCGTGAACGCAGGCCGCTGTGGCAGCGGCTCTACCTGGACATCGTCGCGCTAGCAGTGAGCGGGCTGATCTACTGGCTGACTGCCAGCACCGGGTTCTCGGCGATCGTCAACCCCGACTCCAACCCCACGCTGTCGCTCTCGATCTACATGTTCTTTGCGCCTGCGCTGCTGTGGCTTGGCGCGACGTTGCTGCTCGTGCGCCTGCGCGGCCGGGCGCTGGCATGGGCGCTCGCTCGCGCCGGTGCCGAGCAGCCGGAAACACTGCCTGGCTTCCTGTTGGCAAGCGCGGCGCGGCGCGGCGCGGCGATCAACCGAGGGCTGCTCGTGATCGGACTGCTGCTCGCCTTCGGAGTCAGCCTGGGGATCTTCACCGCGACCTACGACCAGCAGGCGGGCATCGACGCGCAGCTCACGCTCGGCGCCGACATCACGGCCAGCGCCCCGCCGGGCACAATAGCCGCGCACGATCTGACAGCCAGGATCGGCGTCGTGCCAGGCGTGACAGCGAGCACTCCTGTCGATCACTCTTACGCCTACGTCGGCCCTGACCTGCAGGACACCTATGGCATCGACCCCGTCACGATCACCAAGGCGACGACGCTGCGCGACTCCTACTTCCTTGGCGGCGGCGTCAACGAAATTCTCAGCCGCCTGCGCTCCACCCCCGACGGGATACTCGTCTCCAAGGAGACGATCAGCGACTACTCGCTGCGGACGGGCGATCTGCTCAAGCTGCGCGTGCTCGACCACGCGCACGGACGCTTTCACGTCGTGCCATTCCACGTCGTCGGCGTTGTGCAGGAGTTCCCCTCAGCGCCACGCGACTCGTTCATGGTCACCAACCTGAGCTACCTACAGGCAGCCGACCACGCCGGCGGGCCGAACGTGGTCTTCATCAAAGCCTCGGACCCACAGGCCACCGCCGTCCGCGTCGCCGCCGCCACGAGCGCAAACGGCACGATCGTCAAGAACATCCGCCAGCAGGCCCAGCAGACAGTCAGCTCGATCACCACTGTCGATCTGCGCGGCATCAGCAAGATCCTCGAGGTCTTCACGATTGCCCTCGCCGCCGCCGCGATGGGGCTGTTCGTCGCGCTCGCCATCAGCGAGCGCCGCCACGAGTTCGCGACGATGGCCGCGCTCGGCGCCAGCATACGCTCGATCAGCGCGTTCGTGTGGAGCGAGGCCGCGATCGTGCTCGCAGCCGCCCTGGTGCTCGCCGCCGGGCTCGGCCTGCTGCTCTCGCTGATGCTCAGCGCGATGCTCCAGCACGTGTTCGACCCCCCACCCGACCAGCTCGCCATACCCTGGGGATACCTTGCCGGGCTCATCGGTGCTGCCCTCGCGACCGCCATGATCGCCACCGCCATCGCTACGCGGCGACTGCGAGCGCTACCGCTCGGAGCGATCCTCCGCGAGCAGTAGCAGCGAGGAGCGCGAAGAAGATGACCAGCCCAGGGCGTGCAGGTCCCCGCCACGTCGCGGTCGCCGCCGCCCTATTCCTGTGCGTCGCCGCGATCGTCCTGCTCGCCAGCGCCACCGGCACCGATCACGAACATTCAAGGCGCCAGCAACTGGACCTGCGACCCTCCATCTCGGTAAGCACGCCCACGCCTCAAACGCCCATGCGGCGAGTCCTCACCCTCGGGCGCTCGGTCCAGGGAAGACCGATCACCGCGACCGTGCTCGGCGATCCGGGCGCGCCACGACCCGTGCTCGTCGTCGGCTGCATCCACGGCAACGAGACCGCCGGCATCACCGTGGCGGACCGCCTCACGCGCGCAGGTACATCGTCACGCTCAGCGCTATGGATCGTCAGAGACCTCAATCCCGACGGCGTCCACGCAGGAACACGCCAGAACGCCCACCACGTCGATCTGAACCGTAACTTCCCGTTCGCCTGGCGCCCGATCGGCTCACCCGGCGACCAGCAATACAGCGGACCCAAAGCCCTCTCAGAGCCCGAGACCCGGATCGCCCGCTCGCTGATCCTGCGCATCCGGCCCAGAATCACGATCTGGTTTCACCAGCCGCTCGGCGTGACCGACCAGTCCGGAGGGGACATCCACATCGAGCGGCGCTTCGCCGCCCTCAGCGGCCTGCCGCTGCGGCTGCTCACGCGCTATCCAGGCAGCGCCACCGGCTGGCAAGACCACCGGCTGCCGCATACGACCGCGTTCGTAGTCGAGCTCCCCCCAGGCGGGCTCGCGTCGCCGAGAACCGCTCGCATCGCGCGAGCCGTGCTCACACTGGTGCGAGAACGATGACCACCGCGGCGTCCACGCCGAGCTCACCTAGACAACCCCACCTCGGTGCCAACGATTCGTCCCAGGCACGCCTCAAGACCAGGCTTTCGTCATAGGTCGAATCACATCACCCGAGGGGCGCCGCGATCCTTCGCGACTTGGCGCACTTCGAGGTTGCGCCGTTGTCGAAATTTCAGAGAAGCGTCGCGAAATGGACGTGCCCGGCATTCGTCCATCGCAGCTGCGATCCCGACAGCTGCAATGAGGTCGGCACGACGCCCACGCCGCTGTCGATCGTGCGCAACCCGCGGCGGTCGTGGCGGCGGACTTCGACTGCCGGGCCCGGGGGATTGACACAAAAGCTTTCGGCCAGGAAGTTCGTCCCTATCCAAGCCACCGCGCCATCGCCCTTCAGCACCAGCGAGTCCACCTGCGGACAGGTACTGTTTTCGATCGGGCGCACCTCCTGATAGCTGTGGTGGTTGCCCGTGCTCAGGTTCACGACCCCGATGTGATCGTCGACGGCAGCGATGTTCTCCACGTACGCGACGTAGGGCCCAGCGAAGCGAACGAGCCGATATTCGTAGTGCTCGCTGCCTGATAGGTAACGAGCATGCCCGTTGCTGTAGAGACACGCGTAGTCGTTACCGTCGCGGTTGTACTCGAAGATTCGCGCTTTCGAGCTGTGGGCGAGTGTAACTGTTCCAGCCCCGGGCCGGCAGGGAATCCGTGCCTGCGCGGAAGACTGCACAGCCAACGGCGCCGCCAGGGTCACCATCACAAACACAGTCGACCGCGCCCGGCGCCGACGCTTGCAAGTCTTGCACATCGTGCAAGGAAGATACAGCCACGAGCGGAACAAGTCGATCCCACGCTTGCCGTTATTCCAACTCACGAGGGAAGCGCACAAATCGCTCGTACGCGAACCGCCGCTACTACTCAGCCCGCTCGTCGGCCTCAACATGCACCACCAGCACAGGCACCCCGCTGTGCTGCAACACCTGGTGGCTAACGCTGCCGAGCAGCATCGACGCCATCCCGCCGCGCCCGCGCGAGCCCATCACGATTAGGTCGCTGTCGTCCTTGTGGGCCCGCGCAAGGATTGCTGGAGCGGGTGGACCCTCAGCCAGCACCTTCGTGACCGAGACATCGCCCGGGACCTGTGCTAGTGCGCTCTCAAGCAGCTGCTCGTGTTCGCTCTGTAGCGCCAAATCGAGCTCGCCGAAGTCGATCGGCGCTACCACAGGCCCTCCGACCATCAGCGTCGAGGGGCGTTGGTGGACGCTAATCACGGTTAGCCTGGCGTTGGCCAGCGCCGCGAGGTCGATCGCCTCGCTGAGCGCGCGCTGGGCGTGCTCGGATCCGTCGATCGCTACCAGGATGCGATGAAACACAGCGGACCTCCAGCTCGATTGCCCGGACGCCGATTGACCTTAACCGTTTATCCCTGCTCGGGCCTGGCTCGTCGGCAAGAATCGTTGCAACCCTCCCTGTGTGACGCATCTTGCAACGCGACCTGTTAGTTTCTTGCGCGTTCGTGCCGAGTCTTCATCCCACGGGATGAGGAGCGGGGGACCCAAAGCGGCCTAGATAAGCCGCAGGGGGCGAATCGCCACAACTGTGGCGTAGCGCATTGCGCGAGCCCGACAGCTAACCCCGTAGGCGCCCGCAGAAAAATCGAAAGGACGCTTTTTACATGCCGGGAATCCCGCGTGATCTCGCTATCGCTGACCCCTGGGAGGCTTCGCTTGCACGTTCGCTCGCGCGCCGTGAGCGCGCCGGTGCGACCCGTACCGCACGCCCCGGCGCCGGTAGCCGTGCTTCCACCCGCCTGGCCAGCTTGGTCGACGCACGCAAGCGACTCCCCTCGCCGCGCAATCTCGCCGAGGATGAGCCGTGGGATCTCTCGAGTCTGCGCTCGCGCACGCGCCGTCGTGCCACTGAGCTGCAGTTCGTCCCCTCCTCCGCGCGCGCCCGGCGCCTCTCGCTGGGCACACTGGTAGCGCTCGCGGCCGGACCGGCCGTCGGCCTGGCCGACTCGGGCGGCTCCAGCCACCACACAAGCTCCTCTCCCCCGCCGCCCGAGCCGCCCACCACCGCCGAACATCACATCCACCTGCAGTCGGGTAGCGAAGGCCGCCAGGTGCGGATCCTCCAGCACAAGCTCGGCATCGCCGTGGACGGCGTCTACGGCCCCCAGACCGAAGCGGCCGTGCGCGCCTTCCAGCAGCGCGAAGGCCTGTCGGTTGATGGCACCGTCAGCCAGCAGACCAGCGCCGCTCTCTCCGGCCACCCGGCGTCCGTGGCGGCCCCGGCGTCGCTGCTGAGCACCTCCACTCACAGCGAAGGCGAAAAGAGTGGCAACGAAGCGGCCTCGCAAAGCGGCGGCTCCGGAGCTTTGGTGGCGCAGACCGGAGGCACCCAAGCCGGCTCGACCAGCGCCCACGAGGTGGCGAGCGTTGCCACGCCCACGCATGAAGCGCCGGCGCCAAAAGCGGCCGTCGATCCGGTCGTGCGGTTGCAGGAAAAGCTCGGCGTCTCGGTCGACGGCACCTACGGCCCGGAAACCGAGCGCGCGGTCAAGCACCTGCAGGCGGTCAACCACCTGCACGTCGACGGTGTCGTCGGCGGCGCGACCTGGAGCGCGCTGAAAGTGCACGAGAGCTCTGTCCTTCATCCCGAAAAAATCCAGAAGCCGGCCCCTGTGCACGCCACGGCAACCGATTCGCCAACGCCCACACACGCCGCCGCGCAGCACGCCGCCTCACAGTCGGCCCCGGTCAGCGGCGCTGAGGCCGTCCGCCGGCTGCAGGAAGCGCTGCACGTGGAAGCCGACGGCAACTTCGGCCCGCAGACAGAGAGCGCCGTCAAGCATTTCCAGTCCACCCACGGCCTTGAAGTCGACGGCGTGGTCGGCCCGGCAACCTGGAGCGCGCTTGGCATCGACTCGCACGCCACGCTTCACCCCCACCACCCTCACAGCTCAGGCGGCAGCGGTGGCAGCAGCAGCAGTTCCTCGGGCGGTTCGGGTGTGGTCGCGCGCGTGATCGCGGCGGCAGATGAAATCGCCACACGCCCGTACACCTGGGGCGGAGGCCACGGCTCGTTCCAGTCGGTCGGCTATGACTGCTCGGGCTCTGTCTCCTACGCCCTGCACGGCGGCGGCCTGCTCTCCTCGCCCGAGGACTCAAGCGAACTGGAGTCCTATGGCGAAGCGGGCTCCGGTCGCTACATCACGATCTACGCCAACTCCGAACACGCCTGGATGGTGATCGACGGCCGGCGCTTCGACACGATCGCCCAGCAGGAAACGGGTACGCGCTGGTCGGATTCGATGATGTCCACGTCCGGTTATGTCGTGCGTCACCCGGCGGGCCTTTAGCGACACCAGCCACGATCAGACAGCACCCAACGACGACGGTCCGTCAGGACCGTTAATCCAAACCTATAAGCGCGGTGCACGGACTCGTGCGCGAGTTTCGTCTCACCAGCGACGTAGCTTCATCTCCCTCACCCCCAATGCGAAGGAGATGTGAATGCTCGCTCGGGCGCGCACGTTCGCGATCGAGGCTCTGCACGCACGAGCCGTATCTGTCGAGGTCGATATCAGGCCGGGTCTGCCGGCTTTTACGATCGTCGGCCTCGGCGACGCCAGCGTGCGCGAGGCGCGCGACCGCGTACATGCCGCGATCCTCAACAGCGGCTTCCAGTTCCCCAGCCAGCGGATAACCGCGAACCTCGCCCCTGCCGACATCCCCAAGGTCGGCCCCGGGTTTGACCTCGCGCTCGCCTGCGCGGTGCTGGCCGCAAGCGAGCAGATACCCAGTGAGCCGCTCGCGAGCCATGCTCTGTTCGGGGAGCTCTCTCTGGACGGGGAGGTGCGCGCCGCCCACGGCACGCTCGCGGTCGCCGAGGCCAGTCGCAAGGCGTCACTACGGATGCTGCTGGTGGGACCAGCGCGAGCGCGCGAGGCGATGCTGGTGCAGGGCCTGCGCGTCGGCGTGGTGCAGAACCTCGCAAGCGCCGCGCACGTACTGGCGGGTGGCGAGCCCGACCCCCCTCCCTCGCCTGTGCCTGAGCCCACTCGTGAGCGGCTGTGCCTTCCTGACCTCAGCGACGTGCGCGGCCGTCCCGACGCCGTAAACGCTTTGACGATCGCCGCCGCCGGCGCTCACAACT
>DATAQR010000053.1:0-9876 GCA_036264565.1 Solirubrobacteraceae bacterium | reverse complement strand
CAGGTTGCGCTGCCCAGCGGCGCGTTCCTGCGCCTTGGCCTGCTGCTCTTCGCCGAGCTCCTTGCGGATCTGCGCGTCTGAGGCCGCTCCCGGGGCGACCGCGGCTTCGCCGGCTACCGCCGGGGTGGTGGCGGACGCGTGATGGGTGGAGGCCGGCAGCGGGAAGCTCTTGGCTTCTTCTGGGTCGCGCACCTCGGCGACGGCCACGGCTTTGCCGCCGGCGACGGCCCCACCAGACGCGCCCTTGGATGCGCTTGCGCCGGCGGCTGCGTTCTGAATGGTTCCGTGGGGGTGCGCGGCCGGCGCGATCGCGGCCGGCTTAGTAGCCACCGGACTCACGTCGGACGCGGCAGGCGAGGAGGAGTGCCCGCCGCCGCTACCGAGCAGCACCGCCGCTACCGCGACGATCGCCACCAGCGGCACGGCTGCGTACAGGACGCCGCGCGATAGCGGCAGACCCTTCGGCCCGGTCCCCTCGACCGCCTTGGACTCGACGCTCACACAACAAGGCTAGCGCTGGCGTCCACCCGCTTGCGCCGCTCGCGGGGAGTTTGAGCGCAGGCTGAGGTACCCTGGTCGGATGCCCGCCCCCGAGACTGTCGTGGACGTGCGCCCGCGCAGCGTGCCCACGGGAGCGCCGGCCGCGCCGCAGCGGACCCATGTGCGCCTGCTGCACGGGATGCGCCGGCCCGCCAACTGGCTGCAGCTGATCCGCTTCGGGCTCGTCGGCGCCAGCGGCTTCATCGTCAACCTCGCCGTCTACGCGCTGTTCGTACACGCCATCGGCGCCCCTTATCAGCTGGCGGCGGTCTTGGCTTGGCTGGTGGCGGTCTCCAGCAACTTCGTGCTCAACCGCCACTGGACGTTCGACCGCCCCGGCGGCCGCGTCCATCACCAGGCGATGCGCTTCTTCCTGGTCAGCCTGGCGGCGTTTGCCCTCGTCAACTTGGTGCTGCTGACGGTGCTGGTCGAGCAGGCGGGCTTGGCGAAGGTGCCGGCGCAGGCGTTGGCCGTGGCCGCGGCGACGCCGTTCAACTTCCTCGGCAACAAGCTCTGGAGCTTTAGGAGCCCGCCCCCCCCGAGCTCCTAGGGTCGCTGAGACGCCGGGCGCAGCCGCGGCGAGGCAGACATCGGCACCTATACTCTGGGGCCTTCCCTCTTGGAGGATCCTCGTGCAGGAGATGGTCATCTACGGCGTCAGCTTCGACATGGTGGGCAAGCAGCCGATCGTGCTGCTCAAGACCGTCGAGGGCAACAAGTTCCTGCCGATTTGGATCGGCCACCCCGAGGCCGCCTCGATCCTGATGAAGCTGCAGGGCGCCTCCACGCCACGGCCGATGACCCACGATCTGCTGTGCGAGATGCTCGGCGAGCTCGAGGTCAAGTGCACGCAGGTGGCCGTCACCGAGTTGCGCGAGAACACCTTCTTCGCCTCGATCACGCTGTCCGTGAACGGCCGCGAGATGGAAATCGACTCGCGCCCGAGCGACGCGATCGCGCTCGCCGTCCGCTCCGGCGCGCCGATCTTCGCGGCCGAGGAGGTGATCGCCGACTCGGCGATCGAGTTCGAGAACGCGATCGAGGAGTCCGAGGACGTCGTCGAGCGCTTCAAGGAGTTTCTGGACGAGGTTACGCCCGAGGACTTCGCCGCTGGCGACTCGTAGGTCGCTGGGGTAGCTCCAGGACCTCGGCAAGATCCGGGTCGGCCGCTGGCGGTTGCTCGGACTCCGGCGGCGCAGGTGGCTCGGCGCCGGTGAGCGTGCCGAACAGGCCCACCTGCTCGCGTACCACCTTGCCGATCCGCCTGATTCCCTCGCGGATGTCCTGCTCGGGCACGCCGGCGAAGTTCAGCCGCATCGAAGAGCCGCCGCGCCCGTCCAGGTAGGCGGCGCGGCCCGGGACGAAGGCAACCCCCTCGCTCTCCAGGGCGCGGGCGAGCAGGTCGGTGGTGTCGATGTAGTCCGGCAGCGTCGCCCAGATGAACAGCCCCCCCTGCGGCTGCGTCCAGGTCGCCGCTTGGCCGAAGTGCTCCCCCAGCGCTTGCAGCATCGCGTCGCGCCGTGCGCGGTAGAGGTCCTTGAGCGAATCCAGCTGCGCGGTCCAGACCGGCGCGCCTGACGCGGCGCGCTCGGCAAAGTACGCCGCCACGAACAGCTGCGTCACAGGCGAGGAGCACAGGTCCGCCCCCTGCTTACAGAGGTTGAGCTTCTCCATCACCGGCCGCGGCGCCACCGCCCAGCCCAACCGCACGCCGGGCGAGAGGATCTTCGAGAAAGTGCCGAGGTAGACGACGAAGTCCGAGGCGCCCCCCCTTTTTGCCGCCAGCGCGTCGAGCGAGTGCAGCGTCGGCAGCTCCTCGCCCTCGTAGCGGAGCATCCCGTACGGGTTGTCCTCGAGCACCATCATCTCGCGCTCGCGCGCAACCTCGACCAGCCGGTGCCGCCGCGGCAGCGACATCGTCACCCCGCTGGGGTTCTGGAAGTTCGGGATCGTGTAGATGAACTTCGGCGGGCGGCCTTCGGCGTCGAGCCGGTCGAGCGTCGCCTCCAGCTCGTCGATTGGCATTCCCTGCGCGTCGACCTCGATCTGCACGACGTCGGCCTGGTAGGCATCGAACGTCGGCACCGCCCCCGGGTATGTCGGCGCCTCCGCGACGATCGTGTCGCCCGGGTCCACGAACGCCTTGCACATCAGGTCGATCACCTGCTGCCCGCCTGTCGTGACGATCACCTCGTCGGGATCGACGTGCGTGCCTTCGGCCTTCATCACCTCGACGATGCACTCGACGGTGCACCCCATCCCCTCGGTCGGCCCGTACTGCAGCGCCCGCGCCGTGGACTCCGCCGCGACCTTGGCCATCAGCTTGGCGTACAGCTCCGGCGGGAACGTGCGTGTCTCGGGCAGGCCGCCGGCGAGTGAGATCACCTCCGGGCGTTCGGTCAGCGACATCATGTCGCGCATCGCCGAGGAGCGCATCCCCTTCGTGCGCTGCGCGAACAGCCCCTCGTAGCGCTTGAGTTCGTGCCCTGTCGTGCGCGCGCTCATGGCCGCCCAAGGTAGCGCACGCCCCACTCGATCTCATCTCCTGCAACCATCACGTCTCGACCGACGGCGCGGGGCGCCTGTGTACGAGAAGAAAAACGAGATCGTTCCACGCGTGAACGATTCAATGCTGGAAGGATTCGACCGCTGAATGATTCAACCGCTGAACGATTCGCAAGAACAATGAGCTCACTCCCCCTCTACACCGGCCTCGGCCTCGGCCTGGCGGCGGCGTGCGGTATGCGCGCGTTCCTGCCGCTGCTGCTGGCCGGCGCGCTGGCCTCCAATAAAGCGCTCGGTGTCAGCTTCAGCCACGGCGCCTACACGTTCCTGGAATCGGACTGGTGGCTGTTGGCCGTGGCGGCCGGCCTGGTGCTCGCCTACGCGCTGCAACTGCTGCTCGGCCTGGCGCCTACGCTCGACCCGTCCGACCGCGGAATTGGACCCGTCCGCCCCGGGCGGGGCGATCCCCTGGCTGCCTCGCTGGCCGGGATCGGGGCTGCCTCCGGCGCGCTGCTGTTCGCCGGCACGCTGGCGGCCCACGGCGACACGGCCTGGCCCGGCCTGATCGGCGGCTTCCTCGCGGCCGGCCTGGCTCAGCGCGCCGCGGGCCCGGTGATCGCCCGTGCCCGCAAGCGCCTACCCGACCGCGGCGCCCGCGAAGCGCTGACGCTGTACCTGGACTCGGCGTCGCTGCTGGTAGCGGCGCTAGTCGCCTTGCTGCACCCGCTCGGCTACGTGGCCGTCGCGCTGCTCGCCTGGTTTGTTTGGCGGATGCGCGTGCGTGCAGGCGAAAAGTACGCGGGACTGCGCATACTGCGTCGTTGAAGTTGAAGTGGGCGCGTGACTGCGGCAAAGCACGACGACACACGCGCGCGTAAGCGCGCGCCCTCCCCCCAAAAGCTGGTCCTGTGCGTGATCGACGCGATGGCCCCAGCTCAACTAGAGCGGGCGGTCGCCGCCGGCGAGGCGCCGACGCTGGCCGAGCTGATGCGCCGCGGGCTGTACGTCCCCGACTGCGTTGCGGCGTTCCCCTCCGTGACCCCCGTCTGCGCGGCGTCGATCGTCACGGGCGTGTGGCAGGACGAGCACCACATCCCTGGCATGTGCTGGTATCACCGCGGCGAAGGCCGCTACGTCGAGTACGGCTCCAGCTTCCGCGCCTCTCAGCGCGTCGGCCTTGGTCGCCAGCTGACCGACACCGTCTACAACATGAACGGCGTCCATCTGTCAAAGGCGATCAGGACGGTGTTCGAGTGCCTCGACGACGCCGACGTGCGCACGGCCGGCACCACCTACCTGATGTACCGCGGTCGCCACCGTCACGAGCCCAGCCGCGAGACGACGATGACACGGATCGCCGCCACGTTGATGCGCCACGCCGTGATGGGCCCGCGCGAGCTGTTCTACGCCGACATCTTCGCCTCGCGCCAGACGGGCTGCCGCTCGGGCCTGGGCATGCCGGGCGTGCGCGACCGCCACTCCGGTTGCGTCGGTGCCTATCTAGCCGAGCACGATCTGTTCGACTTCATGCTGCTGTCGCTGCCCGACAACGACTGGCGCTCGCACCGCTCGGGCCCCGACGGTCAGCAGCGCTCGCTAGCGCTGGCCGACATTCAGCTCGCGCGCGTGCTAGGCGCGGCCGGCGGACTAGACGCCTTTCTTGACGAGCACGCGGTGATCGTGCTGGCCGATCATTCGCAGGCGCCGGTCACTTCGACGGTCGCGCTGCAGCCGGCTTTCAGCGAGCTCGGGGTGCTCGCTCCCGCAACGCGCTGGCCAGCACGCGCCGCCCGCGAGCGTCCTCACGTCGCCGTCTGTCCGTCCCAGCGCGCGGCGATGGTGTACGTACTCGACGAGGAAGAGCGCGAGCGCTTGACACCACGGCTGGCCCGGCGCGCCGTGGACCTGGAGGGCGTGGAGCTGGCGATGTGGCTGGCACACGACTCGCATGGCGCGTCCGCTGAGGCCGTTCTGCGGCGGCCAGGTGGAAGCGAGCTGCGCTTTGCTCCAGGCGGGGATGTGGGGGATGGGAGGGGTCGTACTTGGCGCCTTGAAGGCGATCTTGCGGTACTCGACGGCCAGCTACGCGACGGCCGCTTGCACGCCCCCGACTACCCGGACGCGTTGGCGCGGATATGGTCGGCGCTCACCTGCCCGAACTCCGGCGACGTGTTGCTCTCAGCTGCATCCGGATGCGAGTTCCTCGACCTCGGCGGCCAGGCGCACGTCGGCGGCGGCTCGCACGGCTCGCTGCGCGCGGAGGACTCGCTCGGCGCCGCGATCGTCTGTGGGATCGACGGTCTCGACGGCCGCGAACAGTGGGCGATCGGCGATTTCGCCGGCCTGGCGCAGCGCTACTTCGCTTAAGGGCCTATCCCGATAGGCCTTCGCACACAAAGCGCAGGTACCCTCGGCAAGTGCTTCGCCGGCTGATCCTCTGCGTCTCTGCGCTGCTGCTGCTCTCCGTCGCGCCGGCGGCTGGCGCCACGACGAAGCGCTCGACCACGACGACCACCGTGACCAACTCCGAAGCGCCGGTACCGGTGGAAGCATCGGACACACCCCCTGTCGGCCGCTTCCTGTCCGCCAACCAGGTGCTCGAAATAGCTGGACGGCTACCGAAGATGCGCGCCGTACGCGCCAAGTACCACGGCTCCTACGGTGGTGGCTACCTGAAGGGCCCGATTCACTGGCAGGTCAGCTACTTCTCCAAGCAGGGCAAGGAGATCGGCCAGGTCATCATCGCCGACCACACCGGCAGGGTGCTCGAACAGTGGACGGGCTTTCAGATCGCTTGGTCGATGGCCCGTGGTTATTCGGGCGCCTTCGGCCGGCACGTGAACGCGCTGTACATCTGGATTCCGCTGAGCTTCCTGTTCTTCGCCGCCTTCTTTGACTGGCGCCGCCCCTTCCGCCTGCTGCACTTCGACCTGCTGGTGCTGCTGTCGTTCTCGGCCTCGCTGGCGTTCTTCAACCACGGCCGCATCTACGTCTCCACGCCGCTGGCCTACCCGCCGCTGCTGTACCTGCTCGTGCGTATGCTCGCCGTCGGCCGCGTGCGCCTGCGCCGTGGCACTCGGCACGCCGCGCCCGCCGAGGGTGTCCTCCCAGACGGCGCCCGCCCTCTCGGCGTCGGTGCTGCGTCGGCGCGCCCCGAGCAGCCGGCGCGGCTGCTGATCCCCGCGCCCTGGCTGGCGATCGCATTGGTGTTCCTGGTCGGCTTTCGGGTCGCCTTGAACGTCACCGACTCCAACGTGATCGACGTCGGCTACGCCGGCGTGATCGGCGCGCAGCGGATCGTCGATGGCAAGTCGCTGTACGGGAGCTATCCCTCCGACAACGAACACGGCGACACCTACGGCCCGGTCAGCTACGAGTCCTACATTCCGTTCGAGCAGGTGTTTGGCTTCAGCGGCCACTGGGACGACCTGCCGGCGGCCCACGCCGCCGCGATCGTCTTCGACCTGTTGGCGATCGCGCTGCTGTTCCTGCTCGGTCGGCGCGTCCGCGGCCCAAGCCTCGGCATCGCGCTCGCCTACGCGTGGGCGGCCTACCCGTTCACGCTGTTCACGCTGCAGAGCAACTCCAACGACACGCTCGTGGCCGTGTTCGTGCTGGCGGCGCTGCTCCTCGCCTCCTCGCCGCCCGCGCGCGGAGTGTTCGCCGCGCTGGCCGGATTGGCGAAGTTCGCGCCGCTGGCGCTCGCGCCGTTGCTGGCCACACACGGGCTACCCGGCCTCGCTCGCGCGCGCCAGGCGCGTGCGCTGGCGCTGTTCTGCGGCGCGTTCCTGTTGACCGCCGCGCTCGTCTCCATCCCGGCGCTCACGCACGACTCGCTGCACACGATCTATCAGCGCACGCTCGTCTATCAGTCCGAGCGCGAATCCCCATTCTCGATCTGGGGCCTGTACGGTGTCGCGCCCACCGGCGGTCGCGCCGCCGCGCCTTGGCTCTCCACAGCGCAGGCGGTCGTCGAGGCGCTTGCGATCGTGCTTGCGCTGGCGCTTGCGCTGCTGCCGCGCCGCGCCGATCTGGTTGGTCTGGCCGCCTGCGCCGCGGCGATCTTGATCGCCGTCCAGCTGGGGATCGACCACTGGTTCTATCTGTACATCCCCTGGTTCTTCGGCCTGGTGATGTTGGCGCTGCTGGGCCAGCTCAGCTGGGCGCCGGAGCCGAGGCCGCGCTCGGCCGTGGCATCAGCACCTGCTCGATCGAGTCAGCTCGCAGCGGCGTAGAGCAGGTCACGAGCACGCCCATCAGCCACGGGTCCTCCTTCGAAGTCTCAAAGCGCACCGGCATCTGTGTGACCAGTGACTCGATCGCCTGCTCACGCTTGACGCCGATCACCCCGCCGCGGGGCCCGGTCATGCCGACATCTGTGATGTAGGCCGTCCCACCCGGCAATACACGCGCGTCAGCGGTCGGGACGTGCGTGTGGGTGCCTACGACAGCACTCACTCGGCCGTCCAGCAGCCAGCCGAGTGCGACCTTCTCGCTGGTGGCCTCGGCGTGCATGTCCACGAGGATGTGATCGACCTCGCCCAGCTCTTTGATCGCCGGCTCGATCTCGGTGAAGGCCGAGCGCCCGGCGCGCAGGAACAGGTTGCCGCTGAGGTTGATCACACCCAGGCGCAGCCCGTCTTTCTCGACCACGCACGCCCCTTTCCCGGGCTGGGAGCGCAGATAGTTGTAAGGGCGGATGATCCGCGGCTCGTTGTCCAGGTAGGAGTAGATCTCGCGCCGGTGGTAGGTGTGGTTGCCGAGCGTGATCGCGTCGATGTCGTGGCGAAACAGCTCGACAGCGACCTTCGGCGTGATCCCCAGCCCGCCGGCGACGTTCTCGCCGTTGACGACGACGAACGTGGGCCGCAGGCGCTCGCGCAGCGCCGGCAGGCACTCGAGCAGCGTGTGCCGGCCGATGCTGCCGACCAGGTCGCCGACGAACAAAATGCGCGCCTGACCCTCAGACATACTTTCCCGATGATCGCGAGCGGGAGCTGATCTTGGAGCGCGTGGTCGTGCCGCGCTGGGTGCAACTGGTGCTGCTGCCGCTGGCGCTGCTGGCGATGTGGGCGCTCGCTCGCGCGGCGGGAAAGGTGCTTGTCATTTTCATCGTCGCCGCGGTCATCGCGCTGATCCTCAACCCGCTTGTGTCTTTCGCGCAGCGCCGCGCACGGCTGCCGCGCGGGTTGGCCGTGTTGGCTGTATATCTCGCATTCTTCCTGACATTGACCGGCGTCGGCTTCCTGCTTGCCAATCCGATCTCAAACCAAGTCAAGACCTTCACGCACAATCTGCCGCACATCGCGGGCGAAGCCAATACGCAGATCGCCAAATTCCAGCGCACGCTCGACAAAGGCGGGATCCACGTCAAACTGGTCGAACAGGGCAAGACTGCGCTGCAGACTTTCCAGGGCAAACTCTCGAAAAGCGCCAGCCAGATCACTAGCTTCGCCGGTGGGCTGCTGACCGAAATCGCCGGAGCGTTGGTCGATGTCGTACTCGTGTTCGTGTTGTCGGTGTACATGCTCGTCTACGGTCAGACGATCGGCGCGCTCGTGCGCCGCGCGATGCCTCCCGGCGACGGCAGCCCCGCCGACGACTACCCGCTGCTGGCGCAGCACGCCGTCTCGCGCTACGTCGGCGGACAGTTGCTCTTCAGCGTGATCATGGGCGCCTCGGCCGGAATCTCGCTGTACGTGTTCGGGGTGCTGGGAATCTTCCCCGATGGCCGCTCCTACGCGCTGGCCTTCGGCGTCTTCTACGGCGTGATGGAGCTGATCCCCTACATTGGCCCGATCCTCGGCGCCGTCCCGGCGGTGCTGCTGGCGCTGTTCACCGACCCGATCAGCGCGTTGTGGGTGGCGCTGCTGTTCGTCGGCCTGCAGCAGATGGAGGGTCATGTGGTGGCGCCGCAGATCTTCGGGCACACGCTGCGGATCAATCCGCTGCTGGTGATCTTCGCGCTGCTGATCGGCCTGCAGCTGTATGGCATCGTCGGCGCACTGATGGCGCTGCCGATCCTGTCGGTGCTGCGCGAGACGGCGGTGTACCTGCACCGCCACCTGAAGCTCGAGCCGTGGGAGCGCTCCCCCGGCAGGCTGTTGTGAGCGAGCCGGCCTCGCCGCCGAGCGGGAGCGGCACGGGCGCCGGCGCGCTTTTGTGCGCCGAGCGGCTGGGCAAGCGCTACGGCTCGCGTGAGGCTCTGAGCGAGGTCAGTTTCAGCGCCGGGCCCGGCGAGACGGTCGCGGTGATCGGTCCCAACGGCGCCGGTAAGACGACGCTGCTTTCGCTGCTCGGCGGGGTGCAGCCCCCCACTTCCGGCAAGGTCGTGCGCGCGGGTGGATCGGTCGGTTGGGCACCGCAACAGCCCGCCCTGTACTCCAAGCTGACGGTCAGCGAGAACCTGCGCTTGTTTGCGCGTCTGGAGCGGGTGGGCGACCCCGAGGCGGCGGTCGCGCGCATGCTCGAGCAGACCGGGCTCGGCGATCGTGCGCACGATCGCGTGGAGCGGCTCTCCGGGGGCAACCGACAACGTGTCAACGTGGCGCTCGCGCTGATCGCCGACCCGCCGGCGATCCTGCTCGATGAGCCCTCCTCGGCGCTCGATCCCGGCCAGCGCGAGCGACTGTGGAGCTTCGTGGCTGAGCGGGCGGCGCAAGGGGTGTGCGTCGTCTTCTCGACCCACATCGTCACCGAGGCGAGCCATTACGCCGACCGCGTGCTGGTGCTCGACCAGGGCGAACTGCTGTTCGACGGCCCGCCCGTGGAACTAGCCCGCGGCGCTGGCGACTTCGAAGCCGCCTTCGTCTCCTTTCTGCGTGAGCGAGG
>DATAQR010000041.1:0-4039 GCA_036264565.1 Solirubrobacteraceae bacterium | reverse complement strand
CACGACCAATTGCCCGGAATTCCTCATGGCCTATGAGACCAACAATCTGCTGTACGGGAGAACAAACAATCCGTGGGATCTGGAGCGCACCCCCGGCGGCTCCTCAGGTGGCGCCGCCGCCGCAGTCGCCTCAGGGATGGTGCCGGTCGCCCACGGCAACGACGGCGGCGGCTCGATCCGGATCCCGGCCGCCTGCTGTGGCCTGGTGGGGCTGAAGCCGGCGCGCGGGCGCATCTCGGCGGCGCCCGAACGTGGCGAGGCGCCGCTCGACATCGACGGCGTGCTCACGCGCACCGTCGCGGACACCGCGGCGATCCTCGACGTGCTCGCGGGTTACGAGCTGGGCGATGTGGCGTGGGCGCCGCCGCCGGCGGAGCCTTTCGCGACGGCCGCCGCCGCGATGATCGGAGGCTCGCCAACCCGTCTTCGGATCGCCGTGACAACGAAGCCGCCGTTGGCCGACGCGGAGATCGATCCGGTCTGCTCTCGGGCGGTCGCTGACGCCGCCGGGCTGTTGCGCTCGCTTGGGCATGACGTAGAGGAGGTCGATCCGCCGTGGCAGATCGAGGGGCTCTCGCAGCTGTTCGGGGCCGTCTTTTCGATCCACATCGCAACGCAGATCCTCTACTCGGGGATGGTCGCCGGCCGCGAGCCGAGCGCCGATGACATGGAGCCGATGAGCTGGGCGATCCACCAGATGACCAAGCAGATCGACTCGGTGCAGGGCCTGGGCATGGAAATCCAACTGCAGGCGCTCACGCGTCAGCTGATCCAGTTCCTCGCGCCGTATGACGCGCTGTTGACCCCGGCACTGGCCGAGCGCCCGCTGCCGCTCGGCACACTGGACACGGCCGCTCCCGACCCGATGGCGACGTTCACGCGTTCGGGCTACTTCACCCCGTTTACCCCGATCGTCAACGCCAGCGGCCAGCCGGCGATCTCGCTGCCGCTCTACCAGGGCGAGGATGGTCTGCCGCTGGCGGTGCAGTTGATTGGGCGTCCGACCGATGAGGCCCAGCTACTGGCGCTGGCGCGGCAGCTAGAAATCGCGGTGCCGTGGACCGAGCGGCGTGCGCCGGTGTCTTGACAGAAAACGACCCGCCATTTCTGGCGGGTCGAAGGTGAATGGGAGCTACCCCCAAAGCAGCTGATAACGCAGACAATCGTATCAGGTCGAGTCGAGTACGGCCGGCATTGTCTGCGGAGCGACGCCTAGCGATCGGGCGTCGGCGGGACCGTCTCCGGCGATCAGGTTTGCCTCCAGCAGCTCGGCCTCGTCCCAGGTCACCGGTGCACCTTCGCCCGTGACGCGCTCCAAGGCGCGCAAGCAGCGTGAGACGATCGGGGTGGGGACGTGCAGCAGTGGTCGCTGGCGATCGCTTGCAGCCAGGACGGCGCGGATGACTTCGTTGTAGCTGAGCGTGTCGGGGCCGGCCAGCTCGTAGCGCGCGCTGGTTGCGCCGTTGTGCGACAGACCCGCGCCGCGCAGAACGGCGATTGTGCAGTCGGCCACATCCTCGGCCCAGATGGGCTGGCAGACTGCCTTGCCGCGCCCGGACACGGGCACGACCGGCAGCAGCGCCAGCCGGTCGAGCAAGGTGATCCAGTGGTCGCCGGGGGCATAGACAAGTGAGGGAGCGATCACGGCCGAGCGCATGTCCGACTCGCGCACGGCCTGCTCGGCCAGCGCCTTGGCGCGGAACAGGCGGCAGCGGTGGTGCTCGGAGGCTCCGAGCGCGGAGAAGAAGACGAAACGCTCGACGCCGGCGCGCTGAGCCGCCTCGACCATCCGCCAGGTGGCGATCGCGGCCAGCTCCTCGATCGAACCGCGCGGCTGGTCACGGGTCGATGCGGCCAAATGGACGACCGTGTCCACGCCGCGCATCGCGTTGCGAAAGGAAGGAGGGTCGGCGAGGTCGCCGAGGGCGATCTGCACGCGTACGCGCAATGGCCCCAAACGGCGCGGATCGCGCACCAGGCAACGCACTTGCTGACCTTCGGCGAGAAGTCGGCGCAGCAGTGCCGAGCCGACCACGCCCGTGGCTCCGGTGAGTAGCAGCATCGCCCCAAGCTAGCGGAGTGCCAGCCCCCACGACCAGCGGCGGAGCGGGGTGCAAGGGGGCCTATACGGGAGCGAAGGCCGCCTCGCTAGTATTCGTCCTCCCGCAGCAAGCCCCACAACGAACGAGAAGGAAGCGAATGGCCTACGTAATCGCTGAGCCGTGCATTGGCACGAAGGACAATTCCTGCGTCGAGGTGTGCCCCGTGGATTGCATCCACCCGACGCCCGACGAGCCCGGCTACGACGCGGCCGAGATGCTCTACATCGACCCGGAGGAGTGCATCGACTGTGACGCCTGCGTCGAGGCCTGCCCCGTCGACGCCTGCTTCGCCGAGGATCAGCTCCCAGACGAGTGGCAGAAGTACGGGCCCATCAACGCGGAGTACTTCGCCAACGCAAAGTAGGACTCAAGCCATTGGCAGGGACATACCCGCCGGCTTTGGAGCCGTTGGAGGCTGCGTCGGCGCCACCTGCGTGACCTGCAGCGTCGGCAGCTCGATCGGCGCCAAGGCGATCAGGCCGCGCGCGGCGTGGCGGATTGCTTGAGCGGCCGCGTCGTCTGGGTCCTCGATCACGAGCGGTACACCACCGTCGGCGTGCTCGCGCAGCGGCATCGTCAGTGGCACCTTGCCGAGCAGCGGTACGTCGAGCTCGTCGGCCAGCTCCTGGCCGCCGCCCTCGCCGAAGATCGCGTAGCGCTCGCCGCTGGGCGTGGCGAACGCGGTCATGTTCTCGATCACGCCGCAGATCTCCAGGTTGACCTTGTTTGCCATCTCGGCGGAGCGGCGGGCAACCTTCTGAGCCGTCGCCTGTGGCGTGGTGACGATCACGAACTGCGCCTGAGGCAGCATCTGGGCCAGCGTCATCGAAACATCGCCGGTGCCGGGGGGAAGGTCGATCAACAGATAGTCCAGGACGCCCCATTCGACGTCCTGCAGGAACTGGCCCAGCGCCTTGTGCAGCATCGGGCCACGCCAGACGACAGCGGCGTCCTCGGCGACGAAGAAGCCGATCGACATCACCTTCACGCCGTGCGCTTGAAGCGGCACGATCTTGCGCTGGGGCGAGACGGGCGGGCGCGTGGCGCCGAGTCCGTACATGCGCGGTATCGAGTAGCCCCAGACGTCGGCGTCGAGAATGCCGACGCGCCTACCCTCGGCCGTCAGCGCCGCCGCGAGGTTGGCGGTCAGCGTCGACTTGCCGACGCCGCCCTTGCCCGAGCCGACGCAGATCACATTGGCGACCTGTGCGAGCGTGCCGTCTGGCAGCGCGCCACGCCCCAGCTTCTGTTGCAGCGCGGTCTTCTCGCTGTCGCTGAGCACGTCGAAGTAGACGTTGACGTGCTCCACGCCCTCCAGCGCCCCGAGGGCTTCAGCAACGGAGGTCTGGAAGTGCCCGCGGATCGGGCAGCCGGCGGTCGTCAGCGAGACGGTTACGTCCACCACGCCGTTGTCGGAGATGTCGACCTGCCGCACCATCTCCAGCTCGACGATCGAACGGCGCAGCTCAGGGTCGATAACGGCCTCTAGGGCCTTCAGCACTTGGTCGCGATCGGTCATGGCGTCCATTCTCGCAGAGAAGAAAAAGCCGCCGGGCGGTAGGGGAACCGCCCGGCGGCGAGGGAGGAGAGGGTGCTGCTACTGCCGGCGGGTTATGAGGCCGGCAGACCTTCCCGCATTTCCGGCTCTCCTATCCGGGCGGGGGAAGTCCATTGCCCACTTTCCCGTTCGTGTGCAAGGCGCACGAACGGCGGGTGGGTGGGCCGCGTCACACGAGGCTCAGGATGCGCTCCTGCACTTTGCTGGCGAGCTCTTCGCTCTCCTGGCGACGCTGGCGCAGCTCGCGCTCGACGCGAACGCGGGTCTTGCGCAGCTCGCGCTCGACGCGGTTGCGGGCGGTGACGCCTCGGCGCTCGAACTTGCGCAGCTGGGCGCTAGCTTTGGCGGTGCTGTTGTAGTTGGCGATCGCGTCGCCGAC
>DATAQR010000126.1:0-21340 GCA_036264565.1 Solirubrobacteraceae bacterium | reverse complement strand
TCGCTCTGTGGACGTGTTCGTGCGCAAGCTCCGTCAGAAGTTGGAGAAGGCCTCTCCCGACTGGCGCTACATCCACACCCACTTTGGCATCGGCTACCGCTTCGCCGCCGAACCCGCCGTCGGCGAGGGGGAGGCCGAGGAACCCGCCACGGCGCCCGTTGCGGAGCCCAAGCGATCGGGCAAGCAAAACGCTCCAGAGCTACCGCAGCGAAACGCCGGCGATCAGAGCGAGTTCGACGGGACGGAGCAGGAGTACGAGCTCGCCGCCGGCGCCTCCTAGCCGGACCACCGCCAAGCCTCCCTTCTTCAGGTCGACGCGACCTCCGGTTAGATCGCCGACGATCCCTGACAGGTCCGGCTCGTGGCCGACCAGCAACAGTGGGCCCTCACGGCCCACTCCGGCGATCGCGTCCAGCGCCTGGGACGCTTGGAAGCCACCCGCCAGAGGGTCGTGCGGCTCGAACCCGGGGCTCTCCTTAGCGCTCATCTGGGCCAGCGCAAGCTCAGCGGTTTCGCGAGCGCGTGCCTTCGGGCTTGTCAATACGGCCGAGAAGCTCACTCCCATCCGCGCCAGCGCCAGGCCAGCCACTTCTGCCTGCCTGCCGCCTCGCTCGGTCAGGCGCCGCTCAGCGTCCGCGCGCGTGCCGTGAGGCTCGGCGTCGGCGTGGCGAAGCAACCAGAGCTGGCAGGCCGCGGCCATAGGCTTCTGCGAGCATAGAGAAAGATGAGCGCAACGGTGCCCAACGAGCAGACAGGTGCAACGCACAAGCACCGTCTGCACGATCCCTCTCTCTACATCAACAGAGAGCTCTCCTGGTTGGACTTCAACGAGCGCGTGCTGCAGCTCGCCGAGGACGAGGACACACCGCTGATAGAGCGCGTGAAGTTCTGCGCCATCTATACGACCAACCTCGACGAGTACTACATGGTGCGTGTCGCCGGCCTGCACGACCAGATCGACGCGGGCGTCGATAACCCAGGGCAGGACGGCCGCACACCCTCTGAGACGATCGCTGCCATCCGCGAGCGCGTGCTGGCACTCGGCGGGCGGCTGAGTGGCTGCTTTGAAGGCCACTTGCGCGAGGCCCTGGCCGAGCACGGCGTGCGCGTAGTCAGCTTCGAGCAGCTCGACTCCGGGCAGCGCACCTACCTAGCCGAGCACTTCCGCCGCGTGATCTTCCCGGCGCTGACGCCGCTGGCGGTGGCGCCGGGTCGGCCGTTTCCTTACATCTCAAACCTGTCGCTCAGCCTGGCGGTGCTTGTGCGCGACCCCTCCGGCGGGGAGACCGTGTTCGCTCGCGTGAAGGTCCCGACCGAGATCCTGCCGCGCTTTGTGACGGTACGGCCGGCCACCGATGTGACCCTGGTGCCGCTGGAGGACGTCATCGCGCACCATCTCGATGCGTTGTTCCCGGGCATGGAGATCGTTGACTGCGACGTGTTTCGCGTCACTCGCGACGCCGACCTGGAGGTCTCCGACGACGCCGCCGACCTGCTTCAGGCCGTCGAGGACGAGCTGCGCCGCCGCCGTTTCGGTGAGATCGTACGGGTCGAGATCGGGCAGAGCTGCTCGCGGCGCTTGCGCGACGAGCTGGTCGGGCTGCTCGGCGTGCGCGAGGAGGAGGTCTACCCCGTGGACGGACTGCTCGACATGGGGGCCCTGTGGCAGGTGGCGCGACTGCCGGGGATGCCCGAGCTGCGCTACACGCCGTACTCCCCGGTCACCCACCCGCGCCTGCTCAGACACGAGGGGGAGCGACCGGACGTGTTCGCGGCGATGCGCGAGGGGGATGTGCTTGTGCATCACCCCTACGACTCGTTTGCCACCTCGGTCGAGCGCTTCGTCGAACAGGCTGTCGCCGATCCTAACGTGCTCGCGATCAAGCAGACCGTCTACCGCACGAGCGACGACTCGCCACTGGTACCGGACCTGATCGAAGCTTCCGAGCGCGGCAAGCAGGCGGTGGCGCTGGTGGAGCTGACGGCGCGCTTTGACGAGCGTATGAACATCCATTGGGCCAAGGCGCTGGAGGAGGCCGGCGTACACGTCGTCTACGGGCAGCCGGCGTTGAAGACACATGCCAAGTGCGTGCTGGTCGTACGGCGCGAGGGCGACGGGGTGCGCAACTACGTGCACGTCGGCACTGGCAACTACCACTCGGCCACCGCGCGTCTGTACACAGACTTCGGGCTGTTCACAACCGACGAGGACATCGGCGGCGACGTAGCCGAGATGTTTAACAACCTGACCGGCTATGGGCGTCCCCTGCGCTATCGCAAGACACTGGTCGCGCCCGCGCATCTGCGCAAGGGGTTGATCGCCGAGATCGACGCGACGATCGCCGCTCATACGCCCGAGTCCCCGGGTGCAATCGCGATGAAGATGAACGCGCTCGTCGACGGTCACTGCATCCGGGCTCTTTATCGAGCCTCGATGGCGGGTGTGCAGGTCGACCTCAACGTGCGCGGGATCTGCTGCCTGCGTCCGGGGGTGAAGGGGATCTCCGAGAACATCACCGTCGTCTCGATCGTCGGCAGGCTGCTCGAGCATTCGCGCATCTACACCTTCCAGCGCGGTGGCGAGTACACCGTGTACATAGCCTCGGCCGACCTGATGCCGCGCAACCTCGACCATCGCGTCGAGCTGGCGGCCCCGATCGAGTCCCCGGAGCTGCGAGCAGAGCTGATGGACACGATCGAGCGCGCCTTTGCCGACAACCAGAGCTCTTGGCAGCTCGGCCCAGACGACGTGTGGCGCCGCCGCTCTCCCGCGCCGGGGGAACGCAAGCGCAACATGCAGGTCGAGCAGATGGAGCTGCACGCCCGCCGTGCCGCCGAAGCGCACCCGGTCGAGCGCGACGTGCTCTGATATCGCCCGCGCTGGAGAATCGTCCGCAACCGCGAGGAAGATCGGCTCATGTCCGTTACAACTTCTTCTGTCCGCCCCTCCACATATGGTATCACCCAAGGTGCTACCATGAGTGAGTTGGCAAAGATCAGTATCAGCCTCGACGACGACCTCTACCGCCAGGTGCGCGATGCGGCCGGCAAGCAGGGCGTCTCCGCTTGGCTGGCCACAGCCGCCTCCGCGCGCCTGCGAGCCGACACGCTGCTGTCCGTGGCCGATGAGATCGCCAGCGAAACGGGAGGCCCATTCACCGAGCAGGAGCTCGAGGAGGCTCGCAAATGGCTGCACTCGTCTTCGACAGCGGCGCCCTGATCGCGCTGGAGCGCGGCGACCGCAAGGTTGGGACGCTGCTGGTCGCCGCAATCGCCGGCGGCGCCGAGGCCGTCACATCCTGCGCTTGCGTCGCCGAGGTGTGGCGGGACCCAGCACGCCAGGCGCGACTCACACGCGCGCTGCCGGGCTTTCGCGAAAGCAGCCTCGACCCATTTCAGGCGCGTGCCTGCGGCATGCTACTCGCGCGGAGCGCGACCAGCGACGTCGCCGACGCCGCCCTCTGCCAGCTCGCGCGAGACGGGGACACCGTTCTGACCAGCGACCCGCAGGACATCGCTCGGCTGCTCGAGGCAGCCGGCGTCAGCGCTTGCGTGCGAACGATCTGAGCGGCTTGAGCGGCCTCAAGTGGGCATCCGAGCCGAGAGCGAGATCCTCGAGCGAGTGCGGGCGATACCGCCGGGTTATGTACGCACCTACGGCGATGTCTCACCGGGCGCGCCGCGCCTGGCCGGCTATGTCCTGAGTCGCGCAACGGCGGGAGAGGCACCTTGGCATCGGGTGGTCCGCGCCGATGGTTCGCTCGCGAAGGGGACGAGGCAGCGGCGACTGCTGGAAGCCGAGTCGGTCCCGTTCCGCGGCGAGCGAGTGCTGCTGTCCAGTGCGCGGCTCGACGATTTGGATGTCGGCTGAGAGAACAGCACCAAAGGCCCCGTTGCATGTTGCGCAACGTGCAACGGGGCCTTTCACACTTCGTCCTACAACACCATGTCCATGCTCAGCTCCACCGACATCTACATAGTGACCGGCGCACTGACAAGCGACCGCGACGGATGGACACTGCGGGATATCGCCGATCTGCTGCACGTCGATCACACGCTTGTGCACCGCGCGCTCAGGCGAGCCGGTGCCGCCGGTCTCTACATGAGCAGCACAAGGCGGGTAAACCGGCCCAATTTCGAGGAGCTGGTGACTCATGCCGTGCGCTTCATCGCACCAGTTCAACTCGGCGAACTCACCCGCGGCGTTCCCGCGGCATGGTCGGTAGACCCAATCTCGACAATCATCCACCAGCAAGCGCACGAACATCCGCCAGTCTGGCCCCACGCCCTCGGAGCGATGCGCGGCCAGACGCTCGAGCCACTGCACCCGGCCGCCATCGAAGTCAGCAGGGCCAACCCTGTACTCGGGGTTCTCCTATCGATAATCGACTCCCTACGCGCCGGCGATATGCGTGTTCGCCAAGTGGCCGCGAACTTGCTACACGTAGTACTCGCGGAGGGAGCCTCACCCCAAGCCGCTCTGAGCCGGACCTACAACTCATCCAGCGCCGCCTTCAGCTCGTCCACCGACTGAAAATCAAGCCCAAGCCGGTGATCGTGGCGGTGGCGCACGACGCCCTGCTCGTCGATCACGATCACCGCGCGGGCGGTCGAGCCGACGCCCGGCATCGTCGCGCTATAGGACTTGGCGACCTGCTTGTCCTCGTCGGCCAGCAGCGGCACGTTGAGGTTGTTCTTGGCGACGAAGCCCTCGTGCGAGGCGACGCTCTGCGAAGAGATACCCACGACCGTGGCGTTCAACGAAGCGAAGTCCTCGGCGCGATCGCGATAGGAGCAGAACTGCTTTGTGCACACCATTGTGTTATCGCCAGGGTAGAACAGCAGCACCACCCGCTCGCCGCGATGCTCTGAGAGCTTGAACGGGCCCTCGGTGCCCGACAGCTCGAAGTCCGGCGCCTGCTCTCCTACTCGCGGTGTCTTTGCCATCTACGGTCTCCCCGTTTCGCTGACTAGCCGAGCATAACGCGAGCGCGGGCAATTGCGCCTGGCATGATCCCTCAGCCACATCGGTCGCCAGGGCACAACCGCGTTGCTTACCGACAGCGACCGCAAGCTCCGCTAGAACCCTCCGTGCCGATGAGCCAGTTCTCACGACCGATCCTCGCACTCGCGATCTGCGCGGCAATCACCGCCTGTGGCAGCTCGCCGGCCGATGTCGCGGCGCCAACGGCGCCGGCCAGCGCGGTCCCCGCCACTGGACGGACCACACGTACACGCCTGCTGGACTGGCCCGAGTTCGGCCTCGATCCGCGGCGCTCGGACACAAGCTCGCTCTCCACCGGGATCACATCCGCAAGCCTCGACCACCTGCGCCGCGTCACCGTCTCCCTTCCCGGAACGGTGGACTCCTCGCCGGTCTACGTTCACCAGGCGAGCGTCGACGGGGGGCGGCACAGCGCCGTGATCCTCACCACCAGCTACGGCAAGACGCTTGCGATCGATGCTGGCAGCGGGCGCGCGTTGTGGACGTTCACTCCCCGCGGCTACTCAAGCTGGGCCAGCAGCTCGCAGATCACGAACACCTCGCCCCTGGTAGATCCAGACCGCCGTTTCGTCTATGCGGCCTCCCCAAACGGGCAGATCCACAAGCTCACCCTCGCCGGTGGGCACGAGGCGAAAGGCTGGCCCGTGTCGGTGACACGTGATCCCACCCACGAGAAGCTCGGCGCCGCGCTGGGCATCGACGGCGCCTACCTGCTGGTGGCGACCAGCGGCTATTTCGGCGACGCACCCCCCTATCAAGGGCATCTCGTCGCGATCGCCCGGTCGAGCGGGCGAATCGCGAGCGTGTTCAACACGCTGTGCGCAAAGCGGCGGGCGATCATCGTCCCGAGCAGCTGCTCGGCCAGCGACTCGGCGATCCTCTCGCGAGGTGGCGCCGTCGTGGAGCCGGGCGGCGGAAGGCTGCTCGTGTCGACCGGCAACGGGCCGTGGAACGGAAGGACGAACCTCGGCGACAGCGTGATCGAGCTCTCGCTCGCCGGGCTGCATCTGCGCCAGGCCTTCACGCCCACCGACCAGGCGCAGCTGAACGAAAGCGACACCGATCTCGGCTCCAGCGCTCCGGTCCTGCTCGGTCAAGGGCGCGTGCTGATCGCGGGCAAGGACGGCGTGATGCGGGTGCTCTCGCTATCCCACCTCGATGGCCGCTCGCCATCGATACCAAATCGCCTGGGCGGCGAAGTCCAGCAACTGCCACTGCCGGGCGGAGGGCAGCTATTCAGCGCACCGGCGGTGTGGACGCACGCGGGAGCGACGACAATGTTCGTCGGCGCCGAAGAAGCCACGGCCGCCTACACGCTCCGCGGCGGCAGGCTACGGCTGGTCTGGCAAAACTCGCACCCGGGCACCAGTCCGATCTTGGCCGGTGGGCTGCTGTACGTGTATGACCCTTCGGGCGGAGGCATCTACGTCTACCGACCTAGCTCGGGAAGCCCGATCGCCAAGCTGCCCGGCTCGCCGGGACACTGGAACAGCCCAATCGTCGTCGACGGACACGTGATCGAGCCCGAGGGCAACGCCAACGACCACAGCCTGGGCGACACGCTCGACCTGTTCAGCGCCGGCTGAGAGGGCTGCGAGAGCCACACGCGTCGCGCTACACGAGCGACCGTTCTTAGAAGGTGATTTCAGGAACACCTTCTAAGCTGCAACGGATGCGCGCGCTCGCCCGCTGGACAACCACGCACCGCAAGTACGTCGCAATCGGCTGGGTCTTGGCGCTGATCGCGATCAACGCGCTCGCTGGGTCCGCCGGCACGAGCTACTCCAATAACTTCACGCTGCCGAAATCCGACTCGCAGCGCGCCTCCGATCTACTCCAGCACAGCTTCCCGGCCCAGGCCGGCGACCGCGACACGATCGTCTTTAAGGTCTCGCATGGCGATGTCCGCAACGCGGCCGTTCGCGCGCACATGAGCGCCCTGTTCGCACGCGTCGCCAAGCTCCCTCACGTCGCCGGCGTGCTCAGCCCCTACAGCGGCAGCGGACAGGCGATCTCGCGTAACGGGCAGATCGCGTTCGCGACCGTCATATTTGACAAGAAGGCCAACGAACTGGAAAAGAGCGACGGCGAACGCGTGGTCAAAGCGGCAGAGGCGGCACGTGTGCCGGGACTGCAGATCGAGCTCGGCGGCCTGGCCATCCAGCAGACCGAGCAGGAAGGCTTCGCGCTGACCACCGCGGTTGGTCTGATGGCCGCGATCGTCGTGCTGCTGATCACCTTCGGCTCGTTGATCGCGATGGGTCTACCGATCATCACCGCGCTGTTCGGACTCGGCACAGCGCTCGGATTGATTGGCCTGTTCACGCACGTGGTCGACACCCCCGACTTCTCCTCCGAGTTGGCAGCAATGATCGGCCTGGGGGTCGGCATCGACTACGCGCTGTTCATTGTCACCCGCTTCCGCGAGGCCTACCTCACGCCCGGTCCCGCGCACGGCGACGTGCGCGAGTCGGTGGTGCAGGCGATGGACACCGCCGGGCGCGCCGTCTTGTTCGCTGGCTGCACCGTCGTGATCGCCCTGCTCGGGATGATGCTGCTCGGCGTCGACTTCCTCTACGGCGTTGCCATCTCGGCGTCGATCGGCGTGCTGCTGGTGATGCTCGCCTCGCTCACGCTGCTGCCGGCGCTACTCACGTTCGCGGGCGCTCGTCTGGTGCGACCGAGCCGTCGTGCGCGCAAACGCGGCGAGCAGACCCGCACCGTGCACGGCGCCGGCTGGCTGCGTTGGAGCCGCTTCGTGCAGCGCAATTCGCGCTTGATAGCACCGATCGCAACGATAACGATGCTGGTGATCGCAGCGCCCGCGATCGCGCTGCGGCTGGGCTCGAGCGACGCCGGCAACGACCCGGTCGGCTTCACTACCTACAAGGCCTACGCCTTGATGGCCGAGGGCTTCGGCGAAGGGTTCAGTGGGCCACTGCTGATTGTGGCAAAGGTACCCAAGGTCGAGCATGGGTCGCTCGAAGCGGCCTCTAACGGCTCGGCTGTCAGCATCGCTAAGCACCGGCCGGCGGGCGCCGGCGCGAAGGATCTAGCGAGATTGAGAGCGGCCCTGGCCGGCACGCCGGGGGTCGTGTCAGTGACGCTGCCGCGGATCAGCCCGTCCGGTGAAGTGGCGACGATGTCGGTCTACCCAAACTCCTCGCCGCAGGCCTACGCGACCACTCAGCTGGTGCAGCGCCTGCGCTCGCAGGTGATCCCTCCCGTCAAGGCCGGCACGGCGATGACCGTATACGTGGGCGGCATCACAGCCGGATCGATCGACTTCGCTAGCGTTCTCGGCAAGAAGCTGCCGCTGTTCATCGGCGTCGTCGTGTTGCTCTCAGCCCTGCTGCTGATGGTCGTCTTCCGCTCGCTGGTGATCCCGCTGCAGGCCGCAATCATGAACCTGCTCAGCATCGGCGCCTCGCTCGGGGTGATCGTCGTCGTCTTCCAGTGGGACTGGCTCGACGGGCTGCTCGGTGTCAGAGCCGGGCCGATCGAGTCGTTCATCCCGGTGATGCTGTTCGCGATCGTCTTCGGCCTATCGATGGACTACGAGGTATTCCTGATCTCGCGCATCCATGAGCAGTGGACTCGACACGGCGACAGCCGCCGGGCTGTCGGCGAAGGGCTGGCGCTGACAGGGCGCGTCATAACGGCCGCCGCGGCGATCATGATCTGCGTGTTCCTGTCCTTCATGCTCGGCGAAAGCAGAGTGATCAAGGAGTTCGGACTGAGCCTCGCTTCAGCCGTGTTCCTCGACGCCGTGATCGTTCGCTGTCTGCTGTTGCCGGCGGTGCTCGAGCTGCTCGGCGACAGGACCTGGCGTATCCCGGCGTGGCTGGACAAGGTGCTGCCGAAGGTCAACATCGAGGGCAGCATGCCGGCGCTGAGCCCGGCCGACGAAGCGGAGCTGACACGCCTCTCCGCGGGCGGCGAGCCGGTCGGCGCCGGGGCGCCGTCTGGGGGCAGAGACTGAACATCGACCGCCGAGGGGTGCTCGCGGCCCTCGGATGCGTGGTCATGCAGGCGGCCATGCCGCTTGGGGTATACGCCAAGGCCCCCCCTTTGGCGCATTTGGCGCGCACGAGCGATCACTCACCTGCGCTCAGCGCATCCCGCCCGACCCTCAGCGCATCCCGCCCGACCCTCAGCGCATCCCGATCGGCGCTCGGCGGCGGCACGTCCCGCTCGGCACTGGTTGTACTTCTTGCCCACCGTGGACGCGGCTCTACCGGTCGCGCCGAAAGCGATGCCGTCGAGCGGGAGCTGCTGTCAATCCCAGGGCTTTCGGTCGGCCTGTTCAGCACCGCACAGGGGGGCTACAACTCCCTGCAGCTGCTGCGAGACATCGAACGCGCCGCGCGACTCGCTGATACGGTCGCCTCGCCGCTGAGGCTGCAAGTCCTGAGCGTGCAGGCCGGAGGGCTCGGCCGCGCCAGGCTGCTCGCGCTGGTGCGCGCGCGCCGAACGGGCGAGCTGGTGCTGGCGATCGAGCAGGCGAGCGGTCCGCGCGCCCACGAGTTGCACTGGATCGCGCTGACCGGACCGGCCGGCGCCAGCCGAAGCACGCTCAGCTCCCAGACCACCGAGCAACGCGGAATCGTCGCCGCCGTCGACGTGGCGCCCACGCTGCTCGGCTACCTGGGGCTACCGATCGCCGCAGCGACGCAGGGAAAGCCGATCCACCTCGACGGAGCGCTCGACGGGGGTGCGCTGCGTTCGCTGAAGGCGCGTCTGGAAGTCGTCTATCCGCGACGATTGCCGGCGCTTGCATGCCTGCTGGCGGCGTGGGCGCTGCTACTGGCGAGCATCGGGCTCGCGGTTGCGGCCAGCCGGCCTGACACGGGCGCCGAAGCCGCACCGGGCAGCGAGCGCAGACGCGCCGTCGCCGCCGATACCCGGGTGCGCTGGGCGATCCGGGTTGGCGCGCTGGCCATGTTGTGGGCGCCGGTCGCCGTCCTCGTCCCAGCCGCGCTCGAGCCCAGCGCCGGCGCCGAGTACGCGCTGATCGTAGTCATCTCGTTCGCGCTCGCCGCGCTTACGGACGCTGTGATCGACTGGCCACGTGCGCCGATCGCTCCCGCTGCCACCGCGGTGCTCGCGATCACTGTCGATGCCCTCGCCGGCACGCAGTTGCTGATGCGCTCGCTGCTCGGCCCCAACCCCGCCTACGGCGCTCGCTTTTACGGGATCGGCAACGAGCTGAAGTCCGGCCTGGCGGTACTCGTCTTCGCGGCGGTGGCCGCCGCGCTCTACCCAGCTACTCGCTCACGCCGAACAGCCGCGACGATGGCGTCCGTGGGCGCGCTACTGGCGCTGGTCGAGGGCGCGGCGCGGATCGGCGCCGGCGTCGGCGGCGTGATCCTCGTGTGCGCCGGGACCGCGGTCGCGACCGTGATGCTGCTGCCGGGCCCGCTGCGCCGCGGGCGCATCCTCGCGGTGATGGCGGCGCCGCTGGTCGGGCTGCTGGCGCTGGCGATCGTCGACCTTGCAACCGCGCACGGTGCCGGGCACTTCACCGGCAGTGTGCTCGACGCGCGATCGGTCTCAGACATCCAGGATCTGATCGTGCGCCGCTACGAAGCGGCCTGGCAGGAGCTCGGAAACGGCCTGATGCCCCTCCTCGCCGCACTTGCGCTGCTGCTCACGGCGGCGGCCGTGCGCTACCGCGAGCGCCTGCTGTGGCCTGTCCAGTCCGACCCGGCCTGGCTGGCCGCGCTCGCGGGCGGGCTCACCGCGGGTCTGGTGGGCGCGCTCAGCGAGGATTCAGGACCGGTGTTGCTCGTCGTCGCGGTGTTTGTGATCGCTTGCGTAGTCGCCTATGTCTACGGCTGGGAAGCGGCGCCGCCCTCTGACGGCGCCTGCGGACCATCGCCCGCGACGGCGCGGCGGCGGCCGACGAGCAGGACGATCAGCACGACGATGATCACCACGATCAGGATCCCACCGGCGATGTAGCGCAGTTTGTGTTTGACCGGCGCCGTTTTCTTGGCCGTGACGGTGGCGACCTTCACGCGCGCGTTGGCCGCCTGTGCCTGCGCAACCAGCTTGCCCTGTTCGCCGGCGACGTAGGTGACGGTCATGTGTTCGCCGTTGTTCAGCGAGATGTGCAGGTGCCCCGCGCCGCCGCCGCTGCCGGGATGGAAGGTGAGCGCGTGCACTTCGCCTTTGTGCAGCTGCGCTTCGTAGCTCTTTAGGCTCTCGCGTTCGAAGTGGATCGCGGCGGCGATGGCGGGTGCGACCACCACCAAGCCGAGGATTGCGATGCACAGCACGGCAAGCACGGCATTCGGACGTCTGATCGATCTGTTCATGCGCCGGACCCTATCGTTCGCCCCCGACGCATGCGTCGCTACACCGAGGCCCGCCGCTGGTGGGCCTCGGTTGTGTTTACCGCCGCAGCCGCGCGGCCTTCAAGCGCTCGACCCTGCCCATCTCGACCTTGCGCACACGCACCGTCTCCGGGGTGACCTCGACGCACTCGTCGTCGCGCACGAACTCGAGCGCTTCGTCGAGCGTGAGCTTGCGGTGAGCCGCCAGGCGTTCGTACACATCGGAGGTTGAGGAGCGGATGTTTGTCAAATGCTTCTCCTTGGTCGGGTTCACGTCGATGTCCTCTGAGCGCGAGTTCTCACCGACGATCATCCCCTCGTAGACCTGCTCGCCCGGGCCGACGAACAGCATCCCGCGTTCGCTCAGGCTCGTGAGCGAATAGCCGGCCGTGGCCCCGGCCCGGTCTGCCACCAGCGAGCCGCTCGGACGCGTGCGCAGATCGCCCGCCCAACGCTCCCAGCGGTCGAACACGTGGTGCATCAGGCCCGTTCCGCGCGTCTCGGTCAGAAACTCGGTGCGGAAGCCGATCAAGCCCCGGGCGGGGACGATGTAGTCCATCCGCACCCAACCCGTGCCGTGGTTGGTCATATGCTCCATGCGGCCCTTGCGCAGCGCGAGCATCTGCGTGACCACACCGACGTAGTCCTCGGGCACGTCGATCGAGAGCCGCTCGAACGGCTCGTGGCGCTTACCGTCAATCTCGCGAATCAGCACGTGCGGCTGGCCGACGGTCAACTCGAAGCCCTCGCGGCGCATGATCTCCACGAGCACGGCAAGCTGCAGCTCGCCGCGCCCCTGCACCTCCCATTGATTGGGATCCCCACCCGGCCGCTCTGTGTCCACCACGCGCAGCGACACGTTGCCGACCAGCTCGCGGTCCAGCCGCTCACGGATCTGGCGCGCGGTCAGCTTTGAACCCTCCTTGCCGGCCAGCGGCGAGGTGTTAATCCCGATCGTGATCGACAGCGATGGCTCGTCCACCGTGATCACCGGCAGCGGGCGCGGATCGGCGGGGTCGGCGAGCGTCTCGCCGATCGTTATCTCGGCGATCCCTGCGACCGCGATGATCTCTCCCGGGCCGGCCTCGGACGCATCGACGCGGTCAAGCGCCTCGGTCACGTACAGCTCGGATACCTGCGCACGCTCGATCGACCCATCGGCGCGGCACCAAGCCACCTGCTGACCGCGCTTGATACTGCCGTTGCGCACGCGACAGATCGCCAGCCGACCAACGTACGGAGACGCGTCAAGATTGGTGACGAGTGCCTGCAGCGGGTGCTGGGGATCGTGCAGCGGCGCCGGTATGTGCTTCACGAGCAGGTCCAGCAGCGGCGCCAGCGTCCCCTCGGTGGGAGTCGGGGCGCCCGTTTCGTAGTCGAGCGTGGCGATGCCGGCGCGCGCGTTGCAGTAGACGATCGGGAACTCGATCTGCTCCTCGTCGGCGTCGAGGTCGAGGAACAGCTCGTAGACCTCGTCGATCACCTCCGCGACACGCGCGTCGGAGCGGTCGATCTTGTTGACCACGAGGATCACCGGCAGTCTGGACTCCAATGCCTTGCGCAGCACAAAGCGCGTCTGCGGCAGCGGGCCCTCGGAGGCGTCCACAAGCAAGAGCACGCCGTCGACCATCGTCAGACCACGCTCCACCTCTCCCCCGAAGTCGGCATGGCCGGGGGTATCGACGATGTTGAGCTTCACGCCGGCGTGATGAAACGAGGTGTTCTTGGCGAGGATCGTGATCCCCTTCTCGCGCTCGAGGTCCATCGAGTCCATCACGCGGTCGGCCACGTCCTGGCCCTCGCGGAAGGCGCCGGACTGCCACAGCATGGCGTCGACCAGCGTCGTCTTGCCATGGTCGACGTGGGCGACGATCGCCACGTTGCGGATGTCATCTCTGGGTGTGAGCACGGCCGGACAGGCTAGCGGCGCGAGCGCAAGGCCGGCCGTGCGAGGACTGTCAGGCGATCCAACGCGTGCGCAGGCGCTACTCACCTGCGCACGTTCAGCGCCCTCCCCGCCATGCGGGCGCCGAAGCGCGCATACGCGCTGGGGACGCGCTCGGCGCGCGCCACCACGTCCTCCAGCGCAGCGGCGAAGCGCCGGATCTCCGCCTCCTCGACCACCAGCGCCGGTAGCGCCTTGACGACGTTCATGCGATGCCCGGCGACCTGGCAGAGGATCCGGTGCTCGTGGAACAGCGGCCCGGCGACCAGCTGCGAGAAGATGCCGGGCTGGGCGCGCTCGGCGACGTTCCACAACGAGCGCCTGGCCCCGCGCGTGGGCGCTCCGAATTCGATCGCCCACATCAAGCCGCGCCCGCGCACGCCGGAGACGACCTCGTAGCGATCGACCAGGGGACACGTCAGCTCGAGCAGCAGCTCGCCGAGTCGCTCGGCGCGCTCCACCAGCCCCTCGCTGTCGATCACCCGTAGCGTCGCCAACGCCGCCGCCGCGGCGAGGTCGTTGCCGCCGAAGGTCGAGCCGTGGCGCACCGCGCGCTCCATCCCGTCGAACACCCTGTCAAACGCCTCGCGCGAGACGAGCACCGCGCCGATCGGCACGAGTCCGCCTGACAGCGCCTTTGAGACGCAGATCAGGTCCGGCTCCACATCCCAATGTTCCAGCGCGAAGAAGCGACCCGTGCGCCCCAGCCCGGTCTGCACCTCGTCGCAGACGAGCAGCGCGCCCGCCTCGTGGCACAGCCGCTGCGCGCTCCGCAGGTAGCCCTCGGGCGCCACATTAACCCCCTTGCCCTGGATCGGCTCGACTACGAAGGCCGCGACCCCGCCGCGCACAAGCGCGGCCGCCAGCGCGTCGGCGTCGCCGAACGCCACCGCTTCGCATTCCGGCAGCAGCGGCCCGAAGCCCTCGCGAAAGCTGTTATCGCCGTTCAGCGACAGCGAGCCGAGCGTGAGGCCATGAAAGGCGTGCTCGGCGTAGAGGATGCGCGGACGCCCGGTGGCCGCGCGGGCGATCTTGATCGCCGCCTCGACCGACTCGGTGCCGCTGTTGGCGGGCACCATCGCGCCGACCGAGCCGGGCGCCCGCGCCAGCAACTGCTCGGCAAGCACTCCGCTGAGCAGCGTCACGCCCAGCTGCGGCAGGTTGGCGGTCTGCGCCTCCATCGCTTCGCGCACGGCCGCGATCGCCTCGGGGTGGTTGCGGCCGATCGCGAACACGCCGTAGCCGGAAAGCAGGTCGAGGTAGCGATCGCCGTTCGAGTCGATCAGGTGCGCACCCTCACCGTGTACCCACTGCTTGTCGAAGCCGAGCGTGCGCACGATCCGGCCCAGCTTGGGGTTCAGATGACGATCGCCCAGCGCCATCTCCTCACCGGCCCTGCCAGCGAGGATCTCACTGACCGGCGGGATCTCTGACATAAACGAAGACTAGGTGATGGCCTTTGCGACCCGCCGCTCCGGGCTGATCCGCACCACGTCCCAGGCCAAGCCCGCCGCCTCCATCAAGCGGATCACGAGCGCGGAGATGTCGAGCTGGCGCCAGCTGAGGCCATGGAAGGCGGAGGTGGGAAAAGCATGGTGGTTGTTGTGCCACGCCTCGCCGAGCGTCAGCGGCGCCAGCCAAGCGAGGTTGCGCGAATGATCCCCCGTCTCGTATGTGCGCCGGCCGAAGAAGTGGCAGAGCGAGTTGATCGAGTAGGTCGCGTGGTGCAGCAGCAGCATCCGCACGGCCCCTCCCCACAACAGACCGGTGAGACCGGCGGTGAGGGTGCCACCAATCGCGTAACCGAGGCCAAAGGCCGCCAGCAGGCCGCCGATCGCCCATACGAAGAAGGTCTTGTCGACAAAGGAGACGACCGGGTCGGCGATCAGGTCGGGAGCGTAGCGCTCGCGATGGCCGCGGGCGGTGTGGATGAACAGCCAGCCGACGTGGGCGTGGCCGAGGCCGCGCAGGATCCCCTTCAGCCCGGCACCATGGTCGACATGCGGGCTGTGCGGGTCGCCCTCGCGGTCGGAGAAGGCGTGGTGCTTGCGGTGGTCGGCCACCCACGAGATCACAGGACCCTCGATCGCGGCCGAGCCGAGCACCGCGAAGACGAACCGGAAGAACGGGGATGTCTTGAAGGAGCGATGGGTAAACAGGCGGTGCAGACCCACCGTCACCCCCAGTCCGGTGAGGACGTACATCAGCGCCAGCACGATCAGGTCCGAGCCGTGAAGCAGACCATCCCACAACTGCCACCCGACGAACACCAGCGCGACCATCGGTCCAACCGTGATCAGGCCGGTCAGGAATCGATCGAGGGTCTCAAACGCGACCGGCTGAACGTCGTCGGGGCCTGGGGCGGACGCGGGCGGACGCTGGGCTTCGGTGGCGCTCATAGTGGCACTCGAGTGTGGAAGCTAGCATGCGGAGCCGATGTTGTTCGCGCACACTGAGCGGTTGCGCAGAGAGCTGACGGGCGCGCTGCCCGAACGCCGCTTCACGGTGCGCTTCTGGGACGGGACAGAGCTGCCCGCGAGCACGGGCAACGGCGACGGGCCCGTGTTCACCCTGTGCTCGCCCAAGGCGGTCGCCCACGTCCTGCGCGCGCCGGGAGAGTTGGGGCTGGGACGCGCCTACGTCGCCGGCGAGTTGGAGGTGGACGACCTCGACAAGGTGATCGACCTGATCGACGACTTCCAGGAGCCCCAGCTCGACCGTGCCGCGCGCGCACGAGTGGCGATCGCCGCGCTGCGCGCAGCCGGCCTGACGCTGCCGCCGCGAGCGCCGAAGGGCGAGCTGCGGCTGAAGGGGCGTAGCCACAGCAAGCAGCGCGACGCCAAGGCGGTGCGCCACCACTACGACGTCTCCAACGAGTTCTTCGAACTGTTCCTCGACGCGTCGATGACCTACAGCTGCGCGATCTTCTCGCGCGGGGCGAAGACGCTGGAGGAAGCGCAGTACGCGAAGCTCGACCTGGTCTGCAAGAAGCTCGACCTGAAGGAGGGTGAGCGGGTGCTCGACGTCGGCTGCGGCTGGGGGGCATTCGTGATCCACGCCGCCAAGCACTACGGCGTCAGGGCTGTGGGGATAACGCTGTCGCCGCCACAGGCGGAATTGGCGCGCAGACGGATCGCCGCAGCCGGGCTCAGCGACCGCGTGCAGGTGCGGGTCGCCGACTACCGCGACCTGCACGGCGAGCGCTACGACGCGATCGCCTCGATCGGCATGGTCGAGCACGTGGGCGAGAACCAGATCGATGTGTACGCCAGGCAGCTGCACAGCCTGCTCGCAGCAGAGGGAAGACTGCTGAACCACGGGATCGCCCACCTGCCCCCCTACAACGGCTACCACGGCGACTTCACCCAGCGCTACGTGTTCCCCGACGGAGACCCGCAGCACCTCTCACGCGTACAGCTCGCGCTGGAGGGCGCCGGGTTCATCACCGAGCACGTAGAGGAGTTCGGAGGGGACTACCAGGACACGCTGAGCGAGTGGATCAAGCGACTGGACGAAAACCTCGAGCGCGCCGAGCAGATCGCGGGACCCGAGCGGCTGCGGGTTTGGCGGCTGTATCTGCGCTCCGCTCGGAATATTTTCAAGACACAGTTCGTTTCGATCTACCAGGTCCTTGCCAAACCGGTAACGGGCAAGGCGCCGAGCCGGCCTATCCGAGGCTGGCCATGATCTACCTCACCAAGCGCCCAGTTGGTCGAGGAGCAAGCCTGACAAGGACACAGGGAGCGAAATGTGCTGTGCACATGAGCGACCGAGGACGCCGTCAGGCGCAGCTCATCGGCCTACTGGAGGCTGGCCATGACGTGCTTGACGACCGTATAATCCTCCAACGAATACACGCTCAGGTCCTTGCCATAGCCGGACTCCTTGAAGCCCCCGTGCGGCATCTCTGAGACAAGCGGGATGTGGTCGTTGATCCACACGCAGCCGAAGCGCAGCGCCTTCGATACCCGCAGCGCGCGGCCGACGTCGCGCGTCCACACCGACGATGCCAGGCCGTAGCGGGTGGCGTTGGCCCACTCGATCGCCTGCGCCTCGTCGGAGAAGCGCTGCACCGTTATCACCGGCCCGAAGATCTCCGACTGGATCATTTCGTCCTCCTGCTTAAGCCCGCCGACGACCGTCGGCTCGTAGTAGAAACCCCGTTGCTCGGCTGGCGCGCCACCGGTGATGACCTCGGCGTGCGCCGGCCGTCGCTCCAAAAAGCCGCTGACGCGGCCCAGTTGGCGCTGCGAGTTGACCGGGCCGAGCGTCGTCTCGTGCGCGAGCGTGTCGCCGAGCACGAGGCCACGGGCCTGCTCGGCCAGGCCGGAGACGACGTCGTCGTAGACGGCCGCGCCCGCGAGCACGCGCGTGGCGGCCGTGCAGTCCTGGCCCGCGTTGTAGTAGCCCGTGCCGGCGATCGTCTCCATTGCGCTCGCCATGTCGACGTCGTCGAAGACGATCACAGGGGCCTTGCCGCCGAGCTCGAGGTGCACGCGCTTGAGCGTGTCGGCTGCGGTGCGCGCGACGTGCTTGCCGGTGGCGACCGAGCCGGTCAGCGAGACCATGTCGATGTCGGGGTGCTCGAGCAGCGCCTGGCCGGTCGGCTCGCCCGGTCCGCAGACGACGTTAAAGACACCGTCGGGCAGGATGTCGGCCGCGATCTCGGCGAAGCGAACCGTGGTCACGGGGGTCGTCTCAGCCGGCTTGAGCACGACCGTGTTGCCTGCCGCCAGCGCCGGCGCGATCTTCCAAATCGCCATCATCAGCGGATAGTTCCACGGCGTGATCTGGCCGATCACACCGACCGCTTCGCGACGCGTAAACGACGTATAGCCCTGCATGTACTCGCCCGCCGCCCGGCCCTCCAGCGTGCGCGCGGCGCCGGCGAAGAAGCGAAGGTTGTCGGCGATCACCGGCAGCTCGTCGCGCGCGACCGCCTCGATCGGCTTGCCCGCGTTCAATGCCTCCAGCCGCGCCAGCTGCTCGCCGTGCTGCTCGACCGCGTCGGCCAGCGACAGCAGCGCCTGCGAGCGCTGCGCCGGCGTGCTCTGCGACCAGGCCGTAAACGCGCGCCGGGCCGCGCGCACGGCGCGATCGACCTCGGCGGCGTCGGAGACGGGCGCGCGCCAGAGCTCCTCGCCGGTAGCGGGGTTGAGCACCGCCATCGTCTCGGCCTCAGCGCCGCTTGACTCGCCGGCGATCAGGTTGCGCAGAGTGTCTGTCATGCGAGCTCCTTCAGGGCGTGTGACACGGCTGGGTGGACGATCTCGCCGGCGCGTACGTTCACGCCGGCGCGCAGCGCGAGGCTGCGGGCGAGCGCCTGTTCGACGCCACCGGCCAGTTCCAGGACATAGGGGAGCGTCGCGTTTGTGAGCGCATAGGTCGACGTGATCGGCACGGCGCCCGGCATGTTCGTGACGCAGTAGTGGGTGATCCCCGCGACCTCGAAGGTTGGGTCGGAGTGCGTCGTCGGGCGCGAGGTCTCAAAGCAGCCGCCCTGGTCGATCGAGACGTCGACGAGCACCGCGTGGCGCTTCATCAACCCCAACTGCTCGCGGCTGATCACGTGCGGCGCGCGGCCGCCGTGCACGAGCACGGCGCCGATCACCAGGTCGGCCTGGGGCAACATCTCCTCGATCGCGAGCGAGGAGGAGTAGACGGTCGAGGCGCGGCCGCCGAAGGCGACTTCCAGCTCGCGCAGGCGGTCGATCGAGCGGTCGAACACGAACACGTCGGCCTGCATCCCGATCGCGATGAAGGCGGCATTCATGCCGACGACACCGCCGCCGATCACGAGCACCGTCGCCGCCGCCACACCCGGCACACCACCCAGCAGGATGCCGCGGCCACCAAGCGGCTTCTCCAGCATGAAAGCGCCCGCCTGCGTGGCGATCTTGCCGGCGACCTCGCTCATCGGCGCCAACAGCGGCAGGCGACCGTCTGAGTCTTCGACGGTCTCATAGGCAATGCAGGTCGCGCCGGAGCGACACAGGCCCTCGGCGAGCTCAGGCTCCGCGGCCAGGTGCAGGTAGGTGAACAGCGTCTGCTCCTCGCGCAGCAAATCCACCTCGGCCGCCTGGGGCTCCTTGACCTTGAGGATCAGATCGGCGCCCGCGAACACCGCCTCGGCATCGGCGACCAGTTCTGAGCCTTGAGCGGCGAACTGTTCGTCGGGGATGGCGCTGCCTTCGCCGGCTCCCCTCTGCACGAGTACCTGATGCCCTCGCGAGCACAGCTCGCGCACACCGGCGGGGGTGATCGCGACGCGATACTCGTCCGGCTTGATCTCAGTGGGGACGCCAATCCTCATCGCGCCAGCTCCCGTGCGCGCAGCGCCAGCCAGAACTCGATCCGGTCGCGGGCGTGGGAGAAGTCGCGGCCGGTTAGCTGCTCGACGCGCTTGATCCGGTAGCGCAGCGTGTGGCGATGGCAGTACAGCGTCTGCGCGGCCCGCTCCCAGTGACCGTTGTTCTCGATGAACACGTCCAGCGAGCGCAGCAGCTCGTCGCCGTACTCGCCCTCGTCCGCTTCGACCGGGCCGAGCACCGAGCGGGTGTAGGAGGCCAGCGCGTCGTCGTCCTGCAGTGAGAGCAGCAGCTGAAAGGCGCCGAGATCGCGGTAGGAGGCGACATCGGGGGCGCTGCCGTTTGCCAAACGCACGGCTTCTAGCGCACAGCGCGCCTCGTGAAAGCTGCGCCTGAGCATGTGCGTCGCCGCCGGGCGCGAGGCCGCCGCGCGGACGTCGCCGAAGCGCGCGCGCAGCTCCTCGCGCACGCGTCGGGCCAGCTCCACCGGGCGATCGTCCGCGCCAGCCTCGCAGTCGATCACGGCGCACAGCAGCCCGTTGCGCGTGGCCACCAGCGCGTGCTCCTGGAGCTGCTCGAGGATCGACTCGAGCGTCGAGGCCGCCGCGCCCGGCTCGCGCAGCGAGAACGCCAGCACCGCCGCGGTCTCGCCGATCCCGAACGGGCGCAGGCGCGCCTGCAGCTCGTCGGGGTACAGGCGACCGGTCAGCGCCTCGGCCAGCACGTCGCCGGCCATGTTGCGCTGAAGCAGCTCGTAGCGCTCGTTGAGCAGCTGTGCGAACACGCGCTCGGTGACCGCGATGAACGGCAGCTCGTAGGGAACCTCGAACAGGGGAAAACCGCGCTTGCGGGCGGCGCCCAGCATCGCCGCCGGGACCTTCTTGTGCACGAACCCGGCGCCGAAGCCCAGCCCGGCGATCTCGTGGTCTGCGAGCAAATCGACGAACTCGCGCTGGAGCTTTGCGCCGGAGAGCTGCAGGCCGGTCGTGAGCAGCAGCTCGCCGCCGCGCAGCCAGGGGGTGGGGTCCAGCAGCTCGGTCGAGTGCACCCAGCGCACGCTGCGCCCGGCGCTCTCCTGCCCCGTGGCGAGTGTGAGGCCCAGCTCCTCAACCAGGCCTTCAACACTCAGCATGCGCTCGTCCTTGTCTTCCTCAGATCGCCCTAACGCCGGACGATCCGCTCCCACGCCTCGGTCAGTACCGGCCGCAAGATTTCCTCAATCTCCTCGAACTGCTCTGTATCGGCGATCAGCGGCGGCGACAGCTGGATCACCGGGTCGCCCCGATCGTCGGCGCGGCAGATCAGGCCGCGGCGATACAGCTCGCCGGACAGGAAGCCGCGCAGCAGCGTCTCGGACTCCTCGTCAGACCACTGCTCGTTGGTGTCCTGGTTCTTGACCAGCTCGATCGCGTGAAAGTAGCCCGTCCCACGGACGTCGCCGACGATCGGGACGTCGCGCAGCGAGTCGAGCATGTCGCGGAAGGCGCCCTGGTGGTTGCGCACGTTCTCGAGCACACCCTCACGCTCCATCGCGTCGAGGTTGGCCAGCGCGATCGCCGCGCACACCGGGTGACCGGCGAACGTGAAGCCGTGGATGAAGCTGTTGGTGCCGTGCATGAACGGCTCGGCGACGCGGTCGGTGGTGATCACCGCGCCCATCGGCGCGTACGCGCTGGTGATTCCCTTCGCGGTCGTGATGATGTCCGGCAGGTAGCCGTAGCGTTCGCAGCCGAACCACTCGCCG
>DATAQR010000081.1:0-4177 GCA_036264565.1 Solirubrobacteraceae bacterium | reverse complement strand
CCTTCCACGCCGAGGCGACGCCGCACGTCGCCTACACCGCCTCGCTCGTGCGCGAAGCCGGCGCCTGCGTGGGGGTGGCGCTGAATCCGGCGACGGCGGTTGGCGCGCTGGCGGAGATGTCGCACTCGATCGACCTGGCGTTGTGTATGAGCGTCAATCCCGGCTGGGGCGGACAGTCGTTCATCGAGCACTCGCTGGAGAAGCTAAGACGCATGCGCCACATCCTTGGTGGTGAGGTCGCTTTGGAGGTTGACGGCGGCATCGAGCCCGCCAACGCGCGGTCGCTGCGCGAGGCCGGGGCGAACCTGCTGGTCGCCGGCTCGGCCGTGTTCGGCGCGCCAGATCCGGCCGGCGCCTACCGCGCGATAGCGGACGCCGTCGAGGCCGTCTGAGCGGCGGACGCGTGGCCGCGCCGGTAGACCGAGCCGAGCAGCAGCGCCAGCAGTGTCGTCGCGCCGAAGTAGCCAACCTCGGCGCGCAGCAGTTCTTCGCCCACCAGCGGCAGCAGCATCCAGGCGACGAACAGGATTGCGGCCGTAAGCCAGCAGAACGCCGCCGAGCGCGCCTGGTCGCGGGCTAGAGCAGACTGGTTGAGCGTGCCCGAAGCCAGGTGCATCCCCATGCCCAGACCCACCAGGGCGAGCCCGAACCGTCCGTAGGAGTAGTGCTGACCGAACAGGTGGCTCATCACGAACGGACCGATCGCGAGCAACCCCAGCGCCACCGCCGCAGCAAACCCGGCGATCGCCAGCAGCGTGATCCGAATCGCCCTCGCGAACGCCTCGTGTCCGTCGGTGGCCTCCAGCCCAGTGAGGTGTGGTAGCAGTGACGTTTGGATCGCCTGGAATAGCTGCAGGGGGGCGCGTGCGATTAGCAGCACGTCGAAGACGATCCCGACCAGACCTTGGTTGGTTGCCGTGGCCGCGATCGTTAGCACCGCGGCGTTCAGCAGGGTCTGCTCGGAGAGCATGATCCCCGACACCCAACCGGCGAAGCCGCCGCCACGTCTTAGTGAGAGCTCGTCATGGGCGGCGGCCTCCTGGACGCCCTCGGTCCCCGGCCCCGCCAGCGCCGCCTCAGCCTCGTCAGCGGTGATCGGGTGAGAAAGCGCGACATCGGCATCGTGGACGCGGCCGCCCGAGGCGCTCGCGCTCGCGGAGTCGCTCTCGGCGCTGCGCTCGGAGCGGTTGCGTGTGAACGCGGCTGGCACAACCACCAGCGAGACCATCGGCGCCGCCGCGATCCCGAGCGCCACGGCCGTCTGTCCGCTGGCGATCCCAAGCGCGACCGCCAATGCGAAGCACAGTCGCGAGAGTGCCTCCATCAGCACGAGCCCCCCGAACAGGGCGAAATATTCGTGGCCGGCAAGCCAGCCGCGAGCGAAGTAGCTGGCGGCGTAGGCGAGCGTGCCTACCACGAGCACGTCATACAGCGCCCTCGAATGGTCGAAGACGTTGTTCACCAACTCGTCTTCGAATGCGAGCGCGACGGCCAGGAAGCCGAGAGCGAAGCCGGCCTGGATCGCGATCGGCACGCGCACCGAATGCTTGCCGTACCCGCGGGCTCGTCGCTCGGCGATCGTGCGCGAGAGCAGCTGTTCGATCGGCCGGTAGATCACCGAGATGATCACGAACATGATCGACCACAGCAGCGCTATCCGGGATGCCTCTTCTGCGCCGAGCACATGGCTCGAAATCGAGAAGTAGGCGAGCGTGAGCAGTCCCGTGCAGGCGATCCCCACCGAGAGGATGCGAGCTCCGGCCCCGTAGGAGCGCTCGTCCGTCTGCTCACGAGCGCCTCCGGCGCTCGTCGCCGCGCTCTCAGTCGACCCGGACAAGCAGCATCGTCCACGGGAACGGCGAGCGCGCCTGGACGACCTGCCCGTGGCGTCCCAGCATCCGCACGAACGAGCGCTTGGACCAGTGGTTCAGGTGGCCGGGCGTGTTGCCGAGATCGCTCAGGTAGGCGCCGCGCGCCATGTTCAGCATCCGCCACATCGGCTCGCGTGGCACCGAGACGAGCAGGTGGCTAGAAGCGCAACGCGCCATCTCAGCGACCGTATGCTCAGGGTCGGGGACATGCTCGAGTAGCTCGATCGCGCTGGTGAGTTCGAACTCGCCGTCGGCGAACGGCAGGTTCTCGGCCTTCATCACCCGGTACTCGAGGTTCGGCGCCTGGCGCTGCTGCCAGCCGGCCTGGATCGAGTCCTCCTCCAGGTCGATGCCGACCACGCGCGCGTCGGGCAAGCGCTGTGCCCATTTGTGCACGAGTACGCCCTCGCCGCAGCCGACGTCCAGCAGCGATCCTGGGGCGGCGGCCGCCAGCAGGTCGTCCAGCGTGCGCTCGAAGCCCGCCATCATCCGCTTGACCAGCGGGTTGCTCGAACCGTACTTGTCGTAAGTGTTGCCGGTGATGATCCCGTCGTTTGAGACCGTGACGCCTGGACTCATACCCGCACCGTCTCCCGCTCGGCGGTCTGCGCGTCCTGGGCTGATTCGTAATGAGAGGGCTCGACGCCGAGTTGCAGCTCGATTCGCCGCACGCGCTCGAAGGTCTTCTGGGTCATCACCCTTTGCGCGGCCAGCAGGTCGCCGATCACGCCCAGCGCCCACAACACGACCGCCGCGATGAACAGCACGGCGCCGAGGATCAGCGACTGCACGTGGCCCTTGCCGTTGCCTTCTACATAGGCGACGGCGAAGCGCACCCACACACCCAGTGACACCAGCCCGATCACGGCGGCCAAGCTCCAGAACACGCGCAGCGGCTCGTACTGGGCGTAGATGCGAAAGATCGAGATCGAGTTGCGGCGTACGTAGGAGCCCATCGAGGGGAACAGTCGCGACTCGCGCGTCTTCGGGTTAGTCCTGACCGGCACGTGCTCGATCGCCACCAGCTGCTTGCCGGCCTGGATGATCGTCTCCAAGGTGTAGGTGAATTTCGAGACGACCAGCAGCTGGATGGCGGCCTCGCGGTTGTAGGCCCTGAAGCCGGAGGTGGTGTCGGGCACGCGCGTGGAGGATGCCTGTCTGACAACCCAGGACCCGAAGCGCTGCAGACGCTTCTTTAGCCAGGAGAAGTGCTCGATGTTGCTTACGTCGCGGTCGCCGATCACCATGTCGGCGCGGCCGTCGAGGATCGGGCGCACGAGCTTTGCGATGTCGCCGCCGTGGTACTGGTTGTCGGCGTCGGTGTTGACGATCACGTCCGCCCCGAGCTTCAGGCAAGCGTCCAGGCCCGCCTGAAAGCCTGCCGCCAAGCCCTTGTTGTTGGTCAGCCGCACGACGTGATCGACGCCGTGTGCGCGGGCGACGGCGATCGTCTGATCGGTCGAGCCGTCGTCGATGATCAACCACTGCACCGCCTCGAAACCGTCCACCGCGCGCGGCAGCTCGGCAAGCGTCTGCGGCAGCTGCTCGGCCTCATTGAAACAGGGGATCTGGATGATCAGCTTCACGCTGCAAGCCTATCCCGTCGGTCAGCAGCCGTTCGCGCGCACGCCTGCTCGGGCGGGTCTGTGCGGGCACCCGCGCGGATAGGCTCTACGGCCGGATGGCAAGCGCTATGTCGATAGGCCCTCGCCGCGCAAGCGGCAGGGCCCAGCTGCGGTCCGGGCGCTTGCGCGCGCTCGATGCGGCCGACTGGGCCAAGCTCGCCTTCGTGGCGATGTGCGTCCTGGCCCTGTTCGGCTACTTCGCTTTCCCCACCTACCCCACCTACGACTCCTTCTACGCCCTGCTGTGGGGGCGCGACCTGCTGCACCTGCATCTGCCCGACTTCAGCGTCTATCGCGGGCCGACCGAGCACCCGCTGGCAATCGCCTTCGGGGCGCTCTGTTCGATCTTCGGGCAATACGGCGCGCGGCTGGTCGTACTCGGCTCGATCGCCTCCTATGTGGCGCTGGTGGCCGGCTGCTACCGGCTCGGCCGCCTCTGCTTCGGGCCGCTGGTCGGGGCGGTGGCCGGGCTGCTCGTGCTCAGCCGCTTCTTCGTCGAGAACCTTGCCGCCCAGGGCTATCTCGACATCACCTACATCGCGTTGGTCGTGTGGGCGGTGGCGCTCGAGGTGGAACGACCCCGGCGCGGGGCGCCTGTGCTGTGGCTGCTCGCCGCCGCCGGTCTGCTGCGGCCCGACGCCTGGTTTCTCACCGGTCTGTACTGGCTGTGGTGTGTAGGGC